>NZ_JACTOJ010000003.1:0-333040 GCF_032335695.1 Clostridium sp. 19966
AACACATGGTTGATAGGCTAGAGGTGTAAGTACAGTAATGTATTCAGCTGACTAGTACTAATTGGTCGAGGGCTTGACCTAATAATTCTTATGTGCAATTTTGAAAGAATAACATTTCTTTCTTTATCTGGTGATTATGGAACAGCTGCTACACCCGTTCCCATTCCGAACACGATGGTTAAACGCTGTATCGCCGAGAGTACTGCCCGGGTGACTGGGTGGAAGGGTAGGATGTTGCCAGGTTGGCTTAAAGCCAAATTACATAAGGCCAGATAGCTCAGTCGGTAGAGCAGAGGACTGAAAATCCTCGTGTCCCTGGTTCGATTCCTGGTCTGGCCACCAAAACCTAAGCATAAGCTTAGGTTTTATTTTTTTATTTATAGACAGATATTATGTTTTAAAATGGCTTCATTGACTTTAAAAATTAGTAATGCTAAAATGTAGAAGTATATGTTAAAAAACTTGAAATATTATAATACAAGGAGAATTGAAATGGATAATAAAGTTTTGGCAGAGGTATTGGGAAGAAAAATAACTGAACAGGATTTATATAATACTCTTTCAAGAATTCCAGCAGAGCGACAAGCTGAATATAGAACAGAAGAAGGAATGAAACAGCTTTTGGAGCAATTAGTAAGCTTTGAATTAATATATAATTTTGCTATGGAAGAAAAGTTTTATGAAGATGACTTATATAAAGAAAATGTAGAGATGATGAAAAAAGAATTGTTAACACAGCATACAATAACAAAAGTTCTTTCTAAGGCAGCCGTTAAGGAAGAAGAAATGAAAAATTTCTATGAAGCAAACAAAGAAATGTTCCAGGAAAAAGAAAGCGTAAGAGCTAGACATATATTAGTAGCTGATTTAAATGAAGCAAATTCAATACATGAAAAGATAAAAAATGGATTGGATTTTGCAGAAGCAGCAGTAGAATATTCAACATGCCCATCTAATCAGAGAGGTGGAGATTTAGGCTTCTTTACAAGAGGTCAAATGGTTCCTGAATTTGAAGCAGCAGCTTTCGCTTTAAATGTGGGAGAAGTAAGTGAACCAGTTAAAACTCAATTCGGATATCACATAATAAAATTAGAAGAGAAAAAGCCTGCAGCTGAAAAAGATTATGAAGCTGTTAAAAATATGATAGGCAATAATCTTGTAAATCAGAGACAGAACGCAATGTACTTAAATTTAGTAAATGATTTAAAGAAAAAATATGATGTAGAATATAAGTAATAATAAAAGAGCTCATTTACCATATACAAATTGGCAAAAGAGCTCTTTTTTACGCTATTTCGGTAAAATCATTTATAAGATTATAAGTTATTTTAGAAATTTCCGCCCATTGATGTGAAGAAGCATCATCTTTAATACCTATGACCCTCATTCCTGCAAGAGTAGCTCCTTTAACGGCAGGTAGTATATCTTCAAAAACTAGACAATTAGATGGAGATACTCCCATTTTTTTAGCTGATAAAAGATATACATCAGGCTTGTCTTTTCCAACAGTAACTTCATTAGTGGTAGTAATAGAATCAAAATATTCATATATACCATTATTTTTTAGTGCTAGTTCCAATAATTGCGGTGAATTACTTGTGGCTAGTCCTATTTTAATATTATTATTTTTTAGTTTAGATAAAAAATTTTTCACACCAGGTTTTAATTTAACTCTGTGAGCATATTCATTAACAGCCATGTCATTCCATTCGGATTTTATAACATCTACTGATTCTGATATATTAAATCTATCTTTAAAATACCTAGCAGATTCATCGAAGCTTAAATGAGAAATACAGTCTCTAAGATCACTAGGCAATTCGATATTTTTATTTTTTAAATATTCAATATCAATTTTTTCCCATACCCACATAGAATCAACTAGCGTACCATCTAAGTCAAATATAGCAGCTTTAATATCTTTTAGCATCAAATCACCTCTTATTAAGTATAACATTATAATTGAAAATAATAAATGGTTTTAATGCTTGCCTTAGAAAGAGCTTGTTACGATTGTAGAAATAATAGTTCCTATAAAGCTTCCCGCTAATACATCACTAGGATAGTGAACGCCTAGATATATCCTTGATAGTCCTACTAATGTAGATAAAGCCATTACAATAGGTGCGAAATAAGTATAAGTAACTGCCAAAGAAACAGCTATAGAAAAAGCTGCAGTGGTATGTCCAGATGGAAAAGAATATTTATCAATTTGAATTTTATTAATATATATACCATCAACTAAGTCAAAGGGACGAGTTCGTACGAATTTCCTTTTTAGAATTTGGCATATTAAAGTAGATATTATTAAACTAACTGCTATTTTTAAACCAGCAATTTTGAAATTATGAGATGGATGTAAAAAAGATACCAGACAAAATAATATAGAAAATGGAACTGAACCAAGGTAGGTTATGGATGGAAATAGCTTATCAAGAAGCTTGCATTTTATACCTTGATTTATAAACAACAGTAATTGTAGGTCACTATTTTTAATGAGTTTTAACATACAATAACCACCTTTAATATATTTGTAAATTCATACTACCATCAATATATTAAAAGCAAATTAAGAAAGTGTAATTTTTAGCTTTATTTTAAATAATAGCTCTATTTTAAATCAGAATAAAAATAAATACTGATAAAACAGAGCTTAAATAATTAGGCGTTATTAATATAGTATTGTCACATATTTACGTATAATATTAGAAATCTCTTTCTAATATTTCAAGATTTCTTTTGTTTTTTATATCATCAACAGAATCAATTCCTAATCTTTGAAGTATATCTTTCATTCTTTCACTATGAGAAGAAACCTTTATTTTAGATTTATCACATAAATCATTCAATAAATCTGTTCCTTTTTCCATTGGTATTATAGCTTTTGGACCACCAACGCATCCTCCTACGCAGCCCATACCTTCTAGAAAATTAGCATTTATTCCTTCCTTTTGAGCTTTTTCAAGTACTTCCTTACAATTTTTAACTCCGCTTACGTGCATTGTTTTCAGCGTTTCATATTTATCTGGAAATAATTCTTGTATAGCTTCGCTTATAGAAGTTGATACACCTCCAACTCTTCCATATAATCTTCCGCCTCTTGAAGCATATTCTGAAGTGTCTGTTTCAGGAAGTTCTTCTGGTTTTATATCTAAGGCTTCAAATATAAGGCGCAATTCTTCAAAGGTAAGTACATAATCTATGTCACCTATGAGATCTTTTTCTTTAGCTTCAGCTTTTTTGGCTATGCAAGGCCCTACAAATACTACTTTGCATTGAGGATTTAGCTGTTTTATAACTCTTCCGGCAGCTATCATTGGAGAAACAGAAGGAGAAACATGCTTTACTAAATCTCCATATACTCTTTTTAACATTGCAACCCACATGGGACAGCAGCAAGAGGTTATCATTAAATCATTTTTATCCTTTACTAAATGATCAAATTCAACTGCTTCTTTTAAGGTTAGCATATCAGCGAAAAAAGCTACTTCCACCATATCTGTGAAACCAATGCGTTTAAAAGCTGTTCTAAGTTGATTTAAAGTTACTGAATCGCCAAATTGACCATATATGGCTGGAGCAACGGCAGCTATTACTGGAACTTTTTCTTTTAACAAATTTGCAAATGGAATAAACTCGACCTTATCAGTTATATGGCCATTTTTGCAGGCATCTACGCACATTCCGCATTGACTGCATCTTTCAATATCTATGTAGGGCATACCAGTATCTGGATTTATTATTATAGCGTAAAATGGACAACTTTTTTGACAATCAGTAAGTTCTGAATCGCTGCTTCCTTTGCAATCTGAACAATCTTCAAATTTACTTACTATCTGGTGACTTGAGCTGTATTTAGATATAGCATTTTTTAAGTTTTCTACGTAATTTGAATTATAATCTGCATCAACTCCGCAGAGAGAAGCTACTACAGCTGCAAGCTTAGTTTTATCAACTCCTTCATTAATAATATCCTCCACAGTAGTTTCAAATTTGTCATCAAAATAAGCCTTAACTAAACGCTTAAAAATTTTTTCATATTCTTGTTTCATATTTCCTCCTAATACTTAGAAATTTATACTAAAACAAAAGTTCATTTTTAGCTTTTGCTCTAAATAAGTGATTAATAAACAGTTATTTAGAATATAGCCATTTTTTTATATTGTATGCATAATTAAAAATTATATTTATGCAGGTATCATATAAATAGTATTTACTTGAATATTTTTAGGGTAATTGTACAAAAATAATGATATGTCATTTTAAATGCTGAACATAAAGAAGAATTAGACTTTATGATTACTTCTTATGGAGGATGTTATGAATATTATTATCTTTATTTTAGGTATGATAATTGGATTAGTTATCATATCTATATGCAGCGCTGCAGGAAGAGGAGCGAAACTTGAAGAAAAAATAAAGTATATGAAAAAAATCAAAAGATAAAATATTAGGTGGTGATGGCAGTGAATAATAGAATTTCTATACTTCCAATAAAAGAAATTTTAAATCTAGCATATTTTAAGAGAAAAATATTTATATGGATTTTAATTTTTGGATTAACTCCTATGTTAATCTCCTATTTAAATTCTTTCTACAATTTTAGGTTGGAAAGTATTGCGTGGATTTTAGGAGCTTATTTCTGCCTTTTATGGTCAATAAATCTATTTATATTGATATCACCAGGATGGAAGCTGTGGAGCAAAGGAATACTTTATACAGTATTCACAGTTGTGATAGGGGTACCTATACTCATCATAATGCAACAGATAGGTATAGTACAATTTATATACAAGAATACAGAAAGCAATATTTATATTTTCAGAGTTATAGGATTTGTCTTTGGTGTAGGGCTTTTAGAGGAAACCTGTAAGCTATTGCCTGTACTTATACTTGGAATAAGAAGAAATAATATAAAATCTTTGGTAGAAGCTATGTATTTAGGAGCAATGTCGGGACTTGGTTTCGCTTTGGCTGAGGCTGTTCAATATACCATAATGTATTGGCAGGGAGGAGCTATAGTTTCTCTTTCAGATGCATATGGACAAATTGTAAATAACAAAAATTCTTTAAATGCAATAGAGTCTTATTATGGAAGTCTTATAGTAGTTCAAATAGTAAGATTTATGACTTTACCGCTATTTCACGCTGTATGGGGCGGAATTACAGCATGGTTTGCTGTGGCAACTACAAGGATTGATATGAATCGGAGGAATACAGTGATTATTGGAATATTCTTTGCTGCAGTTCTTCATGGGTTTTATGATGTGTATTCAGGAACTGTAAAGGGAATAGTAATCGCTTTTGTATCTCTTATGATATTCATGGGATACCTTATGTATAGTAGGAAGATAGAAAATAATGTGGATTACAATCTTGGTCGGAGTTAAATTATAGGGCTTGGAGAAACCCAGTAATATCAACGGTTTGCAGGCAATCTGCAAGTAGTATTTACACCAAAAACAGAAAATTGACACTTACACCGCCTTAGTGAGACTATAGGCGGTGTTTTTGTATACAAGTCACTTCGGGCCAAGTTGGCCCGAAGTCGCAGGGTTTGGGGCGGCTTGCCCCAACAAGCAGTTTTGTGGTATGACCGCAAGGGAAAATCCATAAAATATGCAACTGTGGCCACAGTTGCCCTGCTTGCCACTTAGCGAAATCCAAAAACGACACGAAACAACGTGTTTTCCTGAAAAATTTAGGTGCTTTTATATCATTGTGAATTTGAATCAAACCTCGTGGCTTAATAGCATAATCAGATATGATACAATAAAGCTAGATGCTTCTATAATAAACTACGAATCTGAGTATTCGTGTGATCTTGGAGGAACGTATGGTAACAGATATATTATGTCAAATACATTACTGTAATAGGCAAAAATTAAAGGACCCTGTAATAGTTCCGTACGGAGTTACAAGGACATTGCAACATCACGAAATGATCTTTGTTTGCGAGGGGAGCGGTCATATCGTGATTGGACAAAACAGATATCCGATGAAAAAGGGCATGCTGTTCTATATTCCTCCGGGTGTTCAACAAACAATCGAACCACGTGCTGAAAAACCCGAGCGTTATATGACGGTGCATTTTAGTGGCTCGCGTATGGAGCTCGATGCTGACGGAACATGGAAGTATCAGGAGAATATCAAAATCTTACGACAGCCGTTGGCCCAGAAGATAACGGACTATACACCTTTGGAAGAACTGTTTGGAAAACTCCTGGATACTTGGGATGACAAGGGGCCAAGTTACGAGTTTGTTGCAGCAACATTACTTCGGCAATTGCTTATTTGGGTTACTCAAAACAATATAAAGCAGAGCAAAAATCATGCTATATCTTTGAAGATCGACCGGATCATAGAATATATGTGTCAGAATGTCAACAGGAAGATTACCTTAGAGGAATTATCCGGGATAGCAAAATTATCCACATTCTATCTATCCAGAGAATTCAAAGAAGCAACGGGCTATCCGATCATTACGTATTTCAATAAAATGAAAATTGAAAAGGCCAAAGAGTTGCTTATTGAGGACAATAAAAAGGTGAAAGAAGTGGCATATGAGCTGGGATACACCAACGAGTTCTATTTCAGTAGAATATTTAAAAGAATAGAAGGATTAAGTCCAAAAGAATTTTATAGCAAGAATGTGTATGAATTTTAGAATTGTGTATGGCTTTCAACCGTTATTCCTTCTAAAATAAAAAGGTAAATGGAGGGCGATTTTATTTTAGAAGGAGGAAAGTTATGCCTATTTGGAAAAGAAATCTGTACGTGTGCTGGATCGGCGTTTTCATCGCAGCAATCGGAATGAGCGAAGTAGCACCGATTCTACCGCTTTATATCCGCCATCTTGGTATTCAAAATACATCGTTGGTGTCGCAGTTGTCCGGAATTACTTTCGGAATCACTTACCTAATTACGGCGATATTCTCACCGATCTGGGGTCATGCCGCCGATATAGTTGGTCGAAAGCCGATGATCCTTCGGGCGGCTATTGGACTGAGCATCATCTATTTACTGATGGGTTTCGTTCCTAACGTATATTTTCTGATCGCGCTCAGCGTGTTACAGGGAGCTTTTACAGGATACAGCACAGCCTGCAACACGTTGATTGCAACGCAAACGGACAGGGAACATGTCGGTTATGCCTTAGGGACTCTTTCAACCGCAGGTGTTGCCGGTTCTTTATTGGGGCCTACGCTCAGTGGATTGATAGAAGCTACTCTGGGTTTACAGGCCGTATTTTTCATCATAAGCGGACTCCTTTTGATCGCTTTTTTTATCACTCTGCGATTTGTACAGGAATCCTTTGTCCGGGATAATAAAAAATCACAAGGGTTGAGGGAAATATGGAATTCCGTTCCGCAAAAAGAACTGACAGTCGTAATATTGATAACCTTTTTTGTCATGGGCATAGGGCTATATTCGATTGAGCCGATTATGACTCAGTATGTATCTCAATTAAGCCCCAACGCCAGTCATATTGCACTGATTTCTGGGTTGGTTTTCTCGGCTACGGGACTTTCAAATATTATCGCCGCTCCAAGGCTGGGAAAACTTTCTGACAAAATCGGCACGCATAAGGTAATTATGATTTCACTAATAGCAGCCGGGGTTCTTTACATCCCTCAGGCTTTTGTTAAAAATCCTTGGCAGCTACTGGTGCTTCGCTTCTTATTAGGATTTGCAATGGGAGGACTAACACCGTCCGTCAGTATCATGATTAAAAAGATTACGCCGGATTTTCTCACAGGCCGGATTTTCGGATTGAACATGTCGGTTGGATATCTGGGAGTTGCCGCAGGTTCCGTTTTAGGTGGACAGATTGCAGGACGATTCAGTTTCCAGTATGTTTTTTATATCACCAGCGCATTGATGTTCCTCAATGCTGTATGGGTCTATTTCAGAGTGTATAAAAAATGGGACAAAGCCGTTTTGAGTGAATCCTTAGAAAAGGAATGAGCTAGAATATGAAAATGGTTTTGATGGTATTGCGTTACTTGAGCAGCGGATTTTCTTTATGGGACAGTTATTCAAGTAAATAGCTATAATTAATTTGCAAAAATTTACAAATTAATTAATACGAGCGATGCTTTATATAAGGAGGAGATTTACATGAATATAAAATGGTTTGGTCAATCGTGTTTCATGCTTACCGCTGAAAACGGCACAAAAATCATCATGGACCCGTATTCCAAAATGTTCGGCTCTTTGTCCGGCTATAAATTGCCGGAGATTGACGCGAATATTGTCACAATCAGCCACAATCACAGCGACCATAACAATGTCGGCGCGGTTAAGGGGGACTTTGTGCTTATCAGGGAACCGGGAGTGTTTTCGCCGGAAGGAATCGACATTAAAGGCGTTCAGACTTTTCACGACAACGTTTCCGGGGCAAAAAGAGGCAAAAATGTCGTCTATAATTTCAGGGTAGACGGATTAAATGTCTGCCATTGCGGCGATCTGGGACATCTGTTAAGTTCTGAACAGATCACGGAAGTCGGGAAAGTGGACATACTGCTCCTTCCCGTAGGAGGGAGAGCCACACTGGATGCCAGCGGCGCAGCGGAAGTCATGAAGCAGCTCAATCCGACGGTCGTGATACCGATGCACTACAGGACAAAAGCAATGGGGATTCCCGGACACATCTTTGGAAAAGTCGATACATTTATAACCGTTTCAAAAAAAGATGTGAAATATTATAAAGAGCTTGAAGTAAACTTATCAAATATCAAAGCTCTCCCGGAAATTGCGGTTCTGCAATATAATTGAAAAAGTTTGCTGTATCTGAATCAAAGTATTCGGGAACTGTTATTCTTGCGGCACCGGACACCCAATAACGGA
Source organism: Clostridium sp. 19966 (assembly GCF_032335695.1). Taxonomy (NCBI): domain Bacteria; kingdom Bacillati; phylum Bacillota; class Clostridia; order Eubacteriales; family Clostridiaceae; genus Clostridium; species Clostridium sp. 19966. The sequence goes on from NZ_JACTOJ010000003.1 coordinate 8,851, forward strand.
TTATCGAATTAGAGTTTTTTTCTGTTCATCGCTTTAGCCTTTATAAGGCAAGAGTATGCGTAAAAATCTAACGTTATATAGCAAACCCGTCAAAAGACGGCGACGCAAAGCCACGGGTCTAATGTTTTTAAAACGATGACCGCCGAGTTGCAATAAAGGGACCAGAACCCGTGTGTTCTGATCCCTTTATGCTATTATAGCTTATTCGGGTCCTTTTGACCCAATGAATAAATTCAATATTCGAATTGCAATTAAAGCCGCTGATCCTCTTTTTAAAAAGTGGATGGTAGCATCGGAGTCTTTACCGTGCCGGAGCGCGAGAGCATCCCAGAAACGGATGTACGCTTAAAAACGAGAAAAGGAGTAGCACTTAGCTACTCCCAAGCAAAAGCCGGATAAAAAAGGGAGTGTCCTTAAAGGATACTCAGATCCTATAAGGACACTCCGCATGGTCGGGGTGACAGGATTTGAACCTGCGACATCTGCGTCCCGAACGCAGCGCGCTACCTCTGCGCTACACCCCGAAACAATTTCCACAAGTATATTATATAAAAAATATTTAATCAATTCAATTAAAAAGGCAGTATAACAAAAATTGTTTTACTGCCTTAGCAAAGATATTAAATGAAATTATTATTGGGATTCTTATTATCCTCTTCCCCAACACCTTTCACGGGTACTGTGGAGGCTATGAATCCAACCAAAATGGATACGAGAGCAGGAGCTACAATATTTACATAAGCTATATATCTTGTTCTATACATTATGTAAGCAGCTGCAGATGTTATTATGGCTGAGGCTAAAAAAGTGAATATAACAAATTTGGCAAAGGAACTCATAAGCTTTTCATATATTTTATGCCGCATGGGTCCTCTTATTATAGCCTTAAATATAAATAGTGAAACGAAAATTAATATTAGATTAGCAAGCATAGATACAATGAATATTGACATGATTAGACCTCCTTCTAAATTTAAAATTAGTATATTTTATACTGAAAATTATTATTTCCAAACTCAAAGTAAATTATGAATATTCACCATTTATTCCACTACTTATTTTAAGTTTTATACTTTGTTATCTGTATTTAGTTACTTTATTGATATATAATATATATTAAGCTGTAAAACAAGTGGAGGAAAATTTATGAGAAAAAACTGGGATAACTATTTTATGGATATAGCCTTTATGGTAAAAGAGAGAAGCACTTGTCCTAGACTTCATGTAGGAGCAGTCATAGTTAAGGATAAGAGAATAAAAGGGACAGGCTATAATGGAAGTCCATCATCTTTAGAGCATTGCGAAGATGTGGGATGTTTAATGATAGATAATCATTGCAGAAGAACAATACATGCAGAAGTAAACGCAGTAATGGAATGCTCTCCTGAAGAAAGAAGAGACGCTACAATTTACATAACTGCTCAGCCTTGTATGGAATGCTCAAAGCTTATTATAGCATCAGGAATATCTAGGGTTGTTTATGCTAAGAAATATAATACTGAATATGATTTTTTTAAAGATGCTCCTTGGATAGAAGTTATGTGCTTAGAGAATTATTAAAAATATAAGTTTTGTGATATTTTTATAAATGATTTACTATAAACGAGAGGATGAAAAAATAATGGAATGGTTTTTAGGTATACTTATTGGTATATTGCAGATTACTTTGTTGGATTTAGTGCTAAGTGGAGATAATGTGGGTGTAATAGCTTTGGCTACTAAAAATTTATCACCTGAATACGCAAAAAAAGCATCGGTTGTGGGGATTTTTGGTGCTGTGGCTTTAAGAATATTATTTGCTTGCATTATTACATATGTGATGATGATTCAGTGGCTTCCAATAAAACTTTTAGGTGGATTGCTGCTTATAAAGATAACTTGGGATTTAATAAAGCCTGAAGAAGAGGTAGAACACGGAGAAGTAAAGTCGCAGGATAAATTTATGAAGGCTGTGTTAAGCATTATAATCGCTGATTTAAGCATGAGCATTGACAATGTACTTGCTATTGGAGCATCAGCTCACGGCAATGTGCTTCTTATTATATTTGGTATAATGCTAAATATACCAATACTTTTCTTCGGAAGCAGATTAGTAGCAAATTTAATGAGAAAATATAAGATTGTTATATATATAGGGGCTGCTATTTTGGCTCACACTGCTTTTGGTATGATTTTAGAGGACAGGCTACTAGATGCTTATGTAAATGGAATTGCAGAGACTATGATACCTCTAATGGCAGGGATTCTAACACTGTTATATGGATTTATAATAATTAAAAAAACTAAAGAGAAGTTTTAATTTTACTAGTAAAGTATTATAGAAAAAGGTTATAATTTATCAGGCTATGTTAAATAAGTTATTAGATTTAATTTATTTAGCATAGCTTTTTAATTAACCAAATAATAAAAAGAAATTTAATAATAAATAATAGCAACCTAATAAATTTTATTACGTGTAATAATGTATAGAAACCTATGATTATAGTTTAAGCACAAAGGTGGTGGCATATGGAGGAGAAAAAGTTAATAAAAAGATGCCAGTCTGGAGACAAGGATGCCTTCCAGAAACTTATAACTAGGTATCATCCATATGTATACAAATTTTTGATGAAAATATGTCAAGATGAAAATATAGCAGAGGATTTAGTGCAGGAAACCTTTATGAAAATAATACGAAGTATAGAAAAATTTGATGTGCACGGAAAGTCAAAGTTTTCCACTTACATTATTACAGTTTGCAGGAATTGTTATATAGACTATTATAGAAAAAATAAAAAGTTATTAAGGAACATACCAATAGATGAAAATTTAAAAATACAATGTAGCAATCTAGAGGAACTTATTATTACTAAAGTAACAGCAGAGAATATAGAAAAAGAACTGGAAAAACTTCCAGAGGAACAAAAAATAGCTATAAGGATGAAGTATATTGAAGGTATGACTTTAAAAGAAATAGGTAAAGAGTTGGAGCTTGAATCTAAGACAATAAAAAGTCGAATTCATCATGGAATCATAAAACTTAGAAAAGTATTTGAAGGAGATGATTAAATTGAAGCAGATAGATAAGAAGGAAACATCCATATTGCTGGCTAATTTGGATAAGGAAATAAGCATAAAATGCATTGAATTATCTGAAAAGAAAAGGGCAGCTAATCAAAAGAAAATATTCTTTATAAGCTGTGTAGTATTTATCATAGCGTTTATTCTTCAAGTGATTTTTAGTTTATTTGATGTAAGCCATTTAATTTCAATATGGATGTATTTGATAGGAGTATCCTTATTAATACTGACAACATTATTTACTACACATAAAGGAGGGATACTTAGATGAAAATTCTTGATAATTTTGTTAATAAAATAAATTTCAACAAAGCGGTGAAGATATATCTAATAATTTTATTGCTGGCTACTCTATTATGTGGAGGCTTCATAAGCTATATTATGCGAGACAAGATATATATGGCTGCGGACTACGTAAGAATTTCTAGAAGCTTTAAGAATGAAGGATATGGTGTTGAAATTCAAGCTGAATTAGATAAGCTGTCTAAATCATCCAAGGATATTGTAAATGTTATTGTGGAAGATAAAAGTAATAATATAATATACAAGTCTAATTCTAATATTGTAGGTGATACTAAAACTTTCATATTTACACCTTATGAATTTAGCAATATATACTTAAAAGACAATATTAATGAAGATATAATCTATAGAGTGGTACCAGAAGATAATATTATATTAAATAGAGACTATATAACTAATCATGAAAAAATAGTGTCAGATATAGATGATGATTTCTATTATGAACAAATTTTAGGGTCTACTAAAGTAGAATTGGTAAATTTCTTGGGAAATAAATTCACAGGAGAAAAGATATTTATTTTAAGAGAAGCAAGTTCTATACCTTATGCAAGAGAAGGTGTAAAGATATTGGCTGCAGTCTTTTCAATCATGTTCATGCTTTATTGGATTGGACTTTGTTTGTGGGTATATAAGGATTCAAACAAAAAAAATATTAACTCTGCACTTTGGGGGTTGCTTGTGTTAATAACTAATCTGGTTGGATTAATTATTTATACCATGTATAAACAAACCAATAATATATGCGACAAGTGCGGATCAATTCAAAGTAAAGAAAGTATATATTGCACTGTTTGCGGCAATAAGATTAATAGAATATGCGATAAATGCGGTTCCATTATAGATAAAGAAGATAAATTTTGTTCAAAATGCGGAAGTGACTTAGAAAGCAGTTATGAATTTAAAAAAATTTAACTAAATAAAATGGGATAGCATTATCTTTTAAGTGCGGCGGGAGAATATATAAGTGTTAAAAAAGATTAATAAACATTTATTAATAAATAATATAAGGAGGTGAAGGAATATGTTAAAATCTTTAGAGAAGGTGGATTTGAAAATCCTCGAATATATGGACAAGTACTTAAAAAGTCAGCTATTGGATATTATTATGCCGCTAATAACATATTCTTTTCCATCGGGTCATTCTGCAGCTTCTTTTGCAGCAGCGGGCATATTTGTGGCCATGAACGGCTGGAGCAGCGTGATTGTAATAATTTTAGCGATTTTAATTGGATTTTCAAGATTGTATTTGAAGGTACATTATCCTTTAGACGTTTTAAGCGGAATGTTCTTAGGTATTTTATGTTCTTCAATAATAGTGCATATATCTAAAATAATAAGAGTTTAGGGAGACGGTACATATGAGAATACTTATTTCAACTGATACTTTTTATCCTATGATTAACGGAGTAGTAATTTCCACTAATAATTTATATAAATATTTGAAGCAAAAGGGGCATGAAGTAAAAATAATCACCTTGTCCTCTACTGGGGAAGAAAGAATCGAAGGGGATATATATTATCTTAAATCCTTTAAATTAAATATATACCCTGGATTGAGATGCAAAAGTCCTTTTAATAATAAATTAATAAGAGAGATAATCGAATGGCAGCCGGAGATAATTCATTCTCAAACAGAATTTTCTACAATGTTTATATCAAGAAAAATTTCAAAAAAGCTTAATATTCCTCAAGTACATACTTATCATACTATGTACGAAGACTACCTAAAGTATATATTCAAAGGTAAATTAATCTCAAAGAATATGTCTAGAAGGATAATGAGAATAATTTTGAACTCTTTGAATGCAATAGTAGTGCCTACGGATAAAGTTAAAAGAGCGCTGATTGATTATGGAGTAAATAAAGAGTTTTATGTAATTCCTACAGGCATAGATATAAGTAAATTTAAAAATAAAATTTCTCTTCAGGAGAAAAAGGAACTTCTGCAAAAATATAATCTTTTAGATAAGAAGGTTTTCGCATATGTTGGAAGGATAGGAGAAGAAAAAAATATTGAAGAAATAATTGAGCATTTTTCAATAATGTCAAAAGAACATAAAGATATAGTGCTTATGGTAGTGGGCGGCGGGCCTTATCTAGCTAAACTTATTAAGCTGGTTAATGAAAAACGAATTGAAGATAGAGTAAGATTTACTGGCATGGTAGATAGCAAGGAGGTATATAAATACTATCAATTAGCAGATATATTTGTAACAGCATCCACCAGTGAAACTCAAGGACTAACTTACATTGAGGCTCTTGCTAGTGGTGTTCCGGTGGTTTGCAAATATGATGCCTGCATAGAGAATTTAATCATAAATAATAAAAATGGTTTTGCTTTTAAAAGCGAAAGAGAATTTATTGAAGCTGCGGCATCAATAATTTATGATGAAAAAATAAAAGAAAGCATGAAACTAAATTGTTTCAATACTGCTGATGAATATTCTATTGAGAGCTTTGGAGAAAAGCTTATAAACACTTATTCTGTAATTTTGGAACAAGTTAAAGAGAGCAAGCAGAATGACATAAATATGTCATATACTGTTAATGGAAATAATACTGATTTAAGAATATAAAATTATTAAGCATGATTATTTATTCTATTCAATTAAAAAGTAAGAGGTAAGAAATAACAGTTATTGAAGAAATCGTCTCTTTGCGAGCCGATTTCATATAACTCTAATCTAAAACTTCTTACCTTTTCGCTTTAAATATTCAAATATGTCATATTCATTTGTGTTAATGATTAAGTTCTCAGGCATATCAACTTTTTTTATAATTTTTTCAGCCTCAGAGAAATTTCCTATGGCATTGCAAAAGTGAGAATCTGTATTCAATATTATTTTAGCTCCGTAATTTTTGCATAAAGCTGCTATTTCTGTACAATTATCTTCACTGCCAACTCTGGAGCTTTTAAAGGAGCTATTGTTTATTTCAATAAGTATATTTTTTTCTTTTGCTTTTTTTACTATCTCTTCTTTATATATTGGAAAACGAGGATTTCCACAGTGGCCAATTATGTGGACGTTGGAATTATCCATAACCTTCAAAAGAGCTTTTGTATTTATTTCGGGGTCTTTTCCTCCCTCAAGTATAGGCTCGTGCAGGCTAACTATCATTATATTTAATCTCTCCTGAATTTCTTCAGGAATATCCAAGTTACCTTCATAATCTATTACATTAGCTTCGCAGCCATAAAGCATTTTTACTCCAAAAAGCTCTCTAGGTAATACTTTTAAATTTCCAAAGTACCATATATGAGGAGAACCTGGCATAGCTGGACCATGGTCGGTGGTACCTAATACCTTTAATCCAATCTCACTGGCATATTTTGCATTTTCCATTAATGTAGAATAGGCGTGACCGCTTACTAAAGTGTGAGTATGTATATCTACTACGTATTTCATAAAATCTCTCCTATAAATTATTCTATAGTTTTATTATATAATAAAATTAAGATTTGTGTCGTAAAACTTTAGTTAAACAGAGGCAAATAAAAGTTTTATTATTGTTGAAATAGAAACAAAAGTTTACTATAATGTTGTTAATACACCAACAGGTGGGAGGACAGAGCATGAACAAAGAAGATCAGGTGAAAATGAATTTCAGGGACTTATTCAACAAGCTGGCTTGGCTTAATAAGCTTAAGATGGAAGAGAAGCTTAAAGGATATAAATCTTCTGAAATACATTGCATCGAATACATTGGAAGAAATGCAGATTCTAACGTGACAAAGCTTGCGGAATCCCTTTATATGACTAGGGGCGCCATAAGTAAAGTGACTAAGAAGCTCATGGAAAAGAGTGTTATCGAAAGCTATCAGAAATCGGATAACAAGAAAGAAATCTATTTTAGGCTTACTGAGCAAGGAAAAGTACTTTACAAGATTCATGATGAACTACACAAAGAGTTTCAACAGCGTGATAAAGTCGTATTTCAACAGGTAACTGAGGAACAATTTGACAGCATGCTTAGCTTCCTAGAAAAGTATAGCAGGCATTTGGATGCAGAAATAAAGAAGCTTGGTTTAGATATTAAGTCGGAATAAATTTGAATAATGAAAATAAAATCACAAGCAGCTAACTCTATTGAGAACAGGCTGCTTTTTTATTATGGCTATTTTGTTGACAAGGAAACAAAATCATGGTACGATAGATATGTTTCCGAGGAAACAAATTGCAAGCTTTGAGAGGAGAATTGAAATGTTAAAATTTAGATCACACAATGAACAGGCTATAGAGCAAACCATAGATAAAAAGGCTTTAATATTCGGTCTTATGTCTGTGTTCCTTTGCGGGATAGGTTTCAGTATCATATCACCTGTTGTTCCATTCTTAGTACATCCTTATATAAGCAATCCAGGAGAACAAGCTATAGTCGTTACATTACTGACCTCTGTTTATGCAGTATGCGTGTTTTTTACAGCTCCAGTACTTGGAGCTTTGAGCGATAAATATGGTCGTCGTCCATTGCTATTAGTATGCCTTTTAGGTTCAGCAATCGGGTACTTGGTTTTTGGTATAGGAGGAGCTTTATGGGTACTATTTGCTGGGCGCATAATAGAAGGGATAACAGGAGGTACCATAGGTACTATCTTCGCATATTTTGCAGATATCATTCCACCAAAACAGAGAACCAAATACTTTGGATGGGTGAGTGCGGTTGTAGGTGTAGGCACCGTCATTGGTCCAACTCTAGGCGGCTTACTTGCCAAATTTGGTTATTCTGTACCCATGTATTTTGGAGCAATAATAGCTTTATTGAATGTTGTTTATGGGTTCTTTTTTATGCCTGAGAGCCTTGACAAGAAGAAAAGATTGAAGGAGATCACTTTTGTGAGGCTGAATCCATTTATACAGCTTGCCAACGTACTCTCCATGAAAAATTTAAAAAGGCTGCTTATTTCAGCGTTCTTACTTTGGATACCTAACGGATCTTTACAGGCAGTTTTTTCACAATTTACAATAGATGCTTTTAGTTGGAAGCCTGCATTAATCGGACTTATGTTTTCAATTATGGGCTTCCAAGATATCATTTCACAAGGCTTAATAATGCCAAAGCTTTTGATAAAACTTAATGATAAACAGATAGCAATGCTTGGAATGCTTTCTGAGATTATAGGCTACAGTTTTATCGCAGCATCAGCTTTATTCTCATTTTATCCTATTTTTATCGCAGGAATGTTTATATTTGGTTTTGGTGATTCGATATTCGGTCCTTCGTTCAATGGGATGCTCTCAAAGTCTGTCGATTCTAGTGAACAAGGAAGGATTCAAGGAGGCAGCCAATCTATTCAGGCTTTAGCAAGAATGATTGGACCTATCATTGGAGGGCAAATCTATGTATCACTTGGTCATGCCGCACCTGCTTTCATGGGTATGATTCTTATAGCGGCGTCAATATCAGTTTTGTATAAGGGTACGCATGTAAATATGTAGACTACCTACTTTACTTAGATAAGTATTCACTAAAGATGATTTTAAGAACATATAATAATAGGGTTTCAGAACTTGTCCCTAGGTTCTGAAACCCTATTTGTTTATAGTCTGAAAGTTCTGTTTCAAATCAGTGTTGATTTTTACGCTGATTTAAGACTTCCTTAAGTGGTTAGGCTATGCTTTTAAGCTCCTTCATTAAGGAATCTATATTGGGATATATATAGATTATAGTAAAGTCCTTTAAGTTCTATGAGCTCATCATGAGTTCCGCACTCAGCGATTTTGCCATCATCTATAACCATTATTCTGTCAGCATCCCTTATGGTAGAAAGTCTATGAGCTATAACAAAAGATGTTCTTCCGTATAAAAGCTTCTGGATACCGTTTTGAACAAGTCTTTCAGTGGCAGTATCTATATTAGAAGTGGCTTCGTCCAATATCAAGATTCTAGGGTTAGCCAGAAGAGCTCTTGCAAAGGATATAAGCTGTCTTTGACCAACTGATAATCTAGAACCACGTTCGTTAACTTCGGTATCATAACCTTTTTCTAACTTCATAATGAATTCATGAGCATTAACGGCTTTGGCAGCAGTTATAACTTCTTCATCAGTTGCATCAAGTCTTCCGTATCTTATATTTTCCTTTATAGTGTCAGAGAACAAGAAGGTATCTTGAAGCATTATTCCCATCTGTGAACGAAGAGATTCTAGTTCTACGTCTTTAACATTGATGCCATCAATAAGTACAGCTCCTGATGTAGTATCATAGAATCTGCTTATTAGATTTACTATAGTAGTTTTACCTGCACCTGTAGGGCCTACCAAAGCTATGGTCTCACCAGCAGCAATTTTCATATTTACATCTGAAAGTACATTAGCATTCTCGTCGTATTGAAAGGTAACATCCTTAAATTCTAAATCACCTTTAATTTTAGGCATCTTTTTGGCAGATGAAGAATCGACAATATCAGGATTTATATCCATTATATCAAATATTCTTTCAGCTGCGGCAAAATTAGTTATCAAGGTGTTATAGAAATTGCTTATATTCATTATAGGTCTCCAGAACATGCTTATATACATGGTGAAGGCTATAACTGTACCTACAGATATTCCTCCGACTCCTATAAGTTTTACACTGAACCAATATACTATAACTGAACCTATGCCTTGTGAAATTTCAACCATGGGCCAGAATAAGTCATTGAGTCTTACCGCATGAACAAAGGATTCCATCATATCCGAAACGAAGGTGTTGAAGGTAACTGAAGAATGTTTTTCTTCTGCAAAACCTTGAACTATTTTCATACCTGAGAAATTTTCATGAGTAAAAGCATTTAAGTTTGATCTTTTTTGTCTGTATTTCTGCCATCTTTTCCTGCTGAAGGTTTCCACTAAAAACATGGAAGCTACCAAAAATGGAAGAAGAATTATTGTAATCAGGGCTAATTTATAATTCATTACAAACATCATAAAAGCAACAGATATCAAGCTTAAAAGCTCAGGTATAAAACTTGTAACACTGTTGTTAAACAAATCCTGAAGGGCGCTTACATCACCCACAATTCTTGCAAGTATTTTTCCAACAGGTCTGTTATCAAAGAAGGAGAAGGAAAGCTTCTGTATATGAGAATATAATTCATGTCTTATATTAACCAATATTTTATTTGTGACAGAAGCCATAACAACTATTCTGGCTTTTGAAGCCCAGAGTGCCAAGTAATTTAGCAGTAACATAACTAAACCTATAAGCACAAGACCTTTTATGTCTTTATTTTTGATGTTAACGTCTATAGCCTTCTGAAGCAAATAGGGATTTAGTATATTGCATATCATTACAAATACCATTAAAAGCACTACTATAGTTACTTTGAATTTAAATGGCTTTAGATATTTTGATAATCTATACAGTATATCCAGGTTAGAATGAGTTTTTAAATCTTCATCCTGTTTTATAGTATTACGAGCCATTATACCACCTCGCTTTCTAAATCTTCAAAGTCTTTAAATTGATCGCAATATATTTCGTAATATTTTCCTTTTAAAGCTAGAAGCTCATCATGAGTTCCTTTTTCAACTATGCGTCCATTTTCAACATACACTATCAAGTCTGCATTTTTAACAGCTGAAATTCTGTGAGCTATTATAAATGTAGTCCTGGCTTTTTCTATATTTTTAAGATTATTTAAAAGTTCATATTCTGTTTCCATATCTAGAGCGGAAGTAGCATCATCTAAGATAAGGATTCCTGCATCTCTAACTAAAGCTCTAGCAATGGAGAGTCTTTGTTTCTGGCCACCAGACAGACCTATACCTCTTTCACCTATAAGAGTTTCAAAACCATCCTCAAGATCGTTTATAAACTCCATAGCACAGGCTGACTCACAAGCTTTTGTTATTTGCTCCATAGAAGCGGCTCTATTTCCCATTTGTATATTTTCTTTTATGGAATCAGAGAATAAGAAAGTATCTTGTGGAACTATTGCCATGTTGCTTCTCAAGGCATTTAAGTCAAAATCTTTTACATCTATACCGTCAATAGATATATTGCCAGCAAGTACGTCATAATATCTTCCTATAAGATTAATTATAGAAGATTTGCCAGAACCTGTTGTTCCCATAATAGCAGTAGTGCTTCCAGGTTTTATATCTAAATCAATATTTTCTAAAACAACCTCTTCATTGTATTTAAAAGTTACATTGTTAAATACAATGTGGCCTTTAAAGCTTTGAGGTTTTTTAGCTGTTAGCTTAGAATGTATTTCTGGTTCTTTATCCATAATAGCGAAAATTCTCTTTGAAGAAGCACTATTTTGAGCTAGAAGGTTAGTCAGCCATCCCAAATTTCTCATAGGCCAAATAAGATTATTTAGGTAACTGCTAAAAGCTAATAAAGTACCAACTGTCATTCTTCCATTGATTATTTCAATACCGCCAAGTACAATCATTATTACTAGCGAAACATTTGTAAGAAATTCTATTTTAGGAAGGTGAGAGCCCATTATTTCAGATTGCTCCATGTTAAGCTCATAATTTTTATTATTCATCCCTAAAAATTTCTTTATTTCGTACTTTTCTCTAGCAAAGGCTTTTACAAGTCTTACACCAGCTACATTTTCTTGAGCAGTAGTGTTTATAACAACGGCTTGATCACTTATTTTACCATAGGAATCATCTATTCTCTTTTCAAATTTTATGGCTATATAAGCTATTGGAATCATTATCACAATACAAGCTAAAGCTAGTCTCCAATCTAAATAGAACATTATAAATGAGGATATAACAAAATAGATAATATTTTCTACGAATAACCTAAGTCCGAAGGATATGGTTCTCCATATTATTTCTACATCTTCATTTATTCTAGACATCAACTCTCCAGTATTCATGCTGTCAAAGTAGCTGAAAGACAGCTTTTGAATATGATCGAATAAATCTTGTTTTATATCAATATTTATTTTTGCTGAAAGTACATCAAATAGATATTCTTTTGTATACCCCATTATTGCTCTGAAAGCAGTGATACCTATTAGGGCCAAAGCAACACCTAATAATAGATTTACTTTACCAGCTGTTATTATATCATCCACAACAATCTTTTGTAGATATGGATTAATAAGATCTGCAACGATACTAAGAAGCATAGCAAAGGATGGTATAAATAATAGTAACTTGTATTTTAGTACGTATTTAAATACCTTTTTCAAAATTTATTCCCCCTTTAATAAAATGTTTTGTAATGATAAAATTATTAGTAACATTCTTAATTAAAACAAAAATGCCATGGTTTTGTCCATGGCATTTAATAGCATAAAAATTAGCGCGCAATCTATTTATGAAAATAAAAAGCCATGGACATAGCCCATGACCGCAATTAATCAAAAGAAAAATGATTACAGATTAAAAACTTTTTTGCGAGATAGGCTGTGTAATATTAAATTAAGTTTTGATAAATCGGTTGCTAGATTTGTCCCAAGCGCCAATATAAACCTTTTATTAAACATATTCCTACCTCCTTACAAATTTAATCATCACTTCTACAAGCATACATCTTTTGTATTTATATGTCAATACATTTTTTGATATTGAAAAATTATATTTATAGCTTATGTTACTTTAAAAAATTTTCACCAACCTTAACAATATCTCCAGCGCCGACTGTTAAAAGAAGATCTCCGGAAGAAAGGTTTTCTTCTAAATAATTAGTTATACCATCAAAACTGTGAAAGTTCTTACAGTTGATACCCTTGTCTCTTATGATATCACCTAACATATTAGAACTAACGACCTTTGTATCCTTTTCTCTTGCTGCATAAATATCGGCAAGTATAAGCTCATCAGCATCAAAGAATGCCTCTGAAAAATCATTTAAAAGAGATAGAGTCCTAGAATAGGTATGAGGCTGAAATACGCAGACTATTCTTCTATGAGGATAGTTTTTAGCGGTAGATAAAGTAGCTCTTATTTCAGTAGGATGATGTGCATAATCATCTATTACTGTAACTCCATTCTTTACTCCTTTTAATTCAAATCTTTTATGAGTTCCTTTAAATGCTTCAATACCTTTTTTAATGTTAGAATAATTTACATTAAGAATATCAGCACAGGCAATGCTAGATAATGCGTTTAATATATTATGTCTTCCAGGCACATTCAACTTTATATTAGTTACAAGCGTGCCGTTTTTTATTACACTAAAGCTTGCACATCCTTTTTCATCAAAGGATATATTTTGTGCGGTAAAGTTACCCTTATGAAATCCATAACTAACTATATTGCATGGAGCATTGTCCATAATTTCTTGAACCCTAAAATCTTCAGCATTTCCCACTACATATCCATCTTTCGGCACTAAGGAAACAAATTTGCTGAAGCTTGATTTTATGTGATTTATGTCCTTATAATAATCAAGATGATCCGCATCTATATTAAGCACAACTGCTATATATGGGAAAAATTTAAGAAAAGATTCTTTATACTCACAGGCTTCAGAAATAAAATATTGGCTTTTACCAGCTCTTACATTACCATTTATAAGATCTAATTCGCCGCCTATCAATATTGTTGGATCGGTATTGGCTTCCATGAAAATATGAGATGTCATGGAAGTGGTGGTAGTTTTTCCGTGAGTTCCTGAAATGGCTATGTTATATTTATGACCTTTCATTATATCACCAAGAAATTCTGCTCTATCCATAATTTGTTTATTCAAATTTTTAGCTTCTAAAAGTTCCGGATTATCGTTAGAAATTGCAGCGGTGTAAACTACTATATCTGCATCCTTAACATTTTCGCCACTATGATATGGAAATATTGAAGCGCCTTTAGCTTCTAATTTTTTAGTGAGAGAGGATTCCTTCATATCTGATCCAGATACTTTATAACCATACTCTAAAAGTATTTCAGCTAGACCGCTCATACTTATTCCACCGATACCTATAAAATGAACTGTTTTATTAACATCTTTATTTAAGTTGAAATTCAATAAAAAAACCTCCTCATGGTATAGTTGCTGCATATAATTAATAGTGATGAAATTTGTGATTCTCCAGTAAGCTATTAATAGTTTAAAAATATTATATTCCACTGTAACCAAAGTTGCAAAGCTTGCAATGGATAAAAATAATATAAATGCACATCTAATTAGTGTGTCCGTTATTATAAAAAATATTCAATAAAAAAGTACTGCATATATTTTTGGTTAAGAGAATACAATGAAGGAGAAAAAGTATATAATATTTAGGATAACATTAATATACGCACTTTTAGCTAATATGACATACATGCTTAAAGTATAAACTGTAAATTTTTAAGCAAGTTTTAAATTGATATAATAATGTTCGTTAAATAATACTATTGATTTGGAAATTAAAGCAAAAATTATTAGCTTTCTATTGCCAATGCAGTTTTTTTAGAATAAAATATGAATAATAAAGTTAAAAAAGTTAAATTAATTCGGAAATTTAATGTGGGTGATAATGTGGATAAGTTCAATAGAAATAGTAGAATATGTGCAATTACTAAAATGCTTTTAGATAAACCTAATAAGGTTCTAAGCTTAAATACATTTACAGATAAATTAAATGCTGCAAAATCTACAGTGAGTGAAGACATTGTAGTCATAAAAAATACTTTTAATTTGTTAGAAGAAGGAATGGTAGAAACCATTTCAGGGGCATCCGGTGGAGTTAAATATGTTGTGGGTTCAGGAAGTGAAGAGGCTGCAAAATTTGCGAAATCTATATGTGACTCTATAGCTGACAGCAGTAGAATAATTCCAGGAAATTATATATATATGACGGATATAATGTATAATCCAGCTATAATAAGTAAAGCGGGAACTATACTCGCGGCCTGTTTTAATAAAACAGACATAGACTATGTAGTCACGGTAGAAACAAAAGGAATACCCCTTGCATATGAAGTAGCAAAAAACTTAGGAGTTCAGCTGGTTATAGTAAGAAGGGATAACAACATATTGACGGAAGGACCTACTGTTACTATAAATTATGTATCCGGTACAAGTGGAAGAATACAAAATATGTCTTTAGCAAGAAGGTCCATTAAGAAAGGAAGCAAATGTGTTTTTATAGATGATTTTATGAAGGCAGGCGGAACTGCCTTAGGGATTATGGATTTGCTAAAGGAATTTGAAAGTGAACTCATAGGTATAGGTGTATTAGTAGATAATGTGAATATTAGAAAAAAACTGATTGCAGATTATACATCCTTGGTGGAATTTTTTGGTATAGATGATGACGGAAAAGTGATAGTATCACCGTCAAAATTCTTCAAATAATAAATTTTCAAAAAATTTATTGAAATTTTGTATAAAAAAAGAGGAAATTTACAATGAATAGAGAAATAGTATAGTATAAAGCATCTTGGAGGTGGATTTTAAATGCAGATTACCGATGTTAGAATTAGAAAAATTGCGGCTGATGGAAAGATGAAGGCTATAGTATCTGTAACTTTTGATAATGAATTTGTGGTACATGATATAAAAGTTATCGAAGGTCAGAACGGTCTTTTTATAGCTATGCCTAGCAGAAAAACTCCTGATGGAGAATTCAAGGATATAGCCCATCCAATAAATACCGATACAAGAGAGAAAATACAGAATGCTATTCTAGAGGAATATGCAAAGGTTAAAAATGAAGAAGCGGAAGCTTCTGAAAATAGCGAAGAGTAAAAAGGAGTTTAAACTCCTTTTTCTTTTTGTAATTTTCTAAAAAATGAGTCATGGTTGAAAATATGGAAGCTATAAAATATAATATAGTTGGTTAAATAAAAAGGCTGTGTTTTAAAATATAGCTCTTAGAACTAATAATAAAAGTTTTTTTATATGAAGAGGTGTTTTGATGTATAAATGTGCTTTGATTCTAGCGGCTGGTCAGGGAAAAAGAATCAAATCTGATATTCCTAAGGTACTTCATAAGGTTTGCGGCAGAGAAATGGTTAATCATGTAATCGATACTGTAAATAAATCGGGAATAGAGGACATTGATATTATTATAGGAAAAGGTGCGGATAAGGTTAAAGAAGCTACAAAAGAGCATAAAGTTTCATATAGCTTGCAGCTTGCACAATTAGGCACAGGAGATGCAATTAAATCTGCAGGAGATTTTTTAGCTGGCAAAGATGGTATGGTTGCCATACTTACAGGAGATGCTCCGCTGATAAGAGAAGATACTATAACAGGAATGATAAATTATTTTGAAAATAACAGTTATTCAGCAATTATGCTTACTTCTATTGTGGATAATCCTACAGGCTACGGAAGGGTTGTTAGGAGCGGAGAAGAAGTAGATAAGATCATTGAACATAAGGATTGCAGCGAAGAAGAATTAAAGATAAACGAAATAAATTCAGGAGTATATATATTTGATATTAAAATGCTTGAAGAAAGCTTAAAGGAATTAAAAAATAATAATGCTCAGGGAGAATATTATCTTACAGATGTGATAGGAATCCTTAAAGGAAAAAATAAAAAAGTTGGAGCTGTGAGCACCGATTTTGAAGAAACCTTAGGAGTAAATTCTAGAATAGAACTTGCAAGAGCAGAGGCTATAATGAGAGATAGAATCGCCAGCTATCATATGGCTAATGGTGTAACTTTAATAGATCCTAAGAATACTTATATAGAGAAAGATGTAATTATAGAACAGGACGTAGTAATATATCCTGGCAATGTTATACAGGGAAGAAGTCTAATAAAGACAGGCACTATTTTATATCCAAATAGTAGAATAGATAATAGTAAAATAGGAAAAAATGTAACAATACAAAGCTCGGTAGTATTAGATAGCTCCATAGGAGAAAATACTACAGTAGGACCGTTTGCTTATATAAGACCTGAAAGCAGCATTGGAAATGATGTTCGTATAGGAGACTTTGTGGAAATAAAGAAATCAACCATAGGAAACAACACTAAAGTGTCTCACCTTACATATATAGGTGATGCACAAGTTGGAGAAAGCTGCAATTTTGGATGTGGTACAGTGGTTGTTAATTATGATGGAAAAGCAAAGCATAAAACTATCATAGGAGATAATGCTTTCATAGGATGTAATACAAACCTTGTATCACCAGTAGAAGTTAAAGACAATACATACATTGCAGCAGGGTCTACAATTACTAAGGAAGTGCCAGAAAATAGCCTAGCTATTGCTAGAGCGCGTCAGGTAAATGTAGAAGGATGGGTAAAAAGAAAAAAACTTAACAAGTAAGTAAACATATTTTTAAAGAAAAACTGCTATTATGATTTTTGAAATGAAAAAATTGTTGTAATAGCAATTTACTAATTAAAATTAGTAAACAGAGGAGGCTAAATTCAAATGATAACCCACGGAAAAAATATAAAGATTTTTACAGGAAATTCTCACCCTGAATTAGCAAGAGGCATAGCGGCTGATTTAGGTATAGAACTTGGTAATGCTAAGGTTGGTAAATTCAGCGATGGAGAAATATCCGTAGATATCTTTGATACTGTAAGAGGAGCCGATGTGTTTGTTGTTCAGCCTACCAATGCACCAGTGAATGACAATCTTATGGAATTATTAATTCTTATGGATGCATTTAAGAGGGCGTCAGCAGGAAGAATAACAGCTGTAATACCTTATTATGGATATGCTAGACAAGACAGAAAGGTGAAGGCTAGAGATCCTATTACCGCCAAACTTGTAGCAGATCTCATAACCACGGCCGGAGCTGATAGAGTGCTTAGCATGGACCTTCATGCAGCTCAAATTCAGGGATATTTTAATATACCATTAGATAATCTTATGGGAGCACCTATTTTGGCAAGGTACTTTATTGGAAAAGGATTTAAGGAAAATGATGATGTTGTAGTAGTATCTCCAGATCTTGGAAGTGTAACAAGAGCTAGAAAATTTGCCGATAAGCTAGGAGCACCAATAGCCATAATAGATAAAAGAAGACCCCGCGCTAACGTATGCGAAATTATGAATATAATTGGTGACGTTAAAGGAAAAGTATGCATATTGGTTGATGATATGATAGATACTGCAGGAACAATTGCAAATGCTGCAAATGCTTTAATGAATCTAGGAGCCAAGGAAGTATATGCTTGCTGTTCACACGGTATATTGTCTGGACCGGCAGTAGAGAGAATAGAAAAGAGTCCTATTAAGGAACTTATCATGTTAGATACTATAAAAATATCAGAAGATAAAAAAATACCTAAAATAAAATCACTTTCAGTTTCAAGCTTGTTTGCTGAAGCTATAAAAAGAATATATGATGATGTATCAATAAGTAAGTTGTTTGAGGAATAAATTTTAGATTAAACAATAAAAAGCTTGCATGTATAGGTTAGAAACAATAAATTCTATCTATGATGCAAGCTTTTATAATATCTATATTTTGTTCTGTTTTAAATTAATTCATCATGTAATCTAATAAAATAGTAAATTATTTGTAACATTTTAAAAATAGTATATAATATTTAAATTAAAATGTGTTAAATTTAATGTAAGAGATAATAATGAAATTAGGTCAATTAATTATTTAGTATAAACAGCATACCAAAATTACCATAGAGAGCGATAAAAAAAACCTATCTACAATTAGGAGGTATATGAATGGAAGGTTCATTAGCAAGAATTTTAATAGTTGATGATGATGTAAACATAAGCGAAGTAATAAAAATGTATGTGGAGAATTCAGGATATTCCACCAAGGTGGTTCATGATGGCAAGGCAGCTCAAGATGCATTTATAGAGTATAAGCCTGATTTAGTTCTATTAGATATAATGATTCCTAATATAGATGGAGTTGACGTACTTAAATGGATAAGAAAGGAGCACGCAACACCTGTAATAATGCTTACAGCTAGGGGAGAAACCTTTGATAAGGTATTGGGGCTTGAATTAGGAGCTGATGATTATATAGTTAAACCTTTTGAACCTAAAGAACTGGTAGCGAGAGTAAAGGCTGTTTTAAGAAGATACAATAGTGAAAATTCAAATAAGGAAATCCTTACTTTTCAAGAGCTTAGCGTAGATGTAAATTCATACAATGTGCAGTATAAAGGTGAAGAAATAAAAATGCCGCCTAAGGAATTTGAACTTTTACACTTTTTGGCAAGCAATAAAAATAGAGTATTTACAAGAGAGCAGCTTTTGTGTGAAGTTTGGGGATATGATTATCCAGGAGACTCAAGAACGGTTGATGTACATGTAAAAAGGCTGAGAGAAAAGCTTCAAGGAGGTCCTAATTGGCAGATAGAAACTGTTTGGGGTGTAGGATATAAGTTTGAGGTGAAATAGATGCTGAATAAGGGTATCGTAAAAAATACATTGACAATGTTTGTTATAGTTGTGGTTATCGCTAACACTGGAATAGCAGCTGTTGTTTCCATATGGTATCATTATAATACTTTCGATAAGCTTAGAGATACTTTTGATTCTCAGGCTTCTGTAATGGGAGATATAGTTAAACAGCATAAGGATGAGTCTGATCTTGCAGATTATCTAAAAGATTATATGACCTTTGTAAACCAATATTCAAATTCAGATATACTTATAGTGGACGGTTCGGGATATGTATTTTCTCAGGTGGGTTCAAATTATACTAATCTTGAATTCAATAATTTTTTTGATAAAGAAGATATGGATGAATTAAGAAATGATAAATCCATACAAAGAGAAAATAAATATAGGCAAGTGTTTAATGATGATGCATACATGTATATTAAACCTGTTTTAGATAATGGAATCCTTATAAAAGCAGTAGCTTTTGTTATTCCCGTAAGCAAAATTAGCTCTAGGCTTAGTGAAGGATACTCAATAATATGGTTTACTTCTCTAATTTTTACGGCTATATCGGCTTATATAATATATTACCTTACTAAGAAAACTATTTTTAATCCATTAAAGGAGATAAATGATTCAGCTAAAAAAATATCTAAGGGAGAAGTTCAAAGAAGGGTAAAGGTTAATGCTAAGCAGGAAATCACAGAATTAGCAGAGTCCTTTAATTCTATGGCAGATTCCTTGGAAAAAGTTGAAAAAAACAGAAGAGAATTTATATCTAATGTATCCCATGAGTTAAGGTCACCTATAACTTCTATAAAAGGTTTTATAGGAGGAATAATGGATGGAGTTATCCCAAAAGACAAAGAGAATTATTATCTTCAGATTACCTATGAAGAAATACAGAGGTTAACTAGATTAGTAAATGAACTCTTGGATCTTTCAGCAATGGAAGCAGGAAAGTTTTCTTTAGTAATATCAGAAATTGATATTAATGAAATTATAAGGCTAAGCGTGATAAGATTTGAAACTAGAATTAATGTTAAAAAGCTTAAGGTGGATGTGGTACTCCAGGACGAACATATTTACGCAGTAGGTGACCGAGATAGACTTATACAGGTGGTCACTAACCTTCTGGATAATGCCGTAAAATATGTAGGGGATGGCGGAAAAATAAGAGTGACTACAAAAACAAAAGGAGACAATGTGCTAGTAAGCATTTTTAATGATGGACCATCTATATCACAAGAGGATTTAAGGCATATATGGGATAGATTCTACAAATCGGATAAATCAAGAACATACAAGCAAAGTACAGGATTAGGATTACCAATAGTAAGAAATATTCTTACTCAGCTAGGACAGGACATTTGGGTTGAAAATGGCGAAAAGCAAGGGGTAACTTTTTACTTTACTCTAAAAAAAGCATATTGATAGTTTTTTATAAATAAAAGCTTAGTTATTGGTTTTTCTTAACATTTTTTATTATGGAGATACGATTTAAGTTAAGATTATTAGGAGGGTAAATATGATAGGACAAAAGATCTCCGACAATAGCAGTTTAAACTATTTTGAGAATAATAAAGGTGAAGACATAATCAAAGAAGACAGTAATCAGTGCGACCCAATAATTAATTATGGTACTATTAACTTTAGAAGCAATAAAACAAAGAGAAAAATCAGATATATCTGCAGAGGTATGGTTTTCTTATTTGTAGCAGCTTTGTCAGGAGGAACAACTGCTTATGTACTAGTGAATAATCAGATGTCCAAAATAGCTCAGAAATATAATGAAGGAAGTACAAACATTATTGTAAATTCAAGTCAAGCTGGAAATGTAACCTCCAGCAGTGTTGTTCCTAAAAATTCCATTAATTATGTTGCTGAAAAAGTTGGGCCAACTGTAGTAGGAATAAGCAATAGTGCAGAAAGCTTTTTGGGTAAGGAAACCAATAGTTTCTCAGGTTCAGGTATCATATTTAACTCAGATGGATATATCATAACTAATTATCATGTGATATCAGATAGTGATAAGATAATGGTTAAGCTTCCTAATGAAACTACAAAAACCTATGAAGCAAAAATTATAAGTGTGGATAAAAGTTTAGATTTAGCTATTATAAAGATAGACGCTCCAGGGCTTGTAGCTGCTAATTTTGGAGATTCCTCTAAGGTTAGAGTTGGAGATATAGCTGTAGCCATAGGAAATCCTTTAGGAGAAGAGTTAGCTGGAACTGTTTCAGCTGGAATAATAAGCTCTACAAATAAAAAATTACAATATACAGATGGAGCTGGTAATACTTTTAACTATAATACTCTGCAGACCGATGCGGCTATAGATTCTGGAAGCAGCGGAGGAGCGTTGTGCAATGAGGTAGGAGAAGTTATTGGAATTACTAGTTTGAGAATGAATGCCCAAGGTGCTGGTTTTGCCATATGCATAAATGATGTATCAAAGTTCATAAAAGAGGCTACTACAGACAAAGCTAAATTGCAGGTATCTGAAATTGGTATTATAGACGGAGGAACTGCAGGGCATAATAGTGGTGCTTATTTGAGAACTATTGCTAAAGATTCTCCGGCTGATAAGGCAGGAATACAATACTCTGACATCGTAATACAGGTTAATAGCAAAAAAATTAAATCCTATGATCAAATGGTAGAGGCTATTGGAAGCATTAAAAAGGGAGATGCTATAAAGCTTAAGATTGATAGAAATGGTAAGATGATGGATATTACCATACAGTATAAATAGCGGATTTACCTTAAAATTTATATATAAAACCCAATAAATTAAACGGGGCTTAACCAGGTTGTTAAGCCCCCTTTTAGATAGTTTAACCTTTGCTTTTATTCAAAAATTACTTTTAAAAGCTTTAAAAGTGGGGTATTATTAAATAAGAATGTCATGAATCATATAATTGGAGGAATAATATTTATGTATCTTGTAGTTGGACTAGGCAATCCAGGCAGCGAATATGCAAAAACAAAGCATAATGTAGGATTTGATGTAGTAGATTTATTAGCAGATAAGTATAATATTGATATTAATAGGAAAAAATTTAAAGGGGTATTTGGCGAGGGAAATATATGTGGAAAAAAAGTGATACTTTTAAAACCGCATACATACATGAATTTAAGCGGTGAAAGTGTGGGGGAAGCTGTAAAGTTTTACAAAATAGATATAGATAATATTATAATAGTATATGATGATATGAGCTTGGATATAGGCAGAATAAGAATAAGAGAAAAGGGCAGTGCTGGTGGGCATAATGGTATAAAAAATATAATAGCCATGCTGTCCACAGATGCATTCCCTAGGATAAAGGTTGGAGTTGGGAAACCTAAGGGTTCTTGGGTGTCGCATGTGCTCAGCGGCTTTGATAAAAATGAGAGAATAAAATTAGAAAAAACATTTGATATGGTTGTAGAGTCTATTGAAACTATAGTAAACTCTAGCGTTAGTGAAGCTATGAATAAATTCAATGGAATCACCATAGAATAAAGGTTTGTAGGATGGTGTATTATTTATGAGACTTAATGGACTTATGACCCCATTGAAGGAAAATTCAATGTTTAAAGCACTAAAGGGAGCCTTGGATAAAAATAGATTCCCAGTAGCCTTAAATGGTCTTTCGGAATCTTCCAGGACTTATTTAATAAATGGAATTTTTGAAGAGGCTGATAAAAGTATATTTGTTATAACTAGCAGTGATGTGGAGTGCCGAAATTTATATGAGGATATAAGTTTTTTTACTCCAAACGTTTTTTATTTTCCTAGCAAAGAAGTAGTGTTTTATAACGTATATGCTATTTCTGGGGACCTAAGATGGGAAAGACTTAAAGTTATAAAAGAAATGCTAAATAGCAATAAGAAAATAATAGTTACCTCTATGGATGCTTTAGCATCCTCTTATATTCCGGTAGAATTGTATAAAAAATACACATTTAATATATCTGTGGGAGATGTGCTGCAAATACAGGAATTTGCACATAAGCTTGTGCAATGCGGATATGAAAGAATGGATATGGTAGATGGTAAAGGTCAATTTTCAATAAGGGGAGGAATTATAGATGTATTTCCTCCTACCTATTCTGTGCCTTTTAGAATAGAGCTTTTTGATGATGAAGTGGATTCTATAAGAAGTTTTAATACCGAATCCCAAAGAAGTATTGAAAAGGTTGATAATATAGAGATATTTCCTGCTAAAGAGATAATATTAGAAACTGAAAATATAAAAAATGGTATGGATAATATAAACAAAGATTTTCAGAAAGCACTAAAGGGATTTAAAGAAAGAGAAGAAAAAGAAGCTTATGAAAAACTAAATAATTATATAAGTGAGAACTTAGAATTATTAGAACATAATTCTGGCTTTGAAACCATAGATAGTTTTCTGCCTTATTTTTATGATAAAAGTTCTGACTTTTATGATTATATTAAAGATTCATTGATAGTAATTGATGATATGCAAAAATGTAAGGGAAAATTAGATAGTTTATATTTTGAATTTGAACAAAACTACACTTCTTTCTTAGAACGAGGAGATATACTTCCTCTGCAGAGCAGGCTGCTTGTAAATAAAGAAGATATGCTAAACAGACTTTTGCATAATAAACTTTTAGTAATGAGTTCTATAGGCAGAGGACAATCTGATTTTTCGCCAAGAGAGATAGTAGAATTTTCAGAAATAACGCTGCATAATTATCATGGACAACTAGAAATTCTAATAAATGATATAAAAGAAAAGAAAAAAGAAGGATATAAAATCTTGATTTTATCTGGAACTAGACCTAGGGGAGAAAGGCTTACTAACACCTTGAGAGAACAGGGTATAGAAAGCGCTTACAAGGATAAGGTGGATAGTATAAAACCAGGAGAAGTAGTTATAACCTTTGGAAATCAATTAAAAGGTTACGAATATCCTGAATTGAAATTATGCGTAATATCTGATAAAGAGGTTTTTGGAGAGTCAAAAAGGAAAACTAGCAGAAAAATCCCTCAAAAAGGTGTTGGAAAAATAAAAAGCTTTACAGAATTAAAGCTGGGGGACTATGTTGTACATAGCAATCATGGAATAGGAGTATATAAAGGTATAAAGCAGTTAGAGGTAGATGGATTAAAAAGAGATTACCTTGAAATAAGTTATGATGATGATGATAAGCTATATGTTCCCGTAGAGCAAATGGATTTTGTACAGAAATATATAGGCAGCGAAGGTAAGTCACCAAAAGTAAATAAGCTTGGCGGCAGCGAGTGGATTAAAGCAAAATCAAAAGTAAAAAAATCTATTAATGAAATAGCTGAAAGTCTAGTAAAATTGTATGCTGAAAGATCAACTGTGAGAGGATATAGCTTCAGCAGTGATACTGTTTGGCAGAAACAGTTTGAGGAGGAATTTCCATATGAAGAAACTCCGGATCAGTTAACTTCCTTGGAGGACATAAAAAAAGATATGGAATCTGATAAGCCTATGGACAGACTATTATGCGGAGATGTAGGATATGGCAAGACGGAAGTAGCTGTTAGAGCTGCCTTTAAATCAGTTATGGATGGAAAGCAAGTTGCAATACTGGTTCCAACCACTATACTTGCAGAGCAGCATTATAATAATATGGTTAAAAGATTCTCTGATTTTCCTGTTAGGATAGATATGATAAGTAGGTTTAGGACAACAACTCAAGTAAAAGAAACATTAAAAAATGTTAAATCAGGAGAAGTAGATATTTTAATAGGAACACACAGGATTTTACAAAAAGATGTAGAATTTAAAGATATAGGTCTTCTTGTAGTGGATGAGGAACAAAGATTTGGAGTTACACATAAAGAAAAAATAAAGAACTTCAAAAAGAACATAGATGTTTTAACTTTATCAGCTACACCTATACCTAGAACTCTTCACATGTCACTTACAGGGGTTAGGGATATAAGCGTAATTGAAACTCCACCTGAAGAAAGATACCCAATCCAAACCTATGTTGTTGAATATAATGACCAGCTTATAAAGGATGCTATTCTGAGAGAAATAGGCCGAGGCGGGCAAGTTTATTTTGTTAACAATAGAGTTGAGAACATAAATGCTATGGCAGATTATATTAAAAAACTTATTCCTGATGCTAGAGTTGCTATTGCTCATGGTCAAATGACGGAAAGAGAATTGGAAAAAGTAATGCTAGGCTTTATGAACCTTGAATATGATATACTTGTATGCACAGTAATAATTGAAACAGGAATAGACATACCTAATGTAAATACAATGATTATATATGAAGCAGATAGAATGGGATTATCTCAATTGTACCAGCTTAGAGGACGAGTAGGAAGATCCAATAGAATAGCTTATGCGTATTTTACTTATAAAAAAGATAAAATACTAACAGAAGTTGCTGAGAAGAGGCTTAAGGCCATAAAGGAATTTACGGAGCTTGGGTCAGGGTTTAAAATAGCAATGAGGGATTTAGAAATAAGAGGAGCTGGAAACATGATGGGATCTGCTCAGCATGGGCATATGGCCTCCATAGGCTATGATCTTTATTGCAGGATGCTGGAAGACACAGTAAAACTAATAAGAGGAGAAATAACTAAAGAACCTGTTGAAACAATTGTGGAAATAAAAACTAATGCGTTTATACCTAATGATTATATTGAAGATGAAATGCAGAAAATAGAAGTATACAAGAAAATAGCTGCTATTGACTCCTTAGAAGATTTTCAAGATGTGGAAGAAGAACTGGTAGATAGATTTTCAGATATTCCTGAATCCGTATATAATCTTATGAATATAGCTTATATAAGAAGTCTGGGTAAGAAACTTGGAATCGTAGAGATAAAGGAAAGAGGAAATCAGGTTAATTTTCAATTTCAAAATAGAGAATATTTGACAGATAAGCTAATAAAGGCTATCATGATTAAATATAGTAAAAAAATAGTATTTAAATTAGGTGACGCTCCTACAATAGCATTTAAACTTTCTGAAATAAAGAAAGAAGACGCACTTTTAGTCTTTAAAGAAATGCTTGACTATATGATAAAAGTATCTAACAATTAATGAATATAAAAAATTATGTAAAATACTCAATTGAAAAGTGTACTAAAAATGTTTATAATGAAAAAAGACAATAACGACTGGGGGAGTAAAAAGTTATGAAGGCAAGTAAAATTATAAGTATGGTTATTGCCGGTGTTATGGCAGTATCATTTACCGGATGCATAAAAAAGTTAGATTCTGCCAAAGACAAAACAGTAGTAGCAAAGGTTGGAGATGCAACCATAACCGTAGCAGATGTAAGAAAAACTATGAGCCAAGATATCGATAGTATAAAGCAGCAATATGGAAACGGATATTTAAATAATTCCGAAGCTATGACTTCTCTAAAGAGTACAGCTAAAACTACATTAGATAATTTGGTTAACACTAAACTTTTCTATTTTGAAGCCAAAACTCTAAAACT
Source organism: Clostridium sp. 19966 (assembly GCF_032335695.1). Taxonomy (NCBI): domain Bacteria; kingdom Bacillati; phylum Bacillota; class Clostridia; order Eubacteriales; family Clostridiaceae; genus Clostridium; species Clostridium sp. 19966. Next base: position 35,878 of record NZ_JACTOJ010000003.1, read on the forward strand.
TGTTCCAGACTTAAATCATATTGACGATGAAGTTCAAAAAGAAATAGATTTAACTAAAAAGGATTCTTTTGATAATGACGAAACAAAATTTGAAAAAGCCTTAAGTGATGCAGGTTATACTTTAGATACATATAAGTTTGCCATAAGAGAAAGCTTAAAGGATAATCCAGAAAGTTTTGCAGCTAATAGAGTAAAAGATTATTACACAAGTAAAGTAACGGTTTCAGATAGCGAAATTTCATCACAGTATTATACTGATATATCTAAATATACAACACAGCCTGGAGCTGAGATGTATAATATAGTTATACCTACAGAGGCTGAGGCTAAGCAGGTTAGAGCAGATATATTGAGTGGTAAGGCTACTTTTGCTGATATGGCTAAAAAATATAATACCGATTCAACAAAAGATAACGGCGGAGACCTTGGATATGTAACTTATGAAAATAGCGGTATGGTAACAGAATTTATAGATGCGGCTAAAAAACTTAAAGAAGGTGAGCTGTCTCAACCTGTTAAGAGCCAATTTGGATGGCATCTAATAAAAGTTACAGGAGTTGTAACTCAAAGTAAGGTGAAACCTTTGTCTGAAGTTAAAGATACAGTAAAAGCAGGCGTACTCTCAACTAAAAAAAATCAGGCCGTTACAGATGAAATAACTAAGCTTAAAACTAAGTACAAAGTAACTACTTATGAAAGCAAATTAGATAGCAATATTTACTAATGACTTTAAAGACTGCCAAATTTATTTGGCAGTCTTTGTTATTTAAGGATTAAGGTTTTCATGTTTCAAATAAACTCCGATTTTGTGCATAAAATTTCATATTAGGAAAGATAATATTAGTACAAATAAATTTATGTAGTATAATTTAGGAGGTAATATTATGAAAGCTACGGGTATAGTAAGAAGAATAGATGATCTTGGAAGAGTTGTAATTCCTAAGGAAATAAGAAGGACTCTTAGAATAAGGGAAGGAGACCCATTAGAAATATTTACTGATAGAGAAGGTGGAGTAATATTAAAGAAGTATTCTCCAATAGGAGAATTAACCGATTTTTCTACGGAGTACGCAGAATCCCTTCAGCAAGCAATAGGCCATATCATTTTAGTATCTGATAAGGATTCTATAATATCAGCCAGTGGAGCACCTAAAAAAGATTACATTGGAAAAAGAGTAAGCAGCGCACTAGAAAAAGCTATGGAAGATAGAAAAGCTGTGTTGTTAGATGATAAGGCTGGCAAGCTTATCCAACTTTATGACGATGAAAATACAGAGCAAAAATATTCGGCTCAAGTCATAGCTCCAATAATAGCTGAAGGGGATGCAATAGGCTCAGTTATAATACTATCCAAACAAAATGGGGAAAAGTTTGGAGAATTAGAAATGAAACTTGCCGAAACTGCATCCGCCTTTTTAGGAAAGCAAATGGAGCAGTAAAAACGAGTTTACTTCCTCACTTACTTTATTTGAATTATTGACAAAAATTAATTCAAATATACAGTTGTTTGAACATTATGAAAAATAATATATGAATTTAAATTCTAATTTGATTATTAAGTAAAAAGTAAAAGTTAAGAAATATGTTTAAGGTAAGAAGTAAGAGTGAATAGTGAAGAGTTTAGGTATAAATTCGCTGCAGGCGGACTTTAACCATAACTTTTAACTCTTACTTCTTATCTTTTTTTGCGTCTTACAGGTTACATCTCTGTTTTTAATTCTTAACTTCCCTGCAAAGACTAATTTATTGGAAAATCAATTTAAACTATGGTTCTAAATTAATTATTATTAAATAAATAATAATTATAACTCTTTATTAATATGGAGGAATTTTATGAAAAAGCAATCTCTTATAAAAGGAACTATAGTTTTAGGAGTAGCGGGAGTTTTTACAAGGTTTTTAGGATTATTTTTTAGATGGCCAATAATAATGCTTATAGGGGATGAAGGTGTCGGATATTATCAGATGTCATATCCTTTATATATGTTTTTTATAGGCTTGGCCACAGGAATACCTGTAGCTATATCTAAGATGATATCAGAGAGAAATGCCTATAAGGATGAGGCGGGAATGCTTCAGGTAATGAGAACGGCTATGATGACCATGCTTATTCTTGGAGGTGGATTTTCCTTAATATTTCTTGTTTTTCCTTTTCAGATAATAAATTTGTTAAAGTGGGATAGCAAATCTTTATATTCTCTCATGGCCATAGGAGCTGCTCCTATATTTATATCTATTATGAGTGTATACAGGGGCTTCTTTCAAGGTATGCAGAATATGACTCCAACTGCTCTATCACAAATAACAGAACAAGTCGGAAGAGTGATTTTTGGAGTTGGACTTGCATACATATTGCTGCCAAAGGGCATCGAATATTCAGCTGGCGGAGCGGCTTTTGGAGCTGCTGGAGGGGGAATGCTAGGAGCTATATATCTATCTTCTCAATATAGAAAATTTAGAAAAAACTTTAAGGCAAAAAAAGTTGGAAATACTGAGAAAGTCTTGAGCGAACTTTTAAGTATAGCGATTCCTATATCTTTAGGAGCTGCAGTAAGTACAATTATGAATGTGATAGATTCTATATTAGTACCTCAGAAACTACTTGTAGCTGGCTACAGCTACAAAGAAGCTGCGATTATATATGGGCAGCTCACTGGCAAGGCTATGGTAATTATAAATGTACCTTTGACTTTATCTATAGCTTTGTCAGCTTCCCTAGTACCGATAATAGCAGAAGCAAAATTACTAAATAGAAAACTGGAATTAATGAATAAAGTGGAAATGGCGATAAAAACTTCTATTGTCATAGCCTTACCATCTTTATGTGGTTTGTTTTTTCTTTCTTATCAGGTACTTAGCTTGATATTTTTAGGACATTCTGAAGGGTATCAAATATTGAAATATGCATCCTTGAGTATTCCGTTTATAATACTTACTCAGACCACCACATCTATTTTGCAAGGAACCGGAAATTACATTAAACCAATAATTAATTTGGCAATAGGCTGCATTATTAAGATAATAATCACCTTAATACTTGTTCCTATGCCTCAATTTAATATATATGGTGCAGTTATAGCCAGCCTTGCAGCATATTTTATAACAACAATCTTAAATATAATAGAATTACATAAAAAATTAGGAATTCGTATAAATTATTACGAAACTATCATAAAACCGGCTTATGCCTCTGTAATTATGATAATAGGTGTTGTTTTCATATATAAGTATGTTTATAATAATACAATGAGTAACAGTATAGCATCATTAATAAGTATAGGCTTAGGTGGGATATTTTATATAGGCATGATAATATTTTTAAAAGTATTTGAATACGGTTATGTAAAAAACAAATTACTAAAAAGGTAAAGAGAGGAGAAGCGTATGATAAGAGTTATTGGACTTGGTCCAGGGGAAGCTGATTCGCTTACAGTTGGTACTCTGAAAATTTTAAAGGAATGCAGAAACATTTATATGAGGACGGAAAGACATCCTACAATGGATTACATAAAAGAGTTAGGAATAAATTTTGAAACCTATGATTATGCGTATGATAAATTTGATACTTTTGATGAAGTGTATAATTTTATTGCTAATGATTTGATAGAAAAGCATGCTTTACACGAGGATATTGTATATGGTGTTCCTGGACATCCGCTAGTAGCAGAAAAATCTGTTCTTATATTGATGGAAGTTTGTAAAAAAAATAATATTGAGCTAGAAATAAAATCAGCTGTAAGTTTCATAGATGTTGTTATGGAAAGATTAAAAATTGATCCTATTGAAGGCTTGATGGTTATAGATGCTTTTGATATGGAATCGAAGGTTTTAGATAAGAGGATAGGTACGATTATAACTCAGGTTCATGATAAATATATAACATCCGAAGTAAAGATAAAGCTTCAGGAATATTACAGTGATGATACGGAAATTGTGTTCATAAGAGCAGCTGGAGTAAAGGGAGAAGAATCTATAAGAAAGATACCATTGTATGAGCTGGATAGGCAGGAAGACATAGATCATTTGACATCCATATACATACCGAAGAAATTAGACGATAAAAAGGATTTTAGTGATCTATTGGATATAATGAGTAAATTAAGAGCACAGGATGGTTGCCCTTGGGATAGAGAGCAAACCCATGAGTCTTTAAAGAATTATGTGGTTGAAGAAGCTTACGAAGTTGTAGAAGCCATAGAGGAAAATGATTACGATAAAATAGTTGAGGAACTTGGAGATGTTTTATTCCAAGTTGTATTTCATTCACAAATAGGCAGTGAGGATGGATATTTCAATATAAACGATGTTATTTCCGCTATATGCGAAAAAATGATTAATAGGCACCCTCATGTATTTGGAGATACTAGAGTAGCTAATAGTGAAGAAGTATTAGTAAAGTGGGATGAAATAAAAAATAAAGAAAAAAACATGAAATCAGTAACTGAACAAATAGAACATGTAGCTAAAACTTTGCCATCATTAATAAGAGCTTATAAAATTCAAGAAAAAGCTATGAAAATTACTTCTCAAGACAGAGAAGAGGAGTATTTTGAAAAAATTAATAATAATATTGGAATATTAAAACATGTATATAATGGCAATGATAAGTCAAGAATACTAGAAGAAATAGGTAATATATTATTCTTGATTGTGAAAATTTCAAGAGATAAAGAAGTAAATCCAGAGGAAGCGCTCAACAAAACAATTAAAGGGTATATAGAGAAAGTAAGGAGCATGGAGCAGGAAAGAAAAGATAGCTAGAATATAGCTAACAACATTCTTTTACAAATTTTTTGGGTGAGTTTAGAGCTAGCTGAATTTTATACACTAACTTTATATGCACTGCGTATAGCTGATTTGCTTTAAGTCCTATATAGGAGGTTAAACTATTTTATCATTGATCCTTAAGTATTGAAGTAATATGAAAATATTTTATTATAATAAATTTAGTCAAAATAATAAATATTATATAAAATATAGAAGGATTTTGGAATTTTGTGCAGAATAATATATAATACAGAAATAGCTTAATGTCTCAGACATATTTATATAGCTCTAATATAGTGTTATTTTGTTTAAAAGTATAGACGACTACTATAAATAGATATATAATATGGAATGAGATTAGTAAGGTATTACATAGATACCAAGGGATGTACATAGTATGTCCGTTAATTAATACTCTAATGTTTTAAGGAGGAAATAAAAGTGAATAAGGCAGAATTAATTTCAAGTATTTCTGAAAAAAGTAAATTAACAAAAAAAGATGCAGAAGCAGCTTTAAAGGCATTTATAGAAAGTGTTCAAGAAGCTCTTGCTAATGGTGAAAAAGTTCAGTTAGTTGGATTTGGAACTTTTGAAACAAGAGAAAGAGCAGAAAGAGAAGGAAGAAATCCAAGAACTAAAGAGCCAATAAAGATACCTGCAACAGTTGTTCCGGTATTTAAGGCAGGAAAAGAATTTAAAGATAAAGTTACAAAGTAATTAAAAGCCCGGATTTTCCGGGCTTTTAATTTTTATGGCTAGCAATAATTAGAAACAACGATTTTTGCTATTATAGAAAAATTATGCTGTAAGGGAGGTATACTGCTATATGAGGTTAGATAAATATCTTAAGGTTTCAAGAATAATAAAAAGAAGAACAGTAGCAAAGGAAGCCTGTGAGGGAGGAAGAGTATCCATAAACGGGAGAACAGCAAAAGCTGGTACAGATGTAAAGGAAGGGGATACAATAGAGATACGATTTGCTAATAAATCATTAACCGCTAAAATAACATCGATTTCAGAGCACGTAAGAAAAGAAGATGCTAGAAATATGTATGAAATAATTTTAGGGGAAGAAGATTTAGAAGAGTAAAAAATGTTATATATTTTTTCCCTGCTGCATATATTAGCAATAGGTAGGAGGGGATAAATTTTGGAATTAAAAAAAGAAATTAAAGTTGAAGAAAAAAAAAGTAATCTTACCCTCGAAAACAGAAAAAAATTATTTTTAACAGGAGTAGCTGAAGTAATAAGCTTTAATGAAGAAAAAATATTATTAAATACTAGTTTGGGAATGTTAGCGATTAAAGGGGTTGGATTAAAAATGAATAAGCTGGATGTACAAAATGGAGAGGTAATGATAAGTGGAACTATTGATTCCTGTATATATAGCGGTGTAGTTAAGAAACAAGACAAAGAAAGCATAATTTCTAAGCTTTTTAGATAGAGGTGTAAATTGATATATTCATTAATGATGCAAATAAAATTAGTGGTATTCAGTTTATTAGCAGGAATCATTACAGGAATTATATTTGATTTCTATAATGTTTTAAGAGGAATGGAGAGGATACCCAATATAATAGTAGCTATTGAAGATATACTATTTTGGATATTTGCTTCTATAATCATATTTATCTTCCTTTTATATACTCATGCAGCTGTAATAAGTGTTTATGTTTATGTATGGATAATAATCGGAGTAGTGATCTATTTTAAAACCGCCAGCAAATTCTTTAAAAGGTTTCATTCTAAAACTGTTAGAAATTCATTTAGGGTAATTAGAATAGCGAAAAATATGATATTATACCCATTTAAATTGTTATTATATAATTCAAATTCAAAAAAATAAAAAAATTTATTATAAATAGCTTGAATAAACTATGGAATCTATTTAAAATATATTTAGAGAACATAAATATTATTTGAAGAGGATAAATCTTATGAAAAAAAAGAAGATTACTTTAAAAACATTTGGTATATTGTTTCTCACGGTATATTTTGTTATTATATTAGTCAAACAAGAAGTTAGTTATATAAGAATAAGCAAACAGATTAATTCTGGGAAGGAACAGCTTCAAAGTATTAAGGCAAAAGAGGAGCAGCTGAAGGCTCAGCTGGATTTATCCAAAACTAATCCTGAACAGTATGCAGAAAAGCAGGTAAGGGAAAGACTAGGATATATGAAGCAAAATGAGACTCCTATTGTGCCGAATGATGGCAGCAAATAACATAGCTAGTAAATAATTTATAATATAATCATATTTTTAAGGAGGAGTCTTTCTAATATGACCTTAAAGGCAGGAAACATTATTGAAGGTACAGTAATTAACATCACTAATTTTGGTGCTTTTATTGATGTAGAAGGTAAAACTGGTTTGGTTCACATCTCAGAGGTAGCCGATACATTTGTAAAAGACATCAGGGATCATCTTAAAGAACAAGATAAGGTAAAGGTAAAAGTTATTTCTGTTGATGACAATGGCAAAATAAGCTTATCAATTAAGCAAGCTATGGTTAATAAAAAGACAGTAAAACCTGCAGAAATAGATTGGTCTAGTGAAAAAGGTAAGATGGCATCAAATGGCTTTGAAGACATTATGTCTAAGTTCCTTAAAGACAGCGAAGAGAGGCAACAGGATATTAAAAAGCATCAAGAAGCTAAAGGAAGAGGATATAGCAGAAAAGGCTAATGAAATCAAGTGCTGATACAAGGAATATATAATTATGTTTATGATAATTATATATTCCTTGTCAATTGGCACTTTTTTAGTTTTATTCGAAAAAACTCAAGGGACATTTTAAATGCTGCTAATTATGTTTAGAGCTTCTTCATTTTAAACTCATAGCAACATTTTAAAACATGGATTACCCTGCTATCACTGTAAAAATCAACACTTGATTTAAGACAGAACCAAAAATAAAATAAAATAAAAATAATATGTTGACAATATAGAGATGTTCAGATATAATAGTCTATGTCGCTAAAGAGTGACAGCAAACATGTGCTGGAGTGGCGGAACTGGCAGACGCACAGGACTTAAAATCCTGCGGTGCTAACACACCGTACCGGTTCGATTCCGGTCTTCAGCACTCATATCGCGGGGTGGAGCAGTTGGTAGCTCGTCGGGCTCATAACCCGAAGGTCGTAGGTTCAAGTCCTGCCCCCGCAACCAAAATGGCGGAATAGCTCAGCTGGCTAGAGCATTCGGTTCATACCCGAAGGGTCGTAGGTTCAAGTCCTATTTCCGCTACCACTTAAAAAAACATATAATTGAATACGCTGGAGTGGCGGAACTGGCAGACGCACAGGACTTAAAATCCTGCGGTGCTAACACACCGTACCGGTTCGATTCCGGTCTTCAGCACTTAATATCGCGGGGTGGAGCAGTTGGTAGCTCGTCGGGCTCATAACCCGAAGGTCGTAGGTTCAAGTCCTGCCCCCGCAACCAAAAATGGCGGAATAGCTCAGCTGGCTAGAGCATTCGGTTCATACCCGAAGGGTCGTAGGTTCAAGTCCTATTTCCGCTACCAGAAAACTCGTGTTTACGAGTTTTTTCTTTTTTAAAATTAAATTATTTACTCTATAATTAGTTGTGTTTTAAGCCGGTGTTGATATAGGCTTTGGCTGATTTAAAACAGATCTTTATAATTATAAAAAATTAGGCTATGTTTTAAGAGAAAACTTATAATATAAGAATTCTTGCCAAACATAGCCTTTTATTTAATTTAACATCATAATTGTGTCAAAATAAAGAAGTGTTAAAAGCATGAAAAAAAATATGAATTAATAATAGAACTTAAAAATTAAATTCACGACAAAATTTAAAGAGGACACAAACAACATATACCACCCAAAAAATAATATATACAATATATTGTTAATTCATATTTCGATATTATATGAATTTGTGTATTTTTTTATAACTAATACAAAATAAATGTCCTATGAAAAATTAAATAGAACCTATTTATTGACATATAATTCCAGCACCATTTGCTATAATAAATTTGCCTTTAATTTTATATTACTACTGGCTTACCTACAATATTTTTTATGAGGAAGTGTTTTTTATGCAATATGGTATGGAACTTAATACTTACAAGAGAGAAAAACCCTACAGTGGAAAGAAGAAAAGAGAAGAATACTTTAATATTAAAGAAGTGATGGGTTATTTGTTAGCTGCTTTTCTTATAAGCAGAGTTGTTATGGCAAATTATATGTCCACCTTTGGTATTGCTTTTGTGCTAGCTGTGGCTTTAAATAAGGAAGAAATAATACTATTAGCATCAGGTTTCGGATCAATAATAGGATATATCACAATGATAAATAAAATAGAAAATGCCCCAATTTATATGGTATCGATTGGAATAATATTACTATGTACATGCTTTGCAGATAAATATAGTAAACGAAAAAAGGAAATAGCGTTTTTTATATTCTTTTTATTAGAAAATGGAGCTTTTAATCATATTATAAGGGGCCTAAGTACTCATCAGAATGCATTCCAATCTATACTTGATGTTGGATGCCTGTTACCTTTATATTATATTATTGATTATTCTGTTTTATGTTCAAAAGAAATAAAGACTAAACATATATTTAGCAATGAAGAGATAATAAGTATGATAATAGCTATTTCCTTGATATTATGTGGAACTTCAGAAGTAAAATTTGGGTCAGTATCAATAATGAATATCATATGTATAACTTTTGTTATGATCTGCTCATATATAAATGGAAGTGGAGTGGGCTCTGCAATAGGAATTACCATAGGGTTTATAGTCGGAATTACCTCCGGAAGTTTGTTGTTTAGTATGAGCCTCTATGGAATAATATCATTAATAATAGGAATTTTTAGTGAAAGCGGTAAGTGGATAAGCATTGCTTCCTATATAGTCGTTTTTATAATATTAAAGCTATATTCTGATATAGGTTCATATTGCAATGTAATTGAAATATTTATATCAGCTGGGATTTTTTTATCAATACCAGAAAAAACATATAAGTCACTAAAGTTAGAATTTAATCATGAGAGAAAATCTGAGAAAGTTAATGAAGACTATTCTTACACTATAAAAAATATGATGTCTAATAAATTAATGGAGTTTTCTGATTTGTTATCTAATATGTCATCTACAGTTAAAAACTTAGCGGACAATAATAAAATTTTATTAAATGGAAAGAATAATGCATTAATTGATAATTTGGCAGAAAGAACTTGTTCAAATTGCAGCATGAAACTTATATGCTGGAATAGAGAACTTAAATATACATATAAAGCTTTTGCAGACTTAATTCATAACTATGAAGAAAATAATAGTAACATGCCAGAAGAATTACAGAAGAAATGTATAAAGAGAACTAAGCTTATAAACAATGCGGATGAGATAGTTAAAGACCACATATTAAAGGAAATGTGGAGACAAAGACTTATCGAGGGAAGGCAAGTGATGTCAGGGCATCTAAGTAGTATGTCCCAGGTAATAAATGATTTGGTAGATAATTTTAGTTTTAATATAATCTTTGATTCTAAGGTAGAAAAAGCAATCAGAAAAACCTTTGACCAAAAAGGTATAGATTACAGCAGTGTGCTGTCTTTTGTTGATAAGCATAAGAGGAAAAATGTAAGAATATCCATAAAAAGTATTGAATATAATGAAGACTTTATTGTCAATATATTGCAAACAGTAAATGATGTCCTTGGGACAAGCATGAGCATAAATGAAAGTAAATGTGTTAAGCAAGGAGATGATATAGTTATAGATTTTATAGAAACACCTAAATATCACTTTACCTCATATGTCTGCAGCGAATGCAAAACAGGGGAAATACATTGTGGGGACAGCTATTCTTATAACAATTTAAACGATGGAGAATATATGGTAGTAATCAGTGATGGTATGGGGAGCGGACCGGAAGCTAAAGAAGAAAGTCAAGCTTTAGTGGATTTAGTAGAAAAATTTGCAAAGGCAGGATATTCAGAGAATGCCGCAGTGGAAGCTATAAACTCTATAATGAGCATGAAATTTTTCGAGGAAGAAAAATTTTCTACACTGGATATGCTAAAAGCTAATTTATATAGCGGTGAATTAAAACTTATTAAAATTGGAGCTGCATCTTCCTACGTAAAAAGCAATAACAGAATTTATGAATTAAATTCAAAATCTCTTCCAATAGGAGTTTTAGATAAACTGGATTTTGATACCGTAGAAATTAATGTAAAGGAAGGAGATGTTATAGTGATGATAAGCGATGGAATATTAGAATGCGGAGGAAGTTTTAATATGGAAGCTTGGATTAAAGATTATCTGCTTAAGAGTAGCGAAGATATTCCTAAAACCATAAGCGAAAATATAATAAGTAAAGTTAAGGAAGTGAGCGGTTCAGCTTTAAAAGATGATATGACAGTGATTGTTTCAAAAGTTTATGCTTTGTATTAAAATAGAGCTTAAAAATAGAATATATAATATCCGAGGAGTAAAAGTTTTTTCCAATATATAAAAAGGAAAGCTTCTTATGACTTGGATATTTTTTTGATTGCTTCATAGCATTGTTTGATATGACTTTAATTGCTATAATATAATGGTAAAAGCTAAATATAAAAAATGTACAGAGGTGCTCTAATTTGATTGATAAGGTAATAAACTTTATAGATAAAAATTCTATGCTTGCACAAGGAGATAAAGTGGTAGTTGCTTTATCTGGAGGTCCAGATTCTATATGTCTTATAGATATTTTAAATAAATTGAAAGGCAAATATGATATAGAATTATTCGCAGCCCATTTAAATCACTGCTTAAGAGGGGAAGAAGCTGATGCAGATGAGCAATATGCAAAAGAATTCTGCTCCGAAAGGAATATAGCTTTTTATTCTAAGCGAGTTGATATAAATAAATTAGTTAAAGAAAAAAATATTTCCAGTGAAACTGCTGGGCGGCAGGCAAGATATGAATTTTTTAACGAATTAAAAGATAAAATAGGTGCTCAGAAAATAGCCATCGCCCATAATAGCAATGATCAAGCAGAAACTCTTCTCATGAGACTCATACGAGGCAGCGGTATCGAGGGAATGAATGGAATAAAGCCGGTTAGAGACAGCATATACATAAGACCTATATTAATATTAAATAGAAATGAAATAGAGAGCTATTGTGAAGAAAACCAATTAAAACCACGAATTGATAAAACAAATTATGAAAACATATATAATAGGAATAAAATAAGACTTGAACTAATACCATATATACAAGAAAATTTTAATAAAGATATAGTTTCTACATTAAATAGGTTTTCATATTTAATTAGCGTAGATGATGAATTTATTAATGATCAAGTTAATAAAAAATTTAATAACTTATGCGAAAAGGCGAATAATAGTATAATAATAAAAAATAGTGTCAAGAATGAAAAAGAAGCTATAACCTCAAGAATTATAAGAAAAGCAATAACGTCGCTTATAGGTTCAACTAATGATATAGAAATGATAAATGTTTATGATGTTATGAAGCTTTTTGAATTAGGTACAGGAAAAAAAGTAGACTTACCTAGAGGATTAGTGGCGGAAAATGTATATGGTCAGATACATATTTATTTAAAAGGTAAAGAGGGTAAAGGTAAGCATTATGATAACATGATGGAGATAGCCTCTAAGGAGGAATTAGTAGAAGGATACGAAAAAAGTTTTTATTCTGAGCAATTTAATTTAAATATAAGCTTGAGAGTTATAAATTCTTCTGAAAAACTAAATTTTAGTAAAGATAGCTTAACTAAATATTTTGATTGTGATAAAATTAGAAGCAACATAGTAATGAGATACCGAAAAGAGGGTGATAGATTTACGCCATATGGAATGACAGGAAGTAAAAAACTTAAGGATTTATTTATTGATTTAAAGATTCCTAAAACTGAAAGGGAAAATATCCCTCTTATATGCATTGATAATGATATAGCATGGGTTGTTGGTTATAGAGTAAGCAATAATTTTATAATATCTAAGACAACTAAGAATGTACTTGAACTGAAGGTGGAAGGGGAAACACTAAATGATTAATGATTTAAAGGAAATACTTTTGGAAGAAGACGTTATAAGTGAGAAAATAAAACAATTAGGAGAAAGAATAAGCGAAGATTACAAAGGAAAAGATTTGCTTTTGGTTGGAATTTTAAAAGGATCAGTCATGTTTATGGCAGATTTAATGAAAGAAATAACTATTCCATGCAGCATGGATTTTATGGCTGTGTCTAGCTATGGAAGCTCCACTAAGTCTTCCGGTGTAGTTAGAATACTAAAAGACTTGGATTCGCAGATAGAAGGAAAACATGTTCTGATAGTTGAAGACATAATAGATACAGGAATAACCTTAAAGTACCTATTAAAAAATTTAAAGGACAGAAAGCCTGAATCCATAGAAATAGCAAGTTTACTTAATAAGCCAGACAGAAGAAAAGTGGAAATTGAGGCTAAGTATCTAGGCTTTGAGGTTCCAGACTATTTTCTAGTTGGATATGGGTTGGATTATGCAGAAAAATATAGAAATCTTTCTTGCATAGGTGTATTAAAGGAAGAAATTTACCAATAATAAATTTAGAGATTGGTATTTTTAATTTAATACATAGATTATAATTGCAGATAGTTAACGCCTGCAGAGGTAATAATTATTTCAATGAATATTTGCAATAAATAAATATTGTAAAGAAAAAACTGTTATGATACAATTTTATAGTAACAAAAAGAGAGGGGGGCCAAATATGAAGAAATTATCAAGTGCGACGGCCTGGGTTGTAGTATTAATAACTGTAATTGCAGCTGCTTTTGTATTTTCACAAGGCGGAAGTAACAGCAATTCACTTAAATTTAATGAGTTTGAACAAAAATATATTAATGGTGATATAAAGTCAATGCAAATATCTGATGATAGGATGACTGTCACAGGTAGACTTAGCGATAATACATCATATGAAACTGTAGTTCCATATGAAAGACTAGCAAAATTTATAGAGAGTCAACCAACTAAATTAGATATAGAGGAACAATATACGAAACCTACAAATATACCTATATGGGTTCAATATCTTCCTACGATATTATTTATTTTAATGATAATTGCTTTCTGGTTTTTATTTATGCAGCAGTCACAAGGAGGTGGCGGCAGCAGGGGAGTCATGAACTTTGGAAAGAGCAAAGCTAAGATGGCGCCGCCTGACAAGAAAAAGGTAACTTTTAACGATGTAGCTGGAGCGGATGAGGAGAAAGCTGAATTGGCGGAAATAGTAGATTTCTTGAAATCTCCTAAAAAATACACTGACATGGGTGCAAGAATTCCTAAGGGATTATTGCTTGTTGGACCTCCAGGAACAGGAAAAACATTGTTAGCAAAGGCAGTGTCAGGAGAGGCAGGAGTACCTTTCTTTAGTATATCTGGTTCTGATTTTGTTGAGATGTTTGTTGGAGTTGGTGCATCAAGAGTTAGAGACTTGTTTGAACAAGCTAAGAAGCATTCACCTTGTATAGTATTTATAGATGAAATAGATGCAGTTGGAAGACAAAGAGGAGCAGGTCTCGGCGGCGGACATGATGAAAGAGAACAAACTCTAAATCAGTTGTTAGTTGAGATGGATGGATTTGGAGTAAATGAAGGTATCATAATGATAGCAGCTACTAATAGACCAGACATACTTGATCCAGCATTATTAAGACCAGGTAGATTTGACAGACAAATAGTAGTAGGAGCTCCAGATGTTAAAGGGAGAGAAGAAATACTTAAAGTTCATTCCAAAAATAAGCCTTTATCCAGCGAAGTTAAACTAGATGTTTTAGCTAAGACAACAGCAGGTTTTACTGGAGCTGATTTGGAAAACTTAATGAATGAATCTGCACTTTTAGCAGTTAGAAATAGTAAGAATATAATAGGTATGGAAGAATTAGAAGAAGCAGTTACTAGAGTAATTGCAGGTCCAGAAAAGAAGAGCAGAGTTGTAAGTGAACATGATAAGAAGCTTACAGCTTACCATGAAGCAGGGCATGCAGTAGTAATGAAGCTGTTACCAACTACAGATCCTGTTCATCAAATAAGCATAATACCAAGAGGTATGGCTGGAGGATATACTATGCATCTTCCGCAAGAAGATAGAGCATATACTTCTAAATCTAGACTTGAAGATGAAATGGTAGAACTTTTGGGTGGAAGAGTTGCAGAAAAACTTATTATTGGTGACATAAGTACAGGTGCTAAAAATGACATCGATAGAGCTACCAATATAGCTAGAAAAATGGTTATGGAATATGGTATGAGCGAAGAAATTGGGCCACTATCATTGGGTACAGATCATGATGAAGTGTTCTTAGGAAGAGACTTGGGAAGAAATAGAAACTTCAGTGAAGAAGTAGCAGCAAGAGTGGATAGTGAAGTAAAGAAATTAATAGATAATGCTTATGAAAAAGCTCAAGCATTGCTTACAGAAAATATAAGCAAATTACATGCTGTAGCTCAAGCACTCCTTCAGAAGGAAAAGTTAGAAGGACAGGAATTTGAAGAAATATTCAATTCTGTGTTATAAAAAATAAGTTAATAAAAATAGAAGAAGCTTTTGTAAATGAGCTTCTTTTATTTTGATTCTAGAGTATAACTTGACAAATATAAATAAGTTGATAAAATTAAATTATCATATTTGAAGTATAGGTTTTTTAATATAGTTAGCTTAACTTATGTACAGTAATAATACTGTTAATAATATATATGTTAGGCGATGTAATTTAAAACCATATAATAGGATAAAAGCAGCTTTTGGAGCTGCTTTTATATTGTTTAAGGCGGTGAGAAAATTGGTTTTGGTAATAGATGTGGGTAATACTAATATAGTTTTAGGTGTATATAAGGATGATAAAATAATAGCTGATTGGAGATTATCAACTAATTCTGAAAGAAGTGCTGATGAATACGGAATAATGGTAGCTCAGCTTTTTATGATGAACAATCTTAATATTAAAGAAGTAAAAGGAATAATAATATCATCAGTTGTTCCTAATACTATGTATTCATTAGAAAGAATGATAGTAAAATATTTCAATCAGCAGGCTGTAGTAGTTGGACCAGGTGTGAAAACCGGTATAAATATAAAATATGATAATCCTAAAGAAGTTGGAGCAGATAGAATAGTAAATGCGGTGGCTGTTAATGAATTATATAAAAAGTCTGCAATAATAATAGATTTTGGTACTGCAACTACCTACTGTGCTCTCACTAAGCAGGGTGATTATTTAGGAGGAACTATATGTCCAGGAATAAAAATTTCTGCTGAAGCTTTATTCCAAAGAGCTGCCAAGTTACCTAGAATTGAATTGGTTAAGCCTGCAGGTGTAATATGTAAGAATACAGTAAGCAGCATGCAGGCAGGAGTAGTTTATGGATATATAGGTCAAGTTGATTATATAGTTTCTAAAATGAAAAAAGAGATGAAACAATATTGCGATGATGAGCCTATAGTAATTGCTACAGGCGGATATGCTAAAATGATAGCCGATGAGGCTGAATGTATAGACATTGTCAATCCATATTTAACTTTGGAAGGACTAAGAATAATATACAATAAGAATAAGGAGTAGATAGATTTATGAAAATAGGCAGTCTTTCCTTTGAAAACAATGTGTTTTTAGCTCCTATGGCTGGATTTACAGATATTTCTTTTAGAGGATTATGTAAAGAGATGGGGTGCTCTCTTGTGTATTCTGAAATGGTGAGCGCTAGAGCCTTATATTACGGAAGTCAAAACACAGAGAGTATGCTGCAGGTTTCAGAAGAAGAAAAACCTATAGCTCTTCAAATATTCGGAAATGATCCATATATTATGGCAAAAGTAACAGAAACATTTAATGATAATAAAGATATATGTATTATTGATGTTAACATGGGATGTCCAGCTCCCAAAATAGTAAAAAATGGTGAAGGCAGTGCTCTTATGAAAAATCCTGAGTTAGCTGCAAGTATTGTTAAAGAAATGAAAAAAGCTTCTTCAAAACCTATAACTGTAAAGTTTAGGAAAGGTTTTTCTCGTGAAGAAGTAACAGCCATAGAATTTGCTCAAAGGTTAGAGGAAGCAGGGGTAGATGCTGTTACCGTACATGGAAGAACAAGGGAACAATTTTATGAAGGAAATGCAGATTGGGATGCTATTTCTAAAGTAAAAGCAGCTGTGAATATTCCGGTAATCGGCAATGGAGACATAAAATCCTGGCAAGATGCAAAGGAAAGATTACAAAATAGCAGTTGTGACGGGCTAATGATTGGCAGAGGCAGCTTGGGAAATCCTTGGATATTTAGACAGATAAATAGTGCACTTAAAGGAGAAGATATTAAAGAGCCTGAACAGGATGAAGTAATTGATATGTGCATGAGACAGTATAGATTAGCTATTAAGTATCATGGAGAATATAGAGCTGTTAGAGAAATGAGAAAGCAAATAGCTTGGTACATAAAAGGACTTCCTAATTGCACAGAACTTAAAAATAATATTAATCTAGAAACAGACAGCCAGAAGGTGCTTGACACATTAGAAGCTTATAAGAAAATGTTAACAAAGTAGAAAAATATAAAGTTCTTATTTTGAAAACTGAAATTTTTGTTATTTATTAATTAAATATTGAATATTATTAGTGAATAAAAAGAAGCCAATATGTGAATGTATAAATATTGACAATGCTAAATGCCTGTTTTATAATAACCTAAATGATTACAGTTGATAGAATAAAGATGAGTAACTTGCATATTTAAATTTAAATAGCATAAGTTTTTATAAAATATAACTTTGTGTGTATATAAATTTTAAAGTTACAGCATTTTTAACACAATAATCTAAAAATTTACTGAATTAATGAAGGGGAGAAAAATATGAGTGATACAAAAAAATATGTGATGACTTATGAAGGGGTTAAAAAACTGGAGGATGAATTAGAATACTTAAAAACAGTAAAAAGAAAAGAAATTACTGAGAAAATAAAGGTTGCACTTGGATATGGAGACTTAAGCGAAAACTCTGAATATGATGAAGCTAAAAATGATCAGGCTTTTACAGAAGGTAGAATACTTCAGCTTGAAAATATGCTTAAAAATGCTACTATAGTAGATGAGAGTGAAATACCAACTGATATTGTTAGTGTTGGTTCTATAGTTAAAGTAAAAGATTATGAGTTTGATGAAGAGGTTGAATATTCAATCGTAGGTTCTGCAGAAGCAGATCCAATGAGCTATAAAATATCTAATGAATCACCAGTTGGAAATGCGCTTGTAGGTAAAAAAGTTGGAGATGTATTGGAAGTAATTGTACCAGGCGGAACAAACAAATTTGAGATACTTGGTATAAGGAGAGTTTAATTTAAATATTTGGAGGTATATTTTGATGTCAAAGGATGAGAATAATATTAACATAGTTGAAGAGGAACAGGCTTTTAATGAGCTTATAAGACAAAGAAGACAAAAGCTTGCAGAACTTCAGGCAGCTGGAAAAGATCCGTTTGATGTATATAAAGTAGAGAGGACTCACACCTCAACGGAAGTTAAAGATAATTACGATGAACTTGAGGGAAAAGATGTTACAGTGGCTGGAAGACTTATGTCTAAAAGAGTGCACGGTAAAGCTGGATTCTCTGATATACATGATAGAGAAGGAAAACTTCAACTTTACATAAAGATAGATGATGTTGGGGAAGAAAAGCTAAAGGAATATAAAACATTTGATTTAGGCGATTGGGTAAGCATAACAGGAATGGTCTTTAAGACTAAGACTGGGGAAATATCAATCCATATAAAGGATTTTCAGCTTATATCAAAATCTTTGAAGCCACTGCCAGAAAAATGGCATGGACTTAAGGATCCCGACTTAAGATATAGACAAAGAGAAGTTGATCTTATAACCAATCCTGAAGTTAAAGAAACATTCATCAAGAGAGCTAAAATAATAAAAGGAATAAGAGAATTTCTTGACAATAGAGGATATTTAGAGATAGAGACTCCTATACTATCATCTATAGCTGGTGGTGCAGCAGCAAGACCATTTATTACTCATCACAATACTCTTGACATAGATATGTATCTTAGAATAGCTACAGAACTTCATCTTAAGAGATGTATAGTGGGTGGCCTTGAAAAAGTTTACGATATGGGAAGAATCTTCAGAAATGAAGGTATGGATATAAAGCATAATCCAGAATTCACAACTATAGAGTTATATGAAGCTTATGCGGACTATAACGATATGATGGAGCTTACAGAAAATTTAATATCCACTGTATCGCAGAAGGTAAATGGAACTATGAAAGTTAACTACCAGGGTACTGAAATAGATTTAACTCCTCCATGGAGAAGAATCACTATGGTAGATGCAGTAAAGGAATACGCAGGAATTGACTTCAATGAAGTAAAAACTGACGAGGATGCACGTGCTATTGCTAAGGAAAAGCATCTTGAATTCAAAAAAGAATTGAAGGATTGTACAAAGGCAGATGTATTGAATAGCTTATTTGAAGAATATGCTGAAGCCAAGCTAATACAGCCTACTTTCATAATGGATTATCCAGTTGAAATATCACCTCTTACTAAGAAAAAGAGGGGAAATGATGAATTCACTGAGAGGTTTGAAGGCTTCATATATGGAAGAGAAATATGTAATGCTTACTCAGAGCTTAATGATCCAATTGTTCAGAGAGAAAGATTTATGCAGCAGGCTAAGGAAAGAGAGCTTGGTGATGACGAAGCTTATGAAATAGATGAAGAATTTATGAGCGCTTTAGAGACAGGAATGCCTCCAACAGGCGGTCTTGGAATAGGTATAGATCGTATAGTAATGTTCTTAACAGATGCTTATTCCATAAGGGACGTAATATTATTCCCAACAATGAAGCCTCAACAGTAATAAGTCTAGTAAAATTAATGGTTTTATCGGTTGAAATGTAAAATTTACGACCGATTTACGACCAAAGAAAAGAGAACACGTTCAATAGTCAGAGTAAGGGTTAAACTTTACTCTGTTTTTTTATGCATTATGATTAACACAAGTGGGAAATTGTTGAATTTAGTACCCAGAAAGAATATAATTAAAAGGTCAATGGATGACAACTTATAAAGCTGTTAACGACTAAGGAAATTGCATAAAAATGGAGTATTCAAGCAAGCGTGAAACAACGCTGTGCAGAGAAGGACGCGTTGATGGAGCAATAGCTAAGGGTAGTATTTGGCTTATTCCAGATAATGCACCGAAACCTATTGAAAAAAAGCTTGGAAGAAAATTAGACAGGAGAGTGAAAGATAATGCCTAAAAAAAATGATACATTGTCTCTGGCTAAAAGTGGTAAGAACGATGAGTTTTATACTCAGTTTGAGGATATACAAAAGGAAATGAATGCATATCTTGAATATAATGCAGATACCTTTAGGGATAAAGTAGTTTTGCTTCCTTGTGATGACCCAGAATGGTCGAACTTTACAAGGTTTTTTGCTCAAAACTTTGAAAAGTTTGGAATAAAGAAACTGATAAGCACATCATTTGCGACTGATAGCAAAAACAAGTCAATGCCAGAGAATTATCAATTTTCCATAGAAGATTTTCTGACGGTTTACGAGAAAAGTAGTCCTCAATATGATGAAAACATCACAGCGTCAAAGGGAAAGATATTTGTGTTAGAAAGAGATAAAAATAGCTCTGGCAAAGTTGATTTAGATGATTTGGAGTGGTCATATCTTGAGGGAGATGGAGATTTTCGCTCGGATGAAGTAAAGGCATTAAGAGATGAAGCTGATATTATTATTACAAATCCGCCTTTTAGTTTATTTAGAGAATTTTTAGCTTGGGTGGTTGAAGCTGAAAAAAACTTTATGATGATAGGTAATATAAATTGTATAACTTATAAAGAGGTTTTTCCATTAATCAAGGATAATAAAGCATGGCTTGGTAATGGGATGGGAAGATGGATTTCTGGCTTTATTGTCCCAGAAAAATATGAGTTATACGGTACAGAAGCTCGAATGGAAAATGGAAAGCGCATTGTCGCAACAAATAATTGCTTGTGGCTTACAAATATTGAACATGGAAGGAGACATCAACCTTCATCGCTTATGACAATGGCAGATAATCTTAAATTTAGTCGTCATAAGCAAGTGAAAGAAAATGGTTATCAGAAATATGATTATTACGATGCAATAGATGTCCCTTATACAGATGCAATTCCTTCAGACTATGAAGGAATGATGGGAGTACCAATTACATTTTTGGATAAGTATAATCCTGAACAATTTGAGATACTGGGATGTTCATACTCTTATGGTGACCCTGGTGAACCATGGCATAAACCAAATGATAGTTACAATGTTTGTATTAATGGAGAAAATGTTTATAAGAGAATTTTTATCCGAAAGAAGGTACAGTGATGAACACAGAGCTTAAAACAGAAATTACAGTATCAGATATTTGTCAGGGATTTGTATATAACGAATATGAAGGGAAGGGCTTATTTGGTTTATCTGGAAAACTTATAATTCAGCCTGAGTATCAAAGAAATTATATTTATGCTGACGGAAAGAAAGATGTTGCTGTTATTGATTCTCTTCTGAAAGGTTATCCTCTCGGACTGATTTATTTTGTTAAAGTGGCTGATGATAAATTTGAGGTTCTTGACGGACAGCAACGTATAACAAGTTTTGGGCGTTTTGTGACTGGAAAATTTGCAATAGTTGGTTCAGATGGTGTTCCACATTATTTTAGCGGTCTTGCAGAAGATTTGAAAAAGAAAATCATGGACGCGAAACTTACTATCTATGAATGTCAGGGTTCAGAATCCGAAATAAAAGAATGGTTTAGAACGATTAATATTGCAGGTGTTCCGCTGAATGAACAAGAGTTATCAAACGCAATTCATTCTGGTCCTTTTGTTACAAAGGCAAAGGAGGAATTTAGTAATTCCCAAAATGCTAACATTCAAAAATGGAGTGCTTATATAAGTGGTGATGTTAAACGTCAGGATTATCTTAGGACAGCCCTTGACTGGGTTTCTAAGGGCAATATTGATGATTACATGAGCAGACATAGATTTGATGATAATATCAATGAATTAAAAGCTTACTTTACTTCCGTTATTGATTGGATATCTAGCGTATTTACAGATGTTGAAAGCGAAATGCGAGGACTTCCATGGGGCGGATTATATGAGAGATTTCATTCAAACTCATATAATCAGCAGGATGTACATAATAAACTTCATAAATTGTATTCAGACTTTTACGTTAAGAATAGAAAAGGCGTATATGAATATATTTTAGGTGGATGTGTAGATACGAAGAATCTTGATGTAAGAATTTTCGATGATGTTACAAAGAAAACAGTATATGCGAAGCAAACAAAAGATGCTCAGGACTGTGGAAAATCAAACTGTCCATTATGTGCTTTGGGCAATGACAGTAATAAAGCAAGAATATACAAATTAGCAGAAATGGACGCTGACCACGTTACAGCATGGAGTAACGGCGGTGCAACCGACATTTCAAATTGTACGATGCTCTGCAAAACACATAATCGTGCTAAAGGAAACAAGTAAAATGTAGTGGAAGCGTTCATTATAGAATGAGCGCTTCTTTTTTATTTTGAAAGATAATCTGAAAATAATGAAATAAAAGCACTTGCTAGTCTGCTCTGCTGTATCTCAAGAACAGCTTTATTCATAAGAGGTTCATAGGTATATTCGATTAAATAGTTGATGAAATCCTCATATTGATGGTCACTTTCAGATGATAACGATAACTCGTTATAACGTCCAAGAATTAAACAAGCTTTAATACTAATTTTGTTCTTGACGTTCTTTGAAGAAAAAGAAATTTTGCTTTCTGGCAATTCGGATAAAAGGAACTTTTTATATGTTTCTTTTTTATATTCGTTGATTGGTGTAAACGCACTGAATTTGCTAAATGCATCTATCACAGTACTTGTTAATGGTTCTTTTAATTCTTTTAAACTTTGATTTGCGTTAAATTCTTTCCATGCTGACAAGGTAAATTTGTTGAATAATTCCGAACAATTATCGGGATGCATGAAAAAATTGAGACAATCCAAGTAATCAGGATTTTCTAAACCATAACGAATAATCTCAGATGATATTTTTGAATAATGCGATGCTATGGCAATAGGACTGATTTCTGACATATCATCAGCACCAAGCAAATACTCAATATTACAATCTACTAAATTACATATATCTAAAAGCTTATCTAATGGTGGGATGCTTTCTCCTTTTTCCCATTTGATTATTGTTCTTCTATCAATATGTAGTGAATCAGCAAAATTTTCTTGAGTGGTACAACAAAAATACTTTTCATATTTGTCGGAATTATCCTGATATAGTTTCCTTCTATTTAATCTAATTTCTTTTATCCTTTTGCATAATACAAATTTGTCATATTTCATTCACAATTACTCCTTTATAAATATTGAAAATGAGTTCGCATGTGTTCGATTAATCACATTATAAAGTATATAATTAAAAACATCAAGAGGAGCTCGCTTGAATTACATTGTCAGATGCTCATGACATACTGACGGAAAGGAGAAACAATATTGAAAAGTCAAATTATCGGGGTTCAGCCTATTCAATTTACCAATAATAATGGTGAAGAAATTAAAGGAACGAATATTTATATTGCGTTTAAAGATGAAAATGTAACTGGATTACGTGCTGAGAAAATATTCCTCAAAAATGGAATTGAATTGCCTAAAGATACAAAAATCAATGATACAGTAGAAATCGCATTTAATTTCAAAGGAAAAATAGAAAGCATCAGTAAAGCAAACTAATAACCAATGCTATCACCAAGGGAGGGAATATTTGCCCTTGGTGTTTCAGCAGGAAAGGATATATATGAGTAATGCTAATTATATTCAGCAGAGAAAAAACAGAAAACATCAATATTTGAGATTACGCTTAGGCATATTACAGATGATTCATAAACCTTTGCTCGATTTGTGCTTTATTCCAATTATTGTGGGAACAGTATCCCTATGGATGAAAAAGGATATAGCTTTCTCACTATTTGATGTTCCACAGATTCTTTTACCGATTTACAGATATACCATTATGATAATAGCAATATTGATACCTATAATCTGTATATTTACGGTGATTGATGCTATCGGAGAACTAACAGCAAGAAAAGATGAAGCAAAATTGTATGTTGCATTTAATACACAGGAACTTCGTAACGGATGCCCTATTTTAATGAATAAGAAGCGTATAAAGGGCAATGTGACAATGCGTGAGTTTTATTCTGATATTCCCATGAAAGCATGGATTGAAAGACAGGAAGATATTGCAGATGCTATGAATATTCATTTTGTCGAAAAACTTCGATATGGCGGTAAATCAGATGGAAAACGAATTGTGATGATTACAGCACAAGGAAGAAAAACAGTACCAAGGAGTAATTTATATGACGATGAACTCTGATTTGGTTCTCGGATATGATTATGATAAATGGTATGGCTATGGTGTGAAGCAGCCGATTATTACGGATATTTCTGTAAAGAGTAACAGTCACGCTTTATTGTGCGGTATGTCCGGAAGCGGAAAGAGTTATGCTACAAATATCATATTTGCAAAAATCAGTAATGCATGTAATTCGGATGGAGTTGTATATTTTGCAGACTTCAAGCAGGATGACCAGTTTGCATATTTGCGTGAGTGTCCTCGATATTATCCTTATAACAGTTGTTTATTATAGTAGAGGGAAAGAGGAAGGATGTTCATTCGCAGTCAATACACCAAAAACAGAAGCCGGAAAAAGAATAATCCCTATGTTGCCAAAAGTAAAAGAAGCATTTCTTTTAGAAAAGAAGTATCAAGAAGAATGTGGATTAAAATGTAATGCAGTTGTGGATGGGTATACAGATTTTATTTTCGTCAATCGTTTTGGAGGTGTACAGCATCAAGGAACGCTCAACAAGGCATTAAGAAGGATTATTCGTGATTGCAATTATGAGGTGTTGGATAAAGAAAAAAATAATGATACAGTAACACTTCCTCGATTTAGTAATCATTCATTGAGACATACGTTTACTACAAGAATGTGTGAAGCCGGTGTTAATGTTAAGGCTATGCAGGATATATTAGGTCATGCGGACGCTGAAACAACAATGGATATATATGCAGAAGCTACAAAGGATTTAAAACGTGCAGAATTGATTGGTTTTGAGGATTATTTTAATACACAGAAGAAAGCTCAATCTGGGATAATATAGGTTACGACCGCTTTACGACAGAATTACGACCATTTATAAAGAATTATGTAGAGTTGTAAAATGGACTGAAAAATGAATACTCTTAAATAGGGGTATATAGAGATTTAAAGAGTTATAAAAAAGTCGGTAGGATTTCCCAACTATGAAGCCTCTAGCATAACCTTATATTTAGTTTTACTATGATATCTAAAAAGAGTATCTTTAGTGTTTTATCACTCTAGATACTCTTTCTTTATATTAACCCTCATCATAAATTCTTTACGCACGATAGCTATCAGCTGAAATGATTTATAATAATCATCAGCATTATTAAAAGGCTTATTATTAGTTTTCTCTTCATAGATCCTCCATACCTTAAAGCTAGTCTTCTACGGAATAAATCAACATATCCTCCAAGCTTAGGTTTAATTCTTCTATAAATAACACTCCCTGCTCTTCTA
Source organism: Clostridium sp. 19966 (assembly GCF_032335695.1). Taxonomy (NCBI): domain Bacteria; kingdom Bacillati; phylum Bacillota; class Clostridia; order Eubacteriales; family Clostridiaceae; genus Clostridium; species Clostridium sp. 19966. The sequence goes on from NZ_JACTOJ010000003.1 coordinate 61,351, forward strand.
ATTTTTCTTTAAGACTGTCATTGTAGTCTTTTGTTATTACATTGTAGCTTCGGCCTATTTTCTCTACCCTTAAGAATTCAGGCCATTTTTCGAAGTCTTCAGGAGCTTCTTCCTTGAATATAATTTGAATTTTTTTCATTGACAGCTTTAAATTATCCAGTGAATTATCTTTGATTATTTCACCTTCGTTTAGAAATACTATATGATCGCAGATGCTTTCAAGATCAGGAAGATTGTGAGAAGATATTATTACAGTAGTTCCTCTCTCTGCCACATCCTCCATAAGCAAGTTTAAAAATTTTCTCTTAATAATAGGGTCTAATCCTGAAGTAGGCTCGTCTAGAATCATAATCTTTGGATTTTGGCTGAAGGCCATCATAAGGTGAACTCTAGTAGCATTACCCTTTGATAATTTAGAAATTTTCTTGTTAAGGGGAATTTTAAATATTGAATTAATTTTATTGAATCTATCTTTATCAAAGTTTGGATAGGATAAAGAATAATATTTTAATATTTCTTTTATTTTGCAGTCATTGAAGAAATCATTTCTATCGCCCACATATCCAATGATTTCTTTAATAGCAGTATTATCTTTAATATTTTCTTTATTTATTAAAATTTCTCCAGTATCTGGTTCGTATATGTCCACCATAGTTCTCAGCAAAGTAGATTTACCAGCCCCATTAGGGCCTACCAATCCTAATATAGACCCATCATTGATAGTTATATTAATGTTTTTTATCGCTTCCTTACCAGGAAAGCTTTTGGATACATTTTTGATTTCTATCATTTATGAAGCCCTCCTTTTATTAATAATCTTGGTTTGAAGCCTGTATACAAATATAAACATTGGAATCCACAGAAAGTTTAAAATCAATAACAGGGTTTGAAATAAATCATTGTTATCGTCAATATTAAAGGTTGAAATTCCAGCTACAAAATGAAGTATTATAAAAACTATGATAGCTAATATAATAGGCACTGCAATTATTATAACTAAAGATACGACAATCTTAAATACCACTTCGCTGAATCTAAACATAAGCATTTTTGACAGCTGCTCATATTTCAAAACTCTATTTAATAGCAATACTATATAGAAAATAAATGCGGATACAAGCAATAGCACCAATGAATAAATTACGTAGTAATGATCAAAATAGGGAACTAAAATTTTATCAAAGGCATTAGATGAAATATTATCAGCTGAGCGGAATAAATCTTTTATGAATTGAAGTCTGTTTGACAGTAATTCATAAAATCCGCCAAGCCCCAATATAAAAGCATAGAACAGTCCATTAGGAACAAATACTGCAGCTACGCTGTGTCCGAAAAGCATTTGGAAAAGTTCTAAGACAACAGTAATAAAAGTCAATAAAGCAAAAGCAGAAAACAATCTTATCATCAATACCCGAACAATTTCAGAATAATGAGACCCAAAAATCTGAGAATTATATTTTAAAATTCCTAAGGCAACGATGCCATAGATAATTATTGGTATTGTATAACTTATAATGAAGCCTACGGTTTTAGTAATTATTATTGCGTCCTTTGACATGGGCTCTGTTAGCATAAAGCCATATTTTTTTTCTTTATGAAAAAATGAAACTATTACCATTATTATAGACAGTATTACAAAAAACTGAGTTGGAACATACAGTAAAGGAATTATTTCGCTTGAGTTTGAAATGGTAAAATTTACATTAGTGTTAGCAGCAAATAATTGTTTTGTATAATCAAAATCACTGTAGAAAGCTAATAGCAAGAAGGAAAAGGTTATTAAATAAGATATCATTACCCATAAAATATTTTTTCTTTCTCTATAGAATAAGGCCATACTAAAATATTTATTTCTCATTTTCATCACCTCCATTACTTGAATTTAGCTCATCGTAGAGCTCGGATAATATTTTTTCAAGATCTTCTTTATTAATTCCCATGTAATGGGCATCTAGCAAAATTTTCTTCAAGTCATCTTTTAATTTGGCCATTTTATCTTCCTCCAATCTAGGTTTATAATCCATAGATACAAAAGTACCTTTACCTCTTAGAGTTTCTATAATTTTTAATCTTTCCAGCTCATTAAAAGCTTTGCTGACTGTATTAGGATTAGTAGTAAGCATAGAGGCTAGTTCTCTAACGGATGGCAGCTTATCGCCAGGCTGTAAAATCCCCTTTATAATACTTTCTTTAACCGAATGTACTATTTGCTCGTATATAGGTGTACTGCTTCTAGGATCGATGGTAAACAAAATAATCACCTCCATGTTGAATGTATTAAGTGTACTACACTGATTAGTACACTTAGAATTATATATGCATCTAATTGGAATGTCAATATTAATTACTTTAAAAAGTATTATAAAATTATTCGATATACATTAAAATTTGATGTAATATATAGAAGTGAATAATTGAATTAAAATGAGATTTAGGTTAGATGTAATTGATAGAGAGAGGCTAACAACAGTTAAAGAAGGTGGTTTATAGTGGCAGAGAATAAAATTATATTAAGAGTGCCCAAATTTAAAGAATTAAGATATAGAAAAAAACTTTTATCAGATGGTGAAACCATGTCTTACAATATAGGGTACGGTAAAAACGAAAAAACAGGATGCATAGATTTTGATGAAAGCCTTTTAATGAACTAGGAGCCCGAAAAGTCTTTGACTATTTTCCAAGATCTAGGGAGTCAGCAGAAAAAACATTTAAAAAGTTAGGCTTCAAAAGAGTTTCAGAAGATATTGTAGAACTAACTAAAGAAGACTATCTCCAGCTTTAAATCCATATTGATATGCTTAAATAACTATAAAACTATATAACTATAAAAGAAGATATCGCGATATCTAGTTAATCATAGGTTTGCAAAAGAAAATTCCCGTTGTAGTTAGAGCGGATTAAAGGAAGGTAATAACTTCTTATGTGGCAATAGTTAGCAAGTTAACTATAAAAATTTTATAATATTTATAAAAAAACTCTTGATTTTTCGACTAAACTTGTTATAATAATTATTGTGATTGACGTTCCGCGATAGCTCAATGGTGGAGCATTCGGCTGTTAACCGAAGGGTTGGAGGTTCGAGCCCTCTTCGCGGAGCCAATTTCTTTTTTTTGGGATAGGACACTTAGCTTAAAGCTAGGTGATTTTTGTTTTTTGGCGAAATTAGTTTGGAAAAAATTATATGTAATAGAAAATAAATTTATCTTTAACCTCTGATAAGATTTGTTATAATGAATTGAGGTGATAAATTTGGAAACTTTACAGAATGAATATATAAGTGTAGCGGTAAGTGATAAGGGAGCTGAACTTCAAAGCATAAAGCTAAAAGAAGACGGAACAGAATATTTATGGCAGGCAGAGCCTGATATTTGGGGAAGACATGCACCTGTTTTATTTCCGATAGTAGGGAAAGTTAAAGATAACAACTATAAATATGATAATAGTAACTATAAACTTGGACAGCATGGTTTTGCTAGAGATATGAAATTTAATATAAGCAGTGAAATTAAAGACAAAATTATATATGAATTATCAAGCGGAACTGAAACTTTAAATAAATATCCATTTGAATTCCAGTTGAAAATATCTTATAAATTAGAGAAGAATAGTATAATAGTCGGTTATGAAGTAAAAAATAAAGATATTAAAGAAATGATATTTTCCATAGGAGCACACCCTGGTTTTGTATGCCCTTTATCTCAAGAAGAAAAATTTGAAGATTACTATTTTGAGTTCGAAAAAAATGAAACATTAAAGACTTCAACATTAGATGATGGACTTATAGGAAAAGGAAAAAAGCAACTGCTGAATGATGAGAAAGTACTTCCTATAACTAGGGAATTATTTAAGGAGGATGCTTTAATTTTAAAAGGTTTTGTATCAGACAGTGTAAGCTTAAAGAGTAAAAAGACATCAAAATCAGTAACCTTAGAGTTTAAAGGATTTCCTTATCTAGGTTTATGGTCAAAACCAGAAGGAGCACCTTTTGTATGCATAGAACCATGGTATGGAATAGCTGATAGTGTTGATGCTTCAGGGAACCTGGAAGATAAGCGAGGAACAATTAAACTAAGGCCTTCCGAAAAATTTTCCTGCAGCTATAAAATTATTATTGAGTAATATTGACATTTTTAAATAGTCTGTTAGAATTATATATAACATAAAAATTGTATATAATACGATGAAAAAGAAGAGTAGCTTTAGTAAATTTTTAGAGAGATGATGTATGGTGAAAATCATCAATGAGCTTAAGTGAATGGCGCTTTGGAGTATATTATTGAGAGAGCAGGGCTTGTGCCAAAAAGGGTGGAACCGCGGTAAATCCGTCCCTTTATGGTACAGGTCTTTTTTATTGTTACAATATTGTTTCACAATGCTGCATTTTATGAAATAAAGTTTAGGAGGAATAAAAAATGGCAGTTGAAAAAACCATGGATAAGATAGTATCACTATGTAAAAGCAGAGGTTTTGTATTTCCAGGATCAGATATATATGGCGGACTTGCAAACTCTTGGGATTATGGTCCTATAGGGGTTGAATTTAAGAACAATGTTAAAAAAGCTTGGTGGAAAAAATTTGTTCAAGAAAGCCCTTATAATGTAGGTGTTGATTGTGCAATACTTATGAATAGCGAAGTTTGGGTTGCTTCAGGACACATAGGAGGCTTTTCTGACCCTCTTATGGACTGTAAGGAATGTAAGTCAAGATTTAGAGCAGATAAGCTTATAGAGGATCATATGACTTCTCAGGGAGCAGAAGTAGCTTCAGCAGACGGATGGACTAATGAGCAGCTAAAAAATTATATAGATGAAAATGGAATAGTTTGTCCAAAGTGTGGCAAGAAAAACTTTACAGATATAAGAAAGTTTAACCTTATGTTTAAAACCTATCAAGGAGTAACAGAAGATTCCAAGTCAGAGATATATCTAAGGCCAGAGACAGCACAGGGTATATTTGTTAACTTTAAGAATGTTCAGAGAACTTCAAGAAAGAAAGTTCCATTTGGTATAGCACAGATTGGTAAATCCTTTAGAAATGAAATAACTCCAGGAAACTTTATTTTCAGAATAAGAGAATTCGAGCAGATGGAACTAGAGTTCTTCTGCAAACCAGGAACAGATTTAGAATGGTTTGACTATTGGAGAGATTATTGCTGGAACTTCTTATTATCTCTTGGCATAAATAAGGATGTCTTAAGAATGAGAGATCACAGCAAGGAAGAACTATCCTTCTATAGTAATGCTACTTCAGACATAGAGTATTTATTCCCATTTGGATGGGGTGAGCTTTGGGGTATAGCTGACAGAACTGATTACGACTTAAGCAAGCATGCAGAACATTCAGGTCAGGATATGAGCTATCTAGATCCAAACACTAACGAAAAATATGTTCCATACTGTATAGAGCCATCTCTTGGAGCAGACAGAGTTACTCTTGCATTTTTAGTAGATGCATATGATGAAGAGGAGCTTGAAGGCGGTGATTCAAGAACAGTGTTGAGATTCCACCCAGCTCTAGCGCCATTTAAGGCAGCTGTACTTCCACTTAGCAAGAAGCTTTCAGAAAAATCTACAGAGGTTTATGATAAGCTAAGAAAGCATTTCAACGTGGACTATGATGAAGCAGGAAGCATAGGAAAAAGATACAGAAGACAGGATGAAATAGGGACTCCATTCTGTATAACTGTAGATTTTGATACTTTAGAGAACGATACTGTAACTTTAAGAGATAGAGATTCAATGAATCAGATAAGAATAGGCATAGATGAATTAGAAGCATATATAACTGAAAAGATGGAGTTCTAGTTTTGGCTCTGCTTTAAAAACATTGATATAATTTTAGAGTTTAGGCTTAGCTTTATGATAGCTAGGTTTAAACTCTAAAGGTATTATAAAGATGATTTTTAAGGCAAAGCCTTTTGTTATATTGTAGGTAGAATAAATTTACAGAATTATTTCTAAAGTGTTATAATTAATTATCAATGGGACAATATTTATAATAGTAGTTTTATAATTTATACTATACATATTAATTATATTAAGGTGGTATTTTAAATGAAAAAAGATTTTAAGGATTTTAAAGAATTCATAAAAGGCAAGAAAACAGCCGTAGTTGGCATAGGGGTTAGCAATAGACCTTTGATAAATTTTCTTTTAGATTTAGGGGCTTACGTAACAGCCTTTGATAAAAAGGGTGCTGAAGAACTTGGAGAGGCTGCAGAGGAATTTAGAAAAAAGGGCGTTAAGCTCTGTTTGGGAGAAAATTACCTTGACAGTCTTAAGGGGTTTGAAGTTATTTTTAAATCACCATCTATGAGAATAGACAGCCCAGCCCTGCAGACAGCAATGAAGGAAGGTGCTTATGTAACTTCTGAGATGGAAGAGTTTATGAGATACTGCCCTGCAAAGATGTATGGAATTACAGGTAGTGACGGAAAAACCACTACTACTAGCATAATATATAATCTTTTAAGTGCAGAAGGTTTTAAAACTTGGGTAGGGGGAAATATAGGTACACCCTTGTTTTCTAAAATAGAAGAAATGACTTCAAAAGATAGGGTGGTTTTAGAATTATCAAGCTTTCAGCTTATGACCATAGATACTTCTCCAGAGATTGCTGTAGTAACTAATGTGACTCCTAACCACCTAGATATTCATAAGGACATGCAAGAGTATATAGATGCTAAGAAAAATATATTTACTCATCAATCTTCAGATGGGATACTCATTATAAATGCTGAAAATGAAATAACTAAAAGCTTTGAAAAGGAAGCTAAGGGTGAAGTTAGAAGCTTTAGCAGCAAAACTAAGCAGGATGCTTATTTTGACAATGGAAGTCTATACTTGGGAGACAAGGAGATTTGTAAAAGGTCAGATATATTAATAAAGGGAATGCATAATGTAGAAAATTATTTAACAGCTTTTCTTGCAGTTAAGGATGAGGTTTCCGTAGAAAGCATGAGAAAGGTGGTAGCTACTTTTACAGGAGTTGAGCACAGAAATCAGTTTATAAGAGAAGTGGACGGAGTAAAATATTATAATGATTCAATAGGAACAAGTCCTACTAGAACTTTAGCTACTATGTCTTCCTTTGAAAAGTCAGTGATTTTGATTGCTGGAGGATATGACAAGCATATTCCTTTTGAACCTCTTGCTGAAAAAGGTATAGATATGGTTAAAGCACTGATACTTGTAGGAGCAACTAAAGATAAGATTAAAGCTGTATTTGAAAAAGAAATGGCAGAAAGAAAGGTAGAACTTCCTATATACGTAGTAGCTTCCTTAGAGGCTGCAGTACTTAAAGGTAAGGAAATCGCAGATAAAGGGGATTACGTGGTGCTTTCACCAGCCTGTGCAAGCTTTGATATGTTCCCTAATTTTGAAGCAAAAGGAAACAAATTTGTAGAAATAGTGAAAAGTTTATAATCCTTTGGAAAGAAGAAAATAAGTGAAAACTGTGCCTAGTGTGTCAATATGTATATATATGAGATATAAAAAGGATTGTGAAGAAAAATATGAATAAATTCTGTAAATCAAGGATAAATTAAAAAATAAATGGAGTGCCTGTGATAATATATCTTTTGTCACGAAAAGCAGAAGCTTAACGTTGAGCGGCCAGATAGCTCAGTCGGTAGAGCAGAGGACTGAAAATCCTCGTGTCCCTGGTTCGATTCCTGGTCTGGCCATCCTTTATGGCGCTATAGCCAAGTGGTAAGGCACGGGTCTGCAACACCCTCACCCCCAGTTCAAATCTGGGTGGCGCCTCCAAAATAATATCAGTAATTTAAAAATAGCTTATATAGTAACTTGTAAAAAGTTAACTGTATAGGCTATTTTTATTTTTGCATATATTGTGTATTTATGTGCATTTATGCAATTATATGTGCAGTTAAGTGGATTTTAACCTAGCATTTACACATGCATAACAAAATTAATATTCAAAGTGGGTAGAATGAATATGTTGTGTACAACTACAACATTTGGGTTGAATGACTATATAAACACTCTATGTAATTTTAAGTAAGCAATATTAAATAAGGAGGTTAAAAATGAGAAAAAAGACATGTATTAAAAATGTGGTAAGCTTATTAATTGTTATATCTATTGTAATAACTAATTCAAATCTAGCGGTTTATGCATCAATATTAAAAGATTCCCAGAGCCAAACCTCAATAACTTTATCGGCTTCCACTGCAGGTTTAAAAGATACAATAACTGTAACTGTTCAGAATGGCAGTAAAGATTCTAGTGCTTGGGTAGGGCTTTACAATGAAGCAGATACACCAGGAGATTCTTCTAGCGGCGGGGTTGCTTCTATATGGTGGAGCTATCTATCAGATCATTCAGCAGACGACCCCAGCCACAGCTTAGCCATTCAAAATGGAAATGGTGACTTTAAGCTTAATTTAGCTCCTATCAGCGGACTTGAGCAGGGAAAAAGCTATAAACTGCTATTATTTAAGGATGGAGGATATACTGTTGAGGCAAGTGCAAATTTCACCATTTCAGCGTCAGAGGTTGAACCTGATGTAAGCTTATCTTCCTCAACCGTAGCATTAAAAGATACCATAACAGTTACCATAAAAAATGCAAGTAAGGATTCTGAGGCCTGGTTAGGAGTATATAATCAGGAAGATACTCCTGGAAAAGTAGATTCTATGTTTTGGAAATATATCTACGGAGATACTAAAAATGACCCAGATCATAGCCTAGGCTTTACTAGCCCTAATGGTGAATTCCAACTTCCATTAGATACAATAAGCGGAATAAAGCAAGGGGAAACCTATAAGGTGGTACTCTTTAAAGATGGAGGCTATACGGTGGATGCCAGTTCTACCTTCTATGTTTCTGCACCACAGGCACCAGTACATAATTTAGAAGCAGCAGAAATTAAGACACAAGCATCTACAGCTCCTACGCTGCCAGCTACAGTAAGAAAAGATAATTCTGATGGAACCTTTAGTGAGGTAAATGTTATCTGGGACAAAATACCTTCATACCTTTACTCTAAAGCTGGAAGCTTCACGGTAGAGGGAACGGTAAATGGCATTTCAGAAAAAGCAAGAGCTGATGTAAATGTAGTAGAAGGAGAAGGCCCTTTATATTCATTTCAAGTTTTTAGTGATACACATATAGTATCCAATCTTAATTATATCCATGATAAAAATTTAGATAATGCTCTAAAGGATATTAATAAAGTAGATCCAAATAGCAGCAGGCTTATAATAAACGGAGATGTGGTAGATAGCGGTCTTGCAGCAAACTGGGATGCTTTTTCTACTATAGTAAACAGTAATAAGCATCCTAAAATAGATATGGCTTTAGGAAATCACGATACTTGGCAGGAAAATTCATGGATAGATCAGAATGAGTATGATATATCTAAACAAAATTTCATTAAATATTCAGGAGAGCCAAATGTGTATTATGATTATTGGCTTAATGACTATCACTATATATTCTTAGGCTCAGAAAAAAGTGATGGTAATAGTGCTTATTTTTCCGATACACAGCTAAAATGGTTTCAGCAAACTATAGCGCAGGACGTAAAAAATAACAAACCTATATTTGTATTTATTCATCAGCCTCTTTACGATACTGTAGCAGGTTCTAAGCCAGGACAAATGGATAAGAATTTGGATCAGGATAAAGAAGTGAGAGACATATTAGCAAAGTATCCTCAAGCAATTTTATTTACAGGGCATACTCATTGGGAATTTGGTTCTAAGGATATGTTCTATAATAAAAGTTTGTGCACAATGTTTAATGTGCCGTCCTGCGGATATTGCTGGACAGATGCTAATGCTGAGGATGATATAAGTGAAGGCTATTATATAGATGTGTACAAGGATAAAATATTGATAAAGGGAAGAAATTTTACTAAAGGAGAATGGGAACAGGACGGTCAGTATGAGGTGGACTATTCAGGTACGGACACAAATTCATCTATAAAGATCCTTGATAATTATATAAATCAGCAAAGCACCGCAGCAAGATTGGACAATATTACCCTAACAGCTGATAAGACTGCTATGCTGCTAGATGGTGCTGATAAAGCCAAAACAAGCTTGAAGGGAACTATGACGGATGGAAGTGCAGCAGATTTAAAAAAGGCTGAGATAAAATATTCAAGTGACAATCCAGAGATAGCAGCAGTAGATGATACTGGTACTATAACCCCTTTAGCTAAGGGAACTGCCAATATTACAGCAAGAGTTACTGTAGATGGAATAACTGAAAGTGCTACTCAGCAGCTTCAAGTAGAAAAAATAAAAACTGATGCTACATTAAAGAGTATTACTATAAATGGTAAAATGCTAAAGGATTTTGCTCCAGATACTTTAGGATACAGGGTTTTACTAGCACCAAATACTGTACTAGCTCCAAAGCTTGAGGCAGATCCTACAGATTCTGATGCAGCAGTTTCTATAAAGCAAGCTTCTAATTTACAGGACAAAGCAGTTATAACGGTAACTTCTGCAGATAAAAGTGTAACTAAAACGTATAGTATTAGCTTTGCAGTAGATAGCAAAGCTACAGTAGACCAGCCTGTATTTAGTTTGGATTCCTCTAAGGCATATACTGAAAAACAAAATTTGGCTATAAGCTGTGATACATCTAATGCTATTATTAGATATACGCTGGATGGCTCAGATCCTAATGAAAAATCAAGCATATATACCGGCCCTATAGAATTAAGTGATACCACCACAGTAAGAGCTATTGCCATAAAGGATGGCTTAAATAATTCAGATATTACAAGTTCCAAATATATTATAAATTTGCCAAGCGGAACAGAGCTTATTCAAAACGGCGATTTTTCAAGTGGAGCTTCCTTTTGGCAAACATACAATGGCGCAGATAACTCGCCTGCTGGTGTTGATAATGGGGAATTCAAAACTACCGTTGGAGATGTGGGAGACTATTACTGGTCAGTTCAGCTAAGTCAAGGAAATTTTAAGCTCAAAGGAGGAATAACCTACAGATTAACCTTTGATGCCAGGTCAACCATTAATAGAAGTATCGAGCCTTTAGTTGAAATTCCAGGTGGTGGTGATGGAAACACTTTCTTGGATAAGGTAGTACCTATAACCTCAGATATGAGCACGTATACCTGTGACTTTACTGTACCAGCTGATGTGGATAATGCACATTTGGTATTTTGCATGGGAAATGTAAATGGAATGGGGGCAGTAGCAGCACACGATGTATATATAGATAATGTTAGTTTAAAGAATTTGCCTGCTATAACAGCTGAACCAAGCTTTAGTGTAGATAGAGGTACTTATAGCTCGGAACTAAACGTGGCTATTACTAGTGCTTCTCCAGGAGCAATCATAAGATACACAACAGATGGAACAGATCCAACTGCAGCTTCACCTATATATTCCCAACCTATAAAGGTTTCTGCAAATACAACAATTAAAGCTTATGCTGCAAAAGCCGGATTAGCTGATTCTAAGATATCTGCTGTTACTTATAATTTCTCAGCAGCTGCAGCACCTAAATTCAGCATAAGCGGAGGAAGCTATGATAGCCCTCAGCAGGTAGAAATAATATCTGATACGGAAGGGGCGATAATTAGATATACAACGGACGGCACAGAACCAAATTCAAGATCACAAATATATAGCGGACCGATAACGGTAGCAGCTAATACTATTATTAAGGCTTATGCCTCTAAAGATGGACATACTGACTCTAAGGTTGTAAGTGAAGAATATACAATAAAATCAACAGTTAAACAATCTACTGATGATACAAATAATCCACCGAATTCATCAGGAGAATCAACCAAAGCGGCAGGTACAAATTATAAAAAATTAGTTCAGACAGGAAGTATAATTGACGGCAATCTATTAATAGCAATAGGTACATTATTAATAGCAATAGGTTTCTTTACTGTGTTTAAAAGAAAAGGTAACAGATAAAGCCTGTAATAGGAAATGTAAACTCCAGCATCTAGCAATATAACCTTGCTAAGTGCTGGAGTTTTTCTTCAAATAACCCTTTATTTAACTACCGCTTCTAAAACGTCAATGCATTTATTTTCAGCATTAAGTCTAACTTTTGCGCCTATTGGCAAGGTTAATCGTGGGCTTCCATGACCGCTCATTATGTGATAGCAAATGGGTATGCCTTTAGAGATAAAATTATCTTCGATAACCTGCTCTAAGGTAAAGCTTCTTTCATAGTGGGGAAGGGTGCAATTTGTGAATTGACCCAATAATACACCTCTACACTCTTTTAGTTTACCTGAAAGAGCTAGCTGAGCTAAGAGCCTATCTAATTTGTAAGGAGGTTCAGCTATATCTTCTAAAAATAATATTTTATCCTTCACATCAATTTCGTAATCAGTGCCTATGGAGGAACATATAACAGCAAGATTTCCCCCTACTAAAGTGCCTTCTATATTTCCAGAGAAATTTTTAAAGGTAAGAGGAGTTCCTTTTGGGTTACATATTCTGTAATTATCGTAGCCCTTCATAATACTCTGTTTAAGGCTATCTATACTTATTGGATTATCAGTACCCGAATTTGCCATTACTCCGTGGAAGGTAGTAAGACCACAGCGCTCATATATAGAATTTAATAGCAATGTAACATCACTAAAACCTATAAATATCTTTGGATTATTTTTTATTATATTAAAATCTAGGTAAGGAAGCATTCTTATAGTACCATAGCCCCCTCTATAACACATTATTGCATCAACCTTTTCGTCTAGAAAAGCGTCCATTAAATCCTGAGCTCTTTCCTCATCAGTTCCAGCTAGAAAGCCATATTTATCATAAAGGTGCTTGCCCAATTTTAATTTAAAGCCTAAGCCTCTTAGGCATTCAATCTGCCTATCTATCACTTCTTTTTCAGAAGGACTTGCAGGAGCTATTATTCCTAGAGTAGAATGTTCTAAAAATCTTTTACCTAACATGATAACCTCTCCTTAAAACATATCTTTTTTATTTAGAATACCTATTGCAATTAAGGCCATGCCTACAATAATTCCTAATATTATATAAAAACCATAGGGATTATTTCCAAAGGGGATTTTGCTCATATTCATACCGAAGAGACCCGATACCATATTAGGGATAGCCATGACAATGGTTACGGAGGCTAAAAGTTTCATCACGATATTCAAATTGTTTGATATAACTGATGCAAAAGCATCCATGGTACCAGATAGTATATTACTATAAATGTTAGCCATTTCTATAGCTTGTTTATTTTCTATTATTACGTCTTCCAAAACATCTTTATCTTCTTCATACTTTGTTATAAATTCAAGCTTAAGCATCTTTTCCAAGGTTATTTCATTAGATTTTAATGAGGTAGAAAAGTACACTAGAGACTTTTCCAGAGAAAGCAGCTGAATAAGTTCCTTGTTCTTCATGGATTTATGGAGCTTCTTTTCAATCATTATGCTTTTCTTATCTATTTGTCTAAGATATAAGAGATAGTAGGTGGCTACTCTGTAAAGCATCTGAAGAATAAATCTAGAACGCTTAAAAGCAAAAAAAGACTTAACCTTGCCATCTATAAAGTCAGTTACAACCTTGCTGTTTTTCAAGCAAACGGTAATTATTTCTTTCTCAGTATGGATTATAGCTAAAGGGTATGTATCATAAGTAAGAGAATTATCCTCCATTTCGGTAAAGGGGATATCTACAACTACTAATACGTTGCTGCCTTCTATATCAAGACGAGAAGCTTCCTCATCGTCTAGAGATGCTCTTAAAAACTCAAGGGGAACACCTGTCTTTTTAGAGACAAGTAATAATTCTTGGTCAGTAGGAGCTACAATGTTTATCCAACATCCAGCTTCTATATTTTCAATTTTTTGAAGTATGTTACTTCCATCATCAATGCTTTTGTATATGTTTATCATATAAATGGCACCCCCAAGATATTAAATTTACAGGATTATATACATATAAAAAATTGCATAATTAAAAGCAAGTATTAATTATGCAATTTTAATTAGACCTTATTGCATTTAAAATCCTGTAGAGTTCATTACAAAACAATTATACAGTAGCACTTTATAATGCACAACTTATTTTGATTTATAAAATTCACTTTTGATTTCGTCAATCAGATTTCTTTTTTCTAGAAGATCTATAGCTGTTAATATCAGAGCGTTGGCAGAAGAAATTATGGCTTCATCAGCGTAGGAAGATATGGTAGCATCAGCAAATTGCTTAGTGCCATATTGTATGTTATCCTCCTCGGTTACTCTTACATATGGATGTATTGTAGGAATTAGCTTACTTACATTGCCTATACTTAAGCCAGATTCTGTATTCTTTATTCCGCAGCAATCTATTATGCCTATTTCCTTAAGATTATGTCCAAAGAGTCGTGATAATGTGTCATTTGTGTGCATTTCTAAGTATGGAAGCTCGTAAATTGAATGAGAACAATCTAGTTTCATAATATTAGCTGTTAAATCAGATAAATTCCTTATATGCTTCTCAATTGTTTCTGCATTTGAATATTTGTCGGCTCTTATATAAAGCTTTATCTCACAAACATCAGATGGGAGAGATGGAGTATATCCTCCGTTGGAGAGGATACTATCTATTCTTAGGTTATCCTGAGAGCATTTAAGCAAGGTGTTTATAGAATTCAATATAAATATGCAGGCATCCATAGGAGAGTGATTGTTAGAACTCAAATATGTAAATCCGGAGCTGCCTTTAAATTTTACACTCAGAGGAAGTATGGCACGGGAAGTCCCACTCTGACAGGTTTTTACATCAGGATGAACCATCATTGCTAGGTCTATATCCTTAAAGGTACCTTGCTTTGCCATTGTAACCTTTGCACCGCCTATATATTCTCCTGGACACCCCAGCACAATAATAGATCCCCCAAGCTTATCAATAGCTTTTGTCAATCCAAGTGCTGCGCCTACAGATATAGCGGATACCGCGTTGTGACCATTTATATGCCCCTCTGGTAATAAGGCATCATATTCGCACAGCAGGCATATTTTGGGATAACCATTGCCATATTGTGCATAAAAAGCTGTGTCAATATCTAGATATTTTTCTTTCACATTAAACTTATTTTCTTTGAGAATATTGCATATATAAGAACATGACTTGTATTCATGGTAGCTCTCTTCTGGATTATTATATATATATTTTGAAATACCAGTTATTGTATCTTTTAGAGTAGTTAAATAGGAAATAGCTTCCTGTTTCATAATGATGACCTCCTTTAAAAAGATTTGCATTTGAAATTATTTTTTCCAAATAAAAAAAATATATTATAATTTCAAAAATAAAAAGGTGGACAAAATAAGATTTGGCTACATTGTGAATACAATATATTAGATAGGGCAACAATCAAAATAGTTTAATCATGTCATAAGGGGGTGCAAGCTATTATGCTGCACTTTGAAAACCAGTGAGTAAGAAAATTATGCATTATAAATTAACCTTTAAGAATAATTATATTTTTAATAGGGGCTGTTTTTATATTGTGTGATTTTCTATAATTAAGGGCAAGTGTATATATGCTTTTATTATACGAATTCAATAATGACGATTGGTATTGATGCAGCAAATAGCATTTTAAATGGAAAAACAAAAATGTATCATTTGTAGAAAAAACCACAGTAATGGTATAATAATTAACGGGAGATTTATTTGTAATACATGTGAAGCTAGACTTATAAACTCTAATATAGAAACTGATTTTTATAAGTATTACATTGAGTGTATGAAAAAAATAATTATGGAGCTTATGCTTAGAGAGAGAACATCGAAGTATGAAAGCTTTTATAGATAAATCTTAATATCCAGAAGGGACGGATGATGCTTGAGTAAAACACCTATAGTAGATGCCTTATCAAAGTATATCAAGGATAAAAATGCCCCTTTTTCAATGCCGGGACATAAATCTGGCAGGGGATTTGTTGTGAAAGATAATAAAGATATGCAAGAAATTTTTTTAAGTGGAGATATAACAGAAGTTGAAGGATTAGACAATCTTCATAATTGTGACGGAATAATTAAAGAGAGCCAAGAACTTTTAGCTAAGTTGTATGGAGCTTATAAATCATATTTTCTGGTAAACGGTAGTACCAGTGGAAATTTAGCTATGATATTCTCATGTTTCAATGAAGGAGACTCAATTATAGTTGAGAGGAATTGTCATAGGTCCATAACAAATGCTATAATTCTAAAAAAATTAAAACCCATATATATACAGAATTATATTAGCAGAAAGTACAATGCTCCTATATCTGTGGATATGGAGCATTTTTTTAGTGTAGTAGAAGAAACTGAAGCTAAAGGTATAGTGCTTACATATCCAAATTACTACGGCATAGCTTTTGATTTAAAAGCTTTAGCTAATATATGTCACAGCAGAGGAATGAAGGTTTTAGTAGATTGTGCCCATGGAGCTCATTTTGGAATCACAGAGCTTTTGCCGGAAAACCCAATTAAATTGGGAGCAGATATGGCAGTTATGAGTGCGCATAAAACTCTGCCAAGTCTTACTCAAACAGCTTTTTTACACGTAAAAGATAAAGAAAATATAGATAAGTGCAGCTTTTATGTAAGCTCTTTTTCAACTACCAGCCCCTCGTATATCTTTATGGCTTCCATGGATTATGCTAGAGATTATTTAGATGCTAAGGGTAAAAAAGAATTCGAACAATGCATAGAAGTGGTGAAGGAATATAAGTCAAGAATAAACAAGGAAACTGATTTTTATGCTTGGGAGCAAGGGAATATACAACAGGAATATTCCAAGCTTAATTTAAGGATAGATGAATCTAGAATTATTATATCTCCTGGTGCTGGTTACAATTGTCATAAGATATTAAGTTACCTTAGAAATAGCAGAGTTCAAGCTGAAATGACGGATGGGTATAATATAGTTTTTATTGCATCTCCTTTTAATACCAGAGAAGATTATGATATGCTCTTGACTTCTCTTATGAATTGTCCATTAGAAGAGTTTAGGGACAATCAGTTTAGTATATATATGAATAATATTCCTGAAAAGGCTCTTGAACCTTGGGAAGTATTTGAAAGAGAAAATTCAAAGGTTGAATTAGATGAAGCAGAAGGTAAAATAAGTGCAGTAAATATAGTCCCATATCCACCGGGAGTTCCAATTATTATGATGGGAGAAATAATAGATAAGGAAGCATTAGGTGTGGTAAAATATTATTTAAAAAACGAAGCTTCAATATTAGGGGTGGAAGATAACAAAATTAAGATAGTAATATAGCATTGGAAGGAGCTTTTGCTTGATATGGGGAAATTATTTTGCTTGATGGGAAAGAGCAGTACTGGTAAGGATACTATTTTTAAATATTTAAAAGAAGACAGAGAATTGGATTTAAGAGCTGTAACTCCATATACTACAAGACCTAAAAGAGAAAATGAAGTTGATGGAGTAGAGTATTATTTCATTGACGAAAATAAACTGGAAGAGTTTAAAGATAAAAATAAAGTTATTGAATTAAGATGCTATGAAACCGTCATGGGGAAATGGTATTATGGAACAATAGATGATGGACAAGTAAATTTAAAGAAGAACAATTATATTGTTATAGTTACTTTAGAGGCATATAATAATCTAAAAAAGTATTTCGGGGAAAAAAATGTTGTTCCCTTATATATAGCTGTGGATGATGGAGTTAGATTAGAGAGAGCATTAAACAGGGAAAGGCAGCAGCTTAAACCTAATTATAATGAAATGTGCAGAAGATTTTTAGCAGATGACAATGATTTTAGTATAGATAAGCTAAAATCTAGCAATATAGAAAAAATATATAGTAATGATAGTTTAAAAATTTGTGTAACTAGTATTAAAAAGGATATTTCGCAAATATTAACTAAAGATAATAAATATTAATAATTCATATATATTGTAGGGCTTAAATGTGATAAAATATACCTAAGATACAAAACTTTATAGATGTGCAACATTAAGCTTATGTAAAATATAAGTTCCAAGAAGCATCTGTAAAAAGGGGATTAGAAATAACTTATTATAAACAAGGAGGGGTAAATATGAAACTTATTATAGCAATAGTTCAAGATGATGATGCTAGTGATCTTATAGATGTGATTACAGAGGCAGGCTTTAGGGTTACGAAATTAGCAACCACTGGTGGGTTTTTAAAATCAGGGAATACTACACTAATGATAGGAGTAGATGCAGATAAGGTTGATAAAGTGATTGCATCTATTGAAGATGTATGCAGAACTAGAGATCAGGTAGTTACTTCACCTTCTTCCGTGGCAGGTGCTACTGGAGTATATGTGCCATATCCTGTAGAAGTAGAAGTGGGAGGCGCAACTATATTCGTCCTAGACGTTGATAAATTTCTTAGATTTTAGTTTTGATTATTTTGAGCGAACTCTAATTAGAGTTCGTTCAGTCATTATACAGTAAACTAAAGATGTTTACATTAGCTGTAGAGGAATACAAGGAGGAATATATGTATTCTGAAGATATAATAGGACATAAGGAATTAAGAAATTACTTTAATTCGGCTGTAGAAGGCGGAGTACTGTCCCATGCACACCTTATTATCGGTGAGGAGGGCATAGGTAAAAGTCTTATTGCCAAGGAGTTAGCGGTAAGAATAATAGGAAAGACAGAAATAAAACCCTATGTAGATATAATGGAATTTAGAGTTTCTAAAACTAAAAAATCTATTGGAGTGGAAGATATAAGAGGGATTATAGAAGAAATATCTAAAAAACCCTTTGAAGGCGATAAAAAAGCTATAATAGTATATCAGGGGCATAAGATGACTGCAGCAGCACAAAATGCTTTTCTGAAAACTATTGAAGAGCCTCCAGCTGGAGTTTTTATAATAATACTTAGCGAAGATAGTGAAGCAATATTAGATACTATAAAATCTAGATGCCAAATGCATAAGCTTACATCTTTAAGTAAAGATGAGATGATGGGGTTTATAGATAAAAATTATACTGAAATTTCTGATGAAGAAAAAATATCTGCTATGAACTTTGCAGAGGGAGTTCCAGGAAGATGTGATCATTTTATAAAGGACAATGATTTTAAAATTTTGAGATCAACAGCTTTAGAGCTGATTATAGATATAAATAAATTGAGTGATGCTGAATTTGAAAAATATTTAGATTTCCTTGTTAAAAATAAGGATATGAGCGAAGAAATATTCAGCTTACTGATATCTTTTATAAGGGATATTATAATATACAAAAATGTTAATAATAAAGAAAATATAATAAATAAAGATAAGTTTAACTATATAGAAGAATGCTCTGACAGCTTTTCATATAGAAAACTTCAAAAGATTATTGAAGCTTTGAATGAAGCTAGAAGTAACTTAAACAGCAATGTAAATCCTTCATTAGTTTTTCAAGTAATGCTTATCAATATGCTTCAATAATAAAATAAAGTATCAAAGGTAAGTTAAGTGTAAATAATATAAATAGTTAATAAAATGCGAGTGACGATGGAGGGAATCATGGTAAAAGTTGTAGGTGTTAGATTCAAAAAAGCCGGTAAAATATATTATTTTGATCCTAATAACATAGATATAAATCAAGGAGACAGCGTAATAGTAGAGACAGCAAGGGGAATAGAATTTGGTGAATGCGTAATAGGCACCAAAGAGGTTAAGGAAAATGAGATAGTAGCTCCGCTTAAATTTGTATTGAGAAAGGCTACTGAAGAGGATATAAAGATTCACAGGGAAAACAAAGCTAAAGAAGAGAGAGCTTTGGAAATATGCGTTGAAAAGGTTAATGCTCATAAGCTGGATATGAAGCTTATAGATGTTGAATATACTTTTGATAATAATAAAGTAATATTCTATTTTACTGCAGACGGAAGAGTAGATTTTAGAGAATTGGTAAAGGATCTTGCTACCATATTTAAAACAAGAATTGAATTAAGGCAGATAGGAGTAAGAGATGAAGCTAAAATGGTAGGGGGACTTGGACCATGCGGAAGACAATTATGCTGTTCCTCCTTTCTAGGTGATTTTGCTTCAGTATCTATAAAAATGGCAAAAGAACAAAATCTATCATTAAATCCTACTAAAATTTCAGGAATTTGCGGAAGGCTTATGTGCTGCCTAAATTATGAACAGAAGACTTATGAAGACATAAGGAAAAGAATGCCTATAGTAGGTTCCATAGTATCTACCGATAGAGGAAAAGGCGAAGTCATTTCAAATAGTGTAGTAAATGAGAAAGTTAAGGTCAAGATATCCTTCAAAGATGCCGAAGATATAATTGAGGAATTTCCTATAGAGAAGGTTTCTATCATATCTGGCTCCTATGAAAGCGCAGTAGCAGATTATGATATAAAATTGGAAACCGATGAGAATACAGGTGAAGCAGAAATAAAAGAGCTTTTTAAAGAAAACTGAGGTGAGGGCTATGAAGAGGATATTTAAAGTATATGGATTAAATAGTATTGAAGACGTAAATAACGTGAGGAAGGCTATAGCAGATAATGAAGGAATACTAGCTTGTGAGATAAGTAAAGAAAAGAGCGAAGTAAGCGTGGTGTTCGATGATTACTTTGTTAATGAAGATAAAATAATAGAGTGTATCGAAGATAAGGGGTACTCTGTATTATAATTTTAAAACTGTTAAAGAATCTCTCATATTAAAAAAATACTTTAAAAACTAATTCAAACATGATAGAATACATTTGGACAGGTACTACATATGATTCTGTCTAAAAGAATAAGGAGGTGCTTGTTATGGCATATAAAATATCAGATTCATGCGTAAGCTGTGGAGCTTGTGCATCAGAATGTCCAGTAAGCTGTATTAGTCAAGGAGACACTCAATTTGTTATAGACGCATCTGCATGTATAGAATGTGGAAGCTGCGCAAGTGTTTGCCCAGTTGGAGCTCCTGCTCAAGAATAATTGGGACAAGCATAAAAAGGATCACACTCGGTATGTGGTCCTTTTTATTTTATCTATATTTTATTCTGATAACGCAAAATTTTTACTACCTTTCTGTCTTCAGGTACTGAATCCATTTCAAGATAGGATGAAGCCAGTTTTTCTCCGTTTTTCATGGAGGTTATAAACTTTTCTGCACCTTCTAAAGGAAAAGATAAGGCGGCAGTTCCAAAATGCATAGGTATGATTAAATGACTATTAATTTTAGAAGCAATAGAAGCAGCTTCGGTTCCGTCTATTGTATAATTTCCGCCAACGGGTATCATTAATATATCTAAATCTCCTATCCAATTTATAAAGTCACTATCAAGCTCATGACCTAGATCTCCTAGATGACATATAGAAAATCCATCTATTAAAAATTTAAATATTATATTTTTTCCTCGTTTTTCTCCATTAAATTTGTCATGAAAAGATTCTTTTCCGCTTATAACTATATCTTTAATGTTTTTATCACCTATAGAATCTATTATAGCTGCGGATTTTTTTATATAAGATACATAATCATGATCTCTATGATGATGGCTTATGGTAACTATATCCACATCTCCGCTTGGAAGTTCATATCCCAAGGAATTATCAAATGGGTCTGTTAGAATTTTACAACCATCCTTTGCCTCTATTAAAAAGCAAGATTGGCCAAACCAAGTTATTTTCATAAATAGCACCTCTTTATTTTATATTTGGATATGTTTTAAAATGTTGATATAAATATATTTTAGCATAGATGTATGCATTTTATTTAATATTAAATTGAGGAAAATGCTTGAAATTAATAGATAAATGCATATATTTTTATCTATTTGTTTAAAATCTTAATTAAATGAGGAATTCTAAAGTTGTAAAGCTATTAAAAAATAGTTATTATTAAATTAAGGTCAAAGAAAGACAAAGTCTGGAGGAAGGCATAATGGCAAGATTGTCTGATATTATTGAGGAGTTTATCAAGGATATGCTCGAAAATAGCAGAGAGAGAGAATTAACTATACAGAGAAATGAACTTGCAAATCAGTTTAGCTGTGCACCATCTCAAATCAATTATGTTTTAACTACAAGATTCACCACAGATAAGGGATATTGTATTGAAAGCAGAAGAGGCGGTGGAGGCTGCATAGTCATAAAAAGAGTTCAATTTAATGCTATTAATAACTTTATTAATGCTATAATGGAAAATATAGGAGAAAATATTACTTATGATAAGGCTGCTTTAATAATTGATGGGTTGTTTGAATCCGACATAGTAACTGATAGAGAAGCTGCAATAATGAAGGTTGCAATAAATGATAGAAGCCTCAGTGTATGCGAAAATAGAAATAAACTTCGAGCTGATATATTTAAAGCAATGCTAATTATGGTCTGTCATTAATATAAAGTCATAGTTAAGAAAGGAATGATAGTATGTTTTGTGACAGGTGTAAAAAGAATAATGCTACAGTTCACGTTGTGAAAATAGTAAATGGCGTCAAAGAAGAACTAAATTTATGTGAAGACTGTGCTAGGGAAGCTAATGGATATGAATTTGGTGACCTAACTCCATTTGCAAATTCTTTTTCTTTTCAAAATGTATTTAGCGGGCTTATAGATTATATGAATCAATCCTCGCAAAATTCTAGACAGGTAGAAATGACTTGTCCACATTGTGGAACCACCTATGGAGAGTTTAAGAAAAAAGGATTGATGGGATGCGATAAATGCTATGAATATTTTAGTTCAACTTTAATACCAGTTATAAAAAGTGTTCAGGGCAGCTTAGAGCATGTTGGCAAGATGCCAAGTAAAGCAGGAGAGAATATAGCGGGAAAGAGAAAGCTTATAAAACTAAAAGAAGAGCTTCAAAAAGCTATTTTATTAGAGGAATATGAAAAAGCTGCTGCTATAAGAGACCAAATTAAAGAATTTACTAAAAAAGAGGGGGAAGTATAACATGGAAAATTGGCAAATTTCTGAAACTGATCCTGAAGAGTTAGTAATTAGCAGTAGAATAAGATTAGCTAGAAACATAAAAAATACACCTTTTCCACACAAACTAGACATGGAAAAATCTAAGCAGATTGTAAAGAATATAGAAAATGCTTTTTATACGGCAGATAGCCTTAAAGAGGATTTTAAAACTGTTTACCTGTGGGAAAAGGATGAACTTAAATACCATGAATTTGCAGAGAAGCATATAATAAGTCCAGCACTTATTGAAAATGAGGATAAAGCTGCATTTATTTATGATAATGATGAGACAGTCAGCATAATGATTAATGAAGAAGACCATATAAGGCTTCAATGTATAACAGGTGGCTTTGACCTAGATGAATGCTATAATATGGCTAATAAATACGACGATTTAATTGAAGAGACCGTAGAATATGCTTTTGACGAAAAAATAGGATATATAACAGCATGTCCAACAAACATTGGAACAGGACTTAGAGCTTCAGCGATGATTCATCTGCCAGCTCTTACTATGAATAATGGTATGAATGGTATATTAAAAGCCCTTACTCAAGTAGGTATGACTATTAGAGGATTATATGGAGAAGGAAGCAAAGCTGAAGGATGCTTGTATCAGATATCCAATCAAATTACTATGGGAATTTCAGAACTAGATGTTATTAAAAATCTTAAGGCAATTATAAATCAGATTGTAAATCAGGAGTATCAAACTAGAGATCAGATTTACAGCGCTTATAAGTATGAACTAGAAGATAAAATCTTCAGATCCTTGGGCATATTAAAAAATGCATCATTAATGAAATCTGGAGAGTGCATGAATTTGTTATCCAGTGTAAGAATGGGCGTGGAAATGGGCATAATAAAAGATGTAGATAAAGTAAAGCTCAATAAACTTTTAATAGCAATACAACCTGCATCACTGCAGCGAGAACTCCATTCAAATTTAACTGAGATAGAAAGAGATATTAATAGAGCTAGAATAGTAAAAAGCGTACTTTTAGATTAAAACTTATTAATTTTTATTAAAAGGATTTTTATACTTAAACTTTAGCTAGTTAGTGTTAAAATTCAATACAAATGGAGGTGTAAAATTATGATGTTCAGTAGATTTAGCGAGAGAGCTCAAAAAGTATTAGTATTAGCCCAAGAAGAAGCTAAAAACTTTAAGCATGGTTATGTTGGAACAGAACATGTGCTTCTTGGAATACTAAGAGAAGGCGGTATAGGACAGAAACTATTAAATGACATGAGCATAGATGTGGATTCAGTTAGATCTCTTATAAACGATTTTGAAGGACAAGGCGAATTTGATTATATTAAAAATGATATTCCCCTTACTCCAAGAACTAAGAGATTGCTTGAACTTAGTCATATAGAAGCAAGAAATTTAAACCACAATTATATAACACCTGAACACATATTACTGGCACTTATAAAGGAGTCAGAAGGTGTTGCATATACTATATTAAGCAATCTTGGATGTGACTTTGAAAAAGTTAGAAAAGATATAGTTCAAAACATTTCAGGAGAGCAGAATATAGGTGAAACTTCAGGTCAGAAAAAAGAAAACAAAGATACGCCTACTCTGAACCAATTTGGAAGAGATCTAACTTCTATGGCTTCAGAAGGAAAGCTTGATCCAGTTATAGGCAGAAGTGACGAGACTCAGAGAGTTTTGGAAATTCTATGCAGAAGAATAAAGAATAATCCTTGTTTAATAGGCGATCCTGGTGTTGGTAAAACAGCTATTGCTGAAGGATTAGCTCAAAAAATTGTAGAAGGCAATATACCTGAAATATTAAAAGACAAGAGAGTTGTTACATTAGATTTATCCTCAATGATAGCTGGGTCTAAATATAGAGGTGAATTTGAAGAACGATTAAAAAAGGTTATGGAAGAAATACGAAAGGCTAATAATGTACTTTTGTTTATAGATGAAATTCATACAATTATAGGAGCCGGAGGAGCTGAAGGCGCCATAGATGCTTCAAATATTTTAAAGCCTGCATTAGCTAGAGGCGAAATACAGTGCATAGGAGCTACAACTATAGATGAATACAGAAAATATATAGAGAAGGACTCTGCACTTGAAAGAAGATTTCAGCCAGTTATGGTGGGAGAGCCTACTAAGGAAGAAACTGTTCAGATTCTTTTTGGACTTAGAGACAAGTATGAAGCTCACCACAGCGTAAAAATTACGGATAGTGCTATAGAGGCAGCAGTTAATTTATCTGATAGATATATAACCGATAGATATCTTCCGGATAAGGCTATAGATCTGATAGATGAGGCTGGAGCCAAGGTAAGAATTCAGAACCTTACAGCACCACCAGATCTTAAGGAATTAGAAGAAAAACTTGAAAAGACAACAAAGGAGAAAGAAGATTCCATAAAAGTTCAGGATTTCGAAAAAGCAGCAAAGCTTAGAGATGATGAAAAAGAACTTAAAGATAGATTGGAAGGCTTAAAGAAAAACTGGATTACTAAAAATGGTGTAGCAAATCATGTGGTTTCTGAAAATGAGATAGCTGCGGTAGTTGCAAAATGGACCAATGTGCCTGTGGAAAAATTAACCCAGAAAGAGTCTGAAAAACTTCTAAAATTAGAAGAAATTCTTCATAAAAGAGTTGTTGGTCAGGAAGAGGCTGTTAAGTCCGTAGCAAGAGCAGTAAGAAGAGCTAGAGTTGGACTTAAAGATCCAAAGAGACCAATAGGTTCATTTATATTCCTAGGACCTACTGGTGTTGGTAAAACAGAATTGAGCAAGGCTTTGGCTGAGGCTATGTTTGGTGATGAAAATAATATGATAAGAATTGATATGTCAGAGTACATGGAGAAGCATACTGTATCAAGACTTATAGGATCACCTCCAGGATATGTAGGCTTTGAAGAAGGAGGGCAATTAACAGAAAAAGTTAGAAGAAATCCATACAGCGTAGTGCTATTTGATGAAATAGAAAAAGCGCATCCTGATGTATTTAATGTTCTGCTTCAGGTTCTTGAAGATGGAAGACTTACAGATGGAAAAGGAAAAATTGTAAACTTTAAAAATACAATAGTTATAATGACTTCTAATGTAGGAGCTTCAACAATTAAAAAGCAGAAATCCATGGGATTTTCATTAGGTGGAGATAAGCAAAAGGAAACTGAATATGAAAAGATGAAAGATAATATAATGGAAGAACTAAAAAGAAGTTTTAGACCAGAATTTCTAAATAGAATAGATGATATTATAGTCTTCCATCAATTAGAAGAAACAGATTTACAGAGAATAGTTTCTCTGATGCTTAAATCTGTAGCTGAAAGACTTGAAGGACAAGGAATAAGCATAAAGTTCTCCGAAGAAGCCGAGAAGCTTTTATCCAAAGAAGGAGTAGACCTTGTATATGGGGCTAGACCTCTTAGAAGAGCTATTACTAAAATTGTGGAAGATAGACTTTCGGAAGAAATACTAAGTGGGAATATTAAGACAGGTTCAAAGATATTAGCTACAGTAAAAGAGGATAAATTAGTATTTGAAAATTTAGTTCTTCAAAATTAATTTAATGTAGAGCATGTGCTATTTATAGGGTTTCTATAGCCTAACTTAATTTATGCATGTATAGTGTTATAAATTTACGGTTAGCCTAGGAACCCTATATGCGCATGTTTTATAATTATAAACTGGTATTTTAGGTAATGACTATGTTTTAAAAAAATTTAATGCATGAATTCTTGATAAATTTTATTAACATAGGTATTATTTATTAAAGGTTACATACAAGGAGGGATATGTTTGGCGAAAATTAAGACTGTCTATGTATGCCAAGAATGCGGGTATGAGTCCCCAAAATGGTTAGGAAAATGTCCAGACTGTAATGCTTGGAATAGTATGCTGGAGGAAGAAAAGGTTGATAAGCCGAAACCGAAATATGCGCCCCTTAGAAATGAAAACTTTCCAAAGGTTATAACAAATATAAAGTCAGGAAACCTTGAAAGGTTTGATACAGAGATAGAAGAATTAAATAGAGTTCTTGGCGGAGGGCTTGTAAAAGGCTCCCTTACATTAATTTCGGGAGATCCAGGAATAGGAAAATCTACGCTGCTGCTTCAGACCAGTGATAATATTTCAAAGAATGGCAAGGTTTTATATGTTTCAGGAGAAGAATCTGAAGAACAGATAAAAATAAGAGGAGATAGGCTTAATATAAGCTCAGAAAATCTATATATTCTTTCAGAAACAAATCTAGAAAATGTGGATAGGCACATTGAAGAACTTAAGCCAGTGTTTGTAATAATTGATTCTATTCAAACCATGTATAAGGATAATATAACTTCAGCTCCAGGAAGCGTATCTCAGGTAAGAGAATGTGCCAATCATATGATGAGATTAGCCAAGACTCAGGGAATTCCTTTTTTTATAGTGGCTCATGTGACAAAGCAGGGAGAATTAGCAGGACCTAGAGTGTTGGAGCATATGGTAGATACAGTTTTATCCTTTGAAGGTGAAAGGACAGAGGATATAAGGGTTTTAAGAGCTGTAAAAAATAGATTTGGAACTACCAGTGAAATTGGTGTGTTTGAAATGAAGGATAAAGGTCTCACTCAAATTTCAGACCCTTCAAGGCTTTTCTTAGAAGATGCTAGCTTCAATGAAGAAGGATCAGTAATTATAGGAATAATGGAGGGAACAAGACCTATTTTAGTGGAGGTTCAAGCACTTGTAACTGAAACAAAAACAGCCAATCCAAGAAGAACAGCAGTAGGAATAGACACCTCAAGATTAAATTTAATCTTAGCTGTTCTTGAAAAAAAGCTTAAGATACAATTTTATAATTTTGATGTTTACGTAAATGTAGTTGGAGGTCTTAATATAGACGGTACATATGGAGATTTAGGGCTAGCTCTAGCGCTTATATCAAGTATAAGAGGAAAAGAGTTCAAACTTGAAAAGATGATGGTGGTTGGAGAAGTAGGATTGACAGGAGAAGTGAGACCTATAGGAGCCTGTGATAGATTGGTTAATGAAGCCTATAAATTAGGCTTTAAGAATGTTATAGTACCTTATAAAAATATAAGTACATTGGACAATAAGAAAATAAGTATTACTGGTATGAGCACCTTGAAAGAGGCTTTTTATAAAATATTTGAAAAATAAATTTTCTATTTACATGAATAATTAATAAATAATTTGGTAAATATTTATAAGAAGATAATAATCTTATATGACTATATTATTTTATGTAGGTGGTTTAATGAGGCTTGAAAAAGAAAAGGAATTAAAAAATATCCTAAAGATTTTGGCTCCAGGAACTGCTATAAGAGAAGGACTTGAGAATATACTAAGAGCAAAAACCGGTGCACTTATATTATTCAGTGATAGCGAAGATACTATGCAGCTTGTGGATGGCGGCTTTAACATAAATGCAGAATATAATGCCTCATATCTTTATGAACTTGCTAAAATGGATGGGGCTATTGTGATAAGCAATGATTTAAAGCGAATAATACTAGCTAATACGCAGCTTATGCCTGAATCATCAATACAAACCTATGAGACTGGTACTAGGCATAGAACAGCTAACAGAGTTGCAAAACAAACTGGGGCATTGCTTATAGCTATATCGCAAAGAAGACACATGATTACAGCTTATAAGGGTGAAATCAAGTATGTTATAAGAGAAAGTAGCGTGATACTTGCAAAAGCAAATCAGGCTATACAAACCTTAGAAAAATATGTAGCTGTACTAGACAGAGTAATAACTAATCTTAATTTTTTAGAATTTGAAGACATAGTGACTCTATCAGATGCTATTGCAGCTATGCAGCGTACTGAAATGGTAATGAGGATAGTATCAGAAATAGAACTTTATATTTGTGAGCTTGGCAATGAAGGCAGACTTATATCCATGCAGCTTAATGAATTAGTTAAATGCATAGAACAAGACGGAATACTAATCATAAAAGATTATTGCAGAAGCAGTTTAGATTGTTCTGAAATATATAAACAAATACAAGGAGTATCCGCAGAAGATATACTTGATATGGATATAATAGCAAAAATACTGGGATATTCAGGTATTTCTCTTATTGATACTATAATTTCTCCAAGAGGATACAGGATTCTAAATAAAATTCCTAGAATACCCTCTGGAGTTATTGATAATCTTGTTAAAAAATTCAAAGAATTAAGAGCTGTAATGCAAGCTTCTCATGAAGCTTTGGATAATGTTGAAGGTATCGGTGAAGTCAGAGCAAAGGCTATTATTAATGGACTTCGTCGCATGCGAGAACAAGTCCATTTAAACAAGCAATTATAAATTAAATATTTATTTAAAAGAATAATCACCTAGAGTATTTAGTTTATTGTATTCTTTTATTAAAGTGTCATATAAGCTTATATCTAAGGTGTTGCATAATGAATTGATATAGAATAAATTATTACCTATTTCACTTTCTATGATTTCACGACAGTTGTCACACAGAGTACCATGTAAGTGAGATTTTAAATGCTTTGATAAATTAGCTATATCTTCTTCATCAAGTGAATTAGGCTGCTTTTCTGCATTTATTTTTATGCATCCGCAGCTAGTAACTGATTTTGCAACAGCTCTATTAATTCTTGAGTTTGATTCCTGAAGTTTAGACATTATATCTATAATGCTTTTATGTTTCAGAAGTGATGAGTTAACTAAGTCTTGAAATTCATCAAAAATAATGTCTTTCATAAAGCTCAACTCCTATAGTTATTTTTAGGACTTACATTTTACAAACTAGTTTTCTTAAAAGCTTTTGTCCATGAAAATATAATAAACTAAAGAATCGATAATTGAAAGGGGGTCATTAGTGGCAAATCATACTAACAGCTGTTTACTAAAATTCTTTGTTTTAGGTCAAAAAACATGATTTATCCCAGTTGAAAATATTTGCATATTAATATAATATTGATTTATAACATATAGATTAAAAATATGATTTTATAAAACATAAAATAGGAATTTATAAGGAGGTGAATCTTTATGTTAAGTAGAATATTAAGAATTATATTTACTATGATGGGTATTGTTTTAGGCTACTTTGTAGGAAACTTATTGCTTGATATCAACTATCTTAATGAACTTGGCTACGTAGGTAAAAATGGAAATGATAGACTTCTATTCATAACAGCATGTATAATTGTATGCGGATTCATATTTTTTATTAGTGCCAAAAGCGTATTTTCATTGATACGTAAAACTATGGACTATATTGAAAAGAATATACAGAAGCTGCCTGCCAATGTGATTCTTTTTGGAGCTGGCGGAGCAATAATAGGTCTTGTTATCTCATCTATGATAACAAATGTAACAAGCAGCATTCAGTACGTAGGGCCACTTATTTCATTTTTTCTTAACATAATGATGGCTGTTATGGGGGCAGAGATCGCCGTTAAAAAAAGAGATGATTTAATGTCCTTAATTTTCAGCATCAAAAAGATGAGTACATCAAAAGATAAAAAAGCTAAAAACGGAGCAAAGATAAGTCCTAAAATATTGGATACATCTGTGATAATTGACGGAAGAATATTTGATTTATGTCAAACTGGATTCATAGAAGGAAGTCTTATAATACCGAACTTTGTACTTCAGGAGCTTAGACATATAGCGGATTCTTCTGATTCTCTGAAAAGAAACAGAGGGAGAAGAGGACTAGACATATTAAATAAAATTCAGAAAGAATTAGACATGGATGTAGTTATAAGTGAGAAGGACTTCCCTGATATTGCTGAAGTGGACAGTAAACTTTTAAAATTAGCTCAGGTTATAGACGGTAAAGTTATAACAAATGACTACAATTTAAATAAGGTAGCGGAGTTTCAGAAGGTTCCCGTATTAAACATAAATGAATTAGCTAATGCTATTAAACCAGTAGTACTTCCAGGTGAAGAAATGAAAATACAAATTATAAAAGATGGAAAAGAATCTGGTCAGGGAATAGCATATTTGGATGATGGTACAATGATAGTTGTAGAAGGCGGGAAAAAATTTATCGGAGAAATCATAGACGTTATTGTAACTTCTGTTCTTCAGACTGCTGCAGGCAGGATGATATTTGCTAAACAAAAGGATGCTCTTGAGAAGGCTAATTAGACTGGAAAGGATTTTAAATGGGGAATTTAAATTATGCATTGATAGTAGCAGCCGGCAGAGGTAAACGCATGAAGAGTGATATACCTAAGCAGTATATGAATATAAATGGAAAACCTATAATCTATTACACTCTTAAAGCATACTCTAACTGCCATGATATTGATGCCATAGTATTGGTAGTATCACCAGATGACAAAGAATATGTCACAAAAGAAATAATTGAGAAATATAATATAAAAAAAGTTACAGCTGTTGTACCAGGAGGAAAAGAAAGATATAATTCAGTTCTTAATGGACTTAAGGCTATTAAAGATTGTAATATTGTATTGATTCACGATGGGGCTAGACCTTTTATAAGCTCACATATTATTAAAGATGGCATAAGGTATGCTGAGAAATACGGATGTTCAGCCTGTGGAATACAGCCTAAGGATACTATAAAAGTAGTTAATTCAGATAGAATATCAGAAAAAACTCTAGATAGAAGCAAATTGGTGGCAATCCAAACGCCTCAGTGTTTTAAGTATGATATAATTCTTAAATGTCATGAAAAGCTTAGGCAGGAAGAAGGTATTGCCACTGATGACACTATGGTAGCTGAAAAGTATGGACACGAAGTATTTATATATGATGGGGACTACAGAAATATAAAAATAACAACGCCGGAAGATTTAAAAATCGGTGAAATAATGGTGCAGGACTTTTTATATGAATAGTTCATATATTGACATAACTAAGCTTAAACTTTATAATTAAAGAACGTAAATTTAATATATGCTATGATAAAGAATAGTAGAAACTGAAGACAGAGAAAAAATCCTAGGCTGAAAGATTTTTATTGTTTTGAACCCGCTTTTGAGCAGTAGTTAATAGCTACCGGAATAAACCGTTATTTGAATCGAGTTGTATAAATTTTGATAATTGATTTGGAATTTATATAAATTTAGGTGGTACCGCGATTTACTCGCCCTAATTAGGGGCGAGTTTTTTTATTTTAGTAAATTTACATGGAGGTAAACTATGAGTAAGAACAATAAGAAAATGGTAGAAGCGATAACTAGCATGGATGTGGATTTTGCACAATGGTACACTGATATAGTGAAGAAGGCAGAATTAGTTGATTATGCAACAGTAAAGGGATGCATGATCATAAGACCTTACGGATATGCTTTATGGGAAAATATTCAGAAGGATTTAGATGGCAGATTTAAGGCAACGGGGCATGAAAATGTGTATATGCCAATGTTTATTCCAGAATCGCTTCTGCAAAAGGAAAAAGATCATATAGAAGGCTTTGCTCCTGAGGTTGCATGGGTAACTCAATTTGGAGAAGATAAACTTACTGAGAGAATATGTGTAAGACCTACTTCTGAAACTCTGTTTTGTGAACATTATTCAAAGATAGTTCAGTCCTATAATGATCTTCCAAAGCTGTATAACCAATGGTGTTCAGTGGTAAGATGTGAAAAAACTACAAGACCTTTCTTGAGAACTACTGAATTTTTATGGCAAGAGGGGCATACGGTGCATGCTACTGCTGAAGAGGCTCAGGAAGAAACCTTGAGAATGCTTAACATATATGCTAAGCATTGTGAGGAGATTCTTGCAATACCTGTAATAAAAGGACAAAAAACAGAGAAGGAAAAATTTGCGGGAGCTAAGGCAACTTATACAATAGAAAGCTTAATGCATGATGGTAAAGCACTTCAGACAGGAACTTCCCATAATTTTGGAGATAATTTTGCTAAAGCCTTTAATATACAGTACACAGATAATACAGGTAAGCTTCAATATGTGCATGAAACTTCCTGGGGTATGACTACAAGACTTATAGGTGCACTTATAATGGTGCATGGAGATGATAATGGATTAGTATTACCTCCAAGAGTTGCACCAATACAACTGGTTATAGTTCCAGTGGCTCAGCATAAGGAAGGTGTTTTATATAAGGCTAAAGAAATAAAAGATAGATTATCTTCCTTTGCCAGAGTGAAGCTTGATGACAGCAATAAGATGCCAGGCTGGAAATTTGCTGAATATGAGATGAAGGGTGTTCCTCTAAGATTGGAAATAGGTCCTAAGGACATGGAAAATAATCAATGTGTAATTGCAAGAAGGGATACAATGGAAAAAGTAGTGGTATCGCTAGACGACATAGAGAAAATGGTTCCAGAGCTTCTTGATGCTATACACGATAATATGCTTGAAAAAGCAAGGACTAATAGAGATACTCACACAACCTATGCTAAGGACTATGATGAATTTAAGGATGCTATAGAGAATAAACCAGGCTTTATTAAAGCTATGTGGTGCGGAGATAAAGCGTGCGAAGATAAGATCAAAGAGGAAACGGCAGCAACTTCAAGATGCATACCTTTTGATCAGGAACATATAAGTGACAAATGTGTATGCTGTGGTAAGGAAGCTAAACACATGGTTTATTGGGGCAGAGCTTATTAAAAATTGGAGGTGTTTCATATGAGAATGTCAAAAATGTTCTTCTCTACACTTAGGGAAGCGCCTTCTGATGCTGAAGTGGATAGTCAAAAACTAATGCTTAGATCAGGACTTATAAGAAAAAATGCAGCTGGCGTATATAATTTTATGCCGCTAGGTTTAAAAGTTTTGAAAAAAGTTGAAAATATAATTAGACAAGAGATGAACAGTGCTGGAGCAGAAGAAATTCTTGCTTCTGCACTTATACCTTCAGAGCTTTGGAAGGAATCGGGCAGGTGGGAAGTATTCGGACCTGAGATGTTTAAACTTAAAGATAGAAATGAGAGAGAATTCTGCTTAGGACCTACACATGAAGAGGTATTTACAGACATAGCTAGAGAAATGATAAATTCCTATAAGCAGCTTCCAGTAACCTTATACCAGATACAAACCAAATTTAGAGATGAAAGAAGACCTAGGTATGGAGTTATAAGATCAAGAGAGTTCATTATGAAGGATGCTTATAGCTTTGATGCAGAGGAAAGCGGTTTAAATAAATCCTATCAAGCTATGTATGACGCTTATAACAAAATATTTAACAGATGCAAGTTGAATTTTAGTCCTGTGCAGGCGGATTCAGGTGCTATGGGTGGTTCTGGATCAGCAGAATTCATGGTGCAATCGGAGATTGGAGAAGATGACATAGTCTTCTGCAAGGAATGCAGCTATGCAGCTAATATTGAACGTGCAGCTGCAGCACCTAAAAAGTCCGATAGCCAAGAGCTGAAAACGTTGAGTAAATTAAAAACACCTGCTGTGAAGACTATAGAAGAGCTTACTGATTTTTTAAATCTTGAGGCCTATAAATTTGCTAAAACCTTGATATATAATGCAGATGGTAAGATAGTTGTTGTGATGGTAAGAGGAGATAGACAAGTTAATGAAACCAAGGTGTCAAATGCCGTAGGGGGAGCTGTAAGCCTTGGGTTGGCAGATGAAGATATGGTTAAGAAGGCTACCAATGCTGAAATAGGTTACGCTGGTCCTATAGGAATAAATGCAGACTATCTATTAGTTGATGAAGAGGTAACTTTAATAAACAATATGATAGTTGGAGCCAATGAAGAAAATTATCATTTCATAAATGTGAACTATGGTAGAGATTTTAAAGGAACTGTAGGAGATTTTAGAAATGTGAATGAAAGTGATAGATGCCCTATTTGCGGAGGAGCCATACACATAAGAAGAGGAATAGAGGTTGGACATATATTTAAGCTTGGCACAAAATATTCTAAAGCCTTAAGAGCTGAATTCATAGATGATGAAGGGAATAAAAAGCCGCTTATTATGGGATGCTACGGAATAGGAATTAATAGAACTCTGGCTGCTATAATAGAGCAGCATCATGATGATAGAGGAATAATATGGCCATTAAGTGTTGCACCTTATCAAGTAATAGTAATTCCAGCAGTGATGAAAAATGAAGCTGTGGTTGATGCTGCGGAAGAAATGTATAGTAAGCTTATGGATGATGGTATAGAAGTTATCATAGATGACAGAAATGAAAGAGCTGGAGTGAAGTTTAATGATGCGGACTTAATAGGTATTCCAATAAGAATAACAGTTGGTAATAAGATAACACAGGGCGAAGTAGAAATTAAATTAAGAAATGAAGAAAAAGTCGAAGTTCTAAAAGTTGAGGATGTACTTAATACTATTAAAGGTTTATATAGGTGATTTTTATATGATATTTAATTATTTTGAAAAAAAACTAACTCCACAGGAAGCAAGAAATATGAATCCGTTATCTCTAGCCTTTATAGGAGATGCTGTATATGAGATTATGGTGAGAGAATATCTAGTTATAAAAAATAATAATTTGTCTGCACATAAATTGCATCTGCTAGCAGTATCCTATGTGAAAGCACATTCTCAAAATGAAATTATGAAAAAACTTCAGGACATATTAAGCGAAGAAGAACAAAATATATTTAAGAGGGGAAGAAATGCTAAATCTCCAACAGTACCTAAAAATGCTAATGTTTCTGAATATAGAGGAGCAACAGGTTTTGAGGCGCTAATAGGGTATCTATATGTTATAGGTAATTCAGATAGATTAAAGGAATTTATGAATATAATATTTAATTAATGTTAGGAGAAATTATATGAGAAAAAGTAATGATGGAAGATTTAAGGATAAGAGACAGGGCTATGAAGAAAAAAATAGCTTAAGAAGAAATAAAAGCGATGAGATATCAGTAAAACCAAGAAAGAAAGAACAGGAAAATAGAGCAGTTCAGCCAGAAGTAAGAGAGGATCTTATAGAAGGAAGAAATGCTGTCATAGAAGCTTTAAGAAGTGATAGAACCATAGAAAATATATATATTGCTAAGGGAGAAAAAGAAGGCGCAATAAACGTAGTATTAGGCATTGCAAAAGAAAAAAATCTAGTGATAAAAGAAGTTGACAGAAAAAAGCTAGACTCCATGTCATCTACAGGAAATCATCAGGGAGTCATTGCTCAGACTACTCCGTATAAATATTATGAAGTAGAGGATATATTGAAGGCTGCCAAGGAAAAGAATGAGGCACCTTTTATTATAATTTTAGATGAATTAGAGGATCCTCATAATTTAGGATCAATAATTAGAACTGCTGAAGTTTGTGGAGCTCATGGAATAATTATTCCTAAAAGAAGAAATGTTGGAGTAACTGCAGCTGTATATAGATCTAGCGTAGGTGCTGTAGAATATATGAAAATTGCTAAGGTTACAAATATTAATGCCTGCATAGAGGAACTTAAGAAAAATGGCGTTTGGGTTTATGGCTGTGATATGGATGGAAGCGAATTTAGCTTTGAGACTAATTTTAAAGGCTCAGTTGCTTTAGTAGTGGGAAGCGAAGGAAATGGTATATCTAGGCTTACTAAAGAGAAATGTGATAAAATTATTAAGATCCCTATGGTTGGACATATAAATTCGTTAAACGCTTCTGTGGCTGCAGGAATAATGATGTATGAAGTTTTAAAAAGCAGAATTAAATAAGGGTGTTTAATCGTGAAGATAGTTTTTGTAGATGGATACAATGTCATAAATGCATGGCCGAAATTAAAGAATATGAAAGATTTTAGCTATGAAGCAGCTAGACAAAAGCTCACAGATATTATGATGGACTATTCATCTTTTTACGGGTGCAGAGTCTTCGTAGTTTTTGATGCTCATAAAGTTCCTAAAAGCTTAGAGAAAAAAGAAAGACACGGAAATGTGACCATTGTTTTTACTAAAGAGGGGGAGACAGCTGATAATTTTATAGAAAAATCTGTTGACAGCATTGGTAAGAAAATAGATGTATGTGTAGTTACTTCTGACGCATTGGAGCAGATGCTTACATTTCAAAGGGGTGCCACTAGAATGTCATCAATAGAATTTTTAAGAGAAATTGAGGCTATGCAAGTTAACATACAAAATAAGACACAAAAAAAGTTTGCAGACAATAGAAATTTGTTAGAAGATACAATTGAAAAAAATGTATTGGAAAAACTTGAGAAAATTCGCAGAAGCCATTGAAAATAGTTGACTTAATGAACTTTTTTAATGTATAATAATTGCAATGACGTGTAAAAAATTGGGGGTGATAGCTATGGAGTGTAGAAGAAATAATTTAAAAACGTTTACAAATATATCTGATAAACTAGATGAAGAGATAGTTGTTGAAGCTCAAAAGGGGGAAGCTAAGGCTCAGGAGTATTTAATAAATAAATATCAGAGCTTTGTTAAGTCCAAAGCAAAATCTTATTTTTTAATTGGTGCAGATAAGGAAGATATATATCAAGAAGGAATGATAGGGCTTTATAAAGCAATCAGGGATTTTAGACCAGATAAGCTATCATCCTTTAGAGCCTTTGCTGAGCTTTGCGTTACTAGGCAGATAATAACTGCAATAAAAACAGCTACACGCCAAAAACATATACCTTTAAATACATACGTTTCATTGAACAAGCCTATTTATGATGAAGAATCAGATAGGACTCTGCTGGATATACTTTCAAGCATAAAGGTTTCAGATCCTGAGGAACTTATTATAGGAAAAGAAGAAATGTGTCATATAGAGAATGAAATAGAAGAAGTTCTATCAGATTTGGAAATGGAAGTGCTAATGTCATATCTGGATGGAAAATCCTATCAGGAAATTGCTTGCGATTTGGATAGGCATGCTAAATCAATAGATAATGCATTACAGCGTGTTAAAAGAAAATTGGAAAAATGTTTGATTAATAGATAAATAAATATATTGACAAAGTAAAAAAACAGTAGTAAAATTCTTAATTGTTATATTACATGCATTAAAGCGGGTGTAACTCAATGGTAGAGTTCTAGCTTCCCAAGCTAGCTACGAGGGTTCGATTCCCTTCACCCGCTCCAGATAAACTGCCCATATAGCTCAGTCGGTAGAGCGTCACCTTGGTAAGGTGGAGGTCACCAGTTCAATCCTGGTTATGGGCTCCAGTTTTTATTAACAACACGCCTGGCAAAGTTTATTTGAAATATAATAGATTTATCAAGGAGGAATATACAATGGCAAAGGCAAAATTTGAAAGAAATAAGCCACATGTAAATATTGGAACAATAGGACACGTAGACCATGGTAAGACAACATTAACAGCAGCAATAACATCAGTATTAGCAAGCAGAGGATATGCAGAAGCATTCAAGTATGACGAAATAGATAAGGCACCAGAAGAAAAAGAAAGAGGAATCACAATCAACACAGCTCACGTAGAGTATGAAACAGATAATAGACATTATGCACACGTAGACTGTCCAGGACATGCTGACTATGTAAAGAACATGATAACAGGAGCAGCACAGATGGATGGAGCAATACTAGTAGTAAGTGCAGCAGATGGCCCAATGCCACAGACAAGAGAGCATATACTACTAGCATCAAGAGTTGGAGTTGACTACATAGTAGTGTTCTTAAATAAGGCAGATATGGTAGATGATCCAGAATTACTAGAATTAGTAGAGATGGAAGTAAGAGAACTATTAAGCGAGTATAATTTCCCAGGAGATGATATTCCAATAATAGTAGGAAGTGCATTAAAAGCATTGGAGAACCCAACAGATCCAGAAGCAACAAAGTGCATAGATGAATTAATGGCAGCAGTAGATAGCTATATACCAACACCAGAAAGAGCAACAGATAAGCCATTCTTAATGCCAGTAGAAGATGTATTCACAATCACTGGAAGAGGAACAGTTGCAACAGGAAGAGTTGAAAGAGGAATTCTACATGTAGGAGACGAAGTAGAAATCGTAGGCTTAATGGAAGAGAAGAAGAAGACAGTAGTAACTGGAGTAGAAATGTTCAGAAAGCTATTGGATGAAGCGCAAGCAGGAGACAATATAGGAGCACTTTTAAGAGGAGTTCAGAGAACTGATATAGAAAGAGGACAGGTATTGTCAAAGCCAGGAACAGTACATCCACATAAGAAGTTCGTAGGACAGGTGTACGTATTAAAGAAAG
Organism: Clostridium sp. 19966; assembly: GCF_032335695.1. NCBI lineage: Bacteria > Bacillati > Bacillota > Clostridia > Eubacteriales > Clostridiaceae > Clostridium > Clostridium sp. 19966. Next base: position 100,314 of record NZ_JACTOJ010000003.1, read on the forward strand.
AAGAAGGCGGAAGACATACACCATTCTTCGATGGATACAGACCACAGTTCTATTTCAGAACAACAGACGTAACAGGATCAATCAAATTACCAGGTGGAATGGAAATGGTAATGCCTGGAGATCACATTGATATGACAGTTGAATTAATAACTGAAGTAGCAATGGATGAAGGATTAAGATTCGCTATAAGAGAAGGCGGAAGAACAGTTGGTTCTGGAGTTGTTACTTCTATAATAGCATAATTAGAAAAAGTTATTTAAAATCTTACTAAAAATGTAACATAGATTTCAAATCATTAAGGGACTGGGTTCAGACCTAGTCCTTTTAAAAATGTATTGATATTGACAGCATGTTATATTATATGATAAATTATTTAGTGGTACAGTTGCAGGTTTAGGCACCGTAGCTACAATAAAATTTGGAGGTGTAGGTAGTGAGAGTTAAGGTTACATTAGCATGTACTGAATGCAAGCAAAGAAATTATAATACAATGAAAAATAAGAAAAATGATCCTGACAGATTAGAGATGAGCAAATATTGCAGATTTTGCCATAAGCATACTGTTCATAAAGAAACTAAGTAGTCTGCACAATTGTTAAGGATGTGAATTTAATGGCTGTGGAAGAAAAAATTAATAATGAAAAAGTTAAAAGTAAGAAAAAAAAGAAAAAGACCTCGATTTTTGATTTCTTCAGGGGTTTTAAAGCAGAAATTAATAGAATAACATGGCCGACTAAAAAAGACATAAAAAAAGCTACTACTGCTGTTGTTATACTATGTGCACTTTACATCGCATATGTTGGAGTAATAGACTTTTTATTTAAAAACCTCTTTGATTTCATGTTTAATAAATAAAGTAAAAAAAGGAGGCGGGAGTAGGTTATCTGCTCCTATAAGTATGAGTGAGAGAGCTAGATGGTATGTTGTCCATACATACTCTGGTTATGAGAATAAAGTAAAAGCAAATCTTGAAAAGTCTGTTGAAAATAGAGGTTTGCATGACTTGATCCATGACGTGCAGGTACCTATGGAAGAAGTTATCGAAGAAAAAGATGGTAAGCAAAAGATTACCAAAAAAAAGATTTTTCCAGGGTATGTACTGGTTGAAATGATAATGAATGATGACTCTTGGTATGTTGTAAGAAATACTAGAGGTGTTACAGGATTTGTTGGTCCAGGATCGAAGCCTGTGTCTCTTACTGATGAAGAAGTTATTTCCATGGGAATATCAGAAAAACCTGTAGAAATAGACTTGCAAGTTGGAGAGACCGTTAGGGTTGTGAAAGGACCGTTAGAAAATTTTGTTGCTATCATTCAAGAAATTAACACAGAAAAACGAAAGATGAAAGCATTGGTTAATATGTTTGGCAGGGAAACTCCTGTGGAACTAGATTTTAACCAAATAGAAAAATTTGATTAAGCTAATAACCAAGTTTTATTTACTTGGTTTTTAATAAGTGGGAGGGCATATACCCGTATAACCACATTTTAGGAGGTGTAAAACACATGGCTAAAAAAGTTACAGGAATGATAAAACTTCAGCTTCAAGCAGGAAAAGCAACTCCAGCACCACCAGTTGGTCCAGCACTTGGTCAGCACGGTGTAAACATCATGGGATTTTGTAAGGAGTTCAATGCTAAGACAGCAAATCAGGCTGGCTTGATAATACCAGTAGTTATAACAGTTTATCAGGACAGATCTTTCAGTTTTATACTAAAGACACCACCAGCTGCTGTACTTATAAAGAAGGCTCTTGGCTTGGAAAGTGGTTCAGCTGTTCCTAACAAAACCAAGGTTGGTAAAATAACTAAGGACCAGTTAAGACAAATTGCTGAAACAAAATTACCTGATCTTAATGCTGGATCAGTAGAAGCTGCTATGAGCATGATAGCTGGAACTGCAAGAAGTATGGGCATAACTGTAGAAGAATAGTATTCTAGAGTTAAGTTGATTCTATGTAGATAAATAAGTGGGAGGTAAAACCGTTAGTACCACAAGGAGGATAGATTATGGGAAAGAATTATGTTGAAAGCGCAAAGCTAGTAGATAAGAATGCATTATATTCTCCTGCTGAGGCAATGGACTTAGTGTTAAAGACAGCAAAAGCTAAATTTGATGAAACTATCGAATTAGCAGTTAGACTTGGTGTAGATCCAAGACATGCTGATCAGCAGGTTAGAGGAGCAGTTGTGTTACCTCATGGAACTGGTAAGACAGTTAAAGTTTTAGTTTTCGCTAGAGGCGAGAAGGCTAAAGAAGCAGAAGCTGCAGGTGCAGATTATGTAGGTGCAGAAGAATTAGTAGAAAAGATTCAAAAAGAAAATTGGTTTGATTTTGATGTAGTTGTAGCTACTCCAGACATGATGGGTGTAGTTGGTAGAATAGGTAGAGTTCTTGGACCTAAGGGTTTAATGCCTAACCCTAAGTCAGGCACAGTTACATTTGATGTAGCTAGAGCGCTATCAGAAATAAAAGCTGGTAAAGTTGAATATAGAGTAGATAAGACTTCAATAGTTCACGTTCCAGTAGGAAAGAAATCTTTTGATGCTGCAAAGTTAACTGATAACTTCCATGCTTTAATGGATGCGTTAGTAAAAGCTAAACCAGCAGCTGCAAAAGGACAATATATTAAATCAGTTGTTATATCAAGCACTATGGGACCTGGAGTTAAGATAAATCCGACAAAAGTTTTAGATTAATATTGACATAGGGTACTTAATCTGATAAAATGATTGAGTTAATTGAATAAGGTAATTAACCGTAGACAGTAGGTGCTTATAGCGTAACGGGAAACCAACCTACCGAGGGTTCCAATACAATGTTAGTATGGTCTCTTCGCGTCTGCGGGGAGGCCTTTATTATTTAAACAGTTTAAAACTGTGAGGAGGTGGACACACAGTGCAAAATAAAAATAGAGAAATTAAAGAAGCAAAGGTTCAAGAGATAAAAGAGAAGTTAGAGAAAGCTCAAGGTCTAGTACTTGCTAATTATCAGGGATTAACTGTTGAAGAGGATACTGAACTTAGAAAGACTCTTAGAGAAGCTGGAATAGAATATAAAGTTTACAAAAACACTTTAACTACATTAGCTGCTAAGGAAATAGGTCTTGATGATGTTACTTCATATCTTGAAGGACCTATATCAGTAGCTATAAGTTATGATGATGCTACTGCACCTGCAAGAATATTGAATGATTTTGCTAAAGGACATAAGAAACTTGATCTAATTGCTGGAGTAGTTGAAAAGAAAGTATATGATGCAGAACAGATAAAAGCAATCGCAGCAATACCTTCAAGAGAAGTTCTTATTGCCAAGATACTTGGAAGCTTCAAAGCTCCATTATCAAATCTTGCATACTTATTAAATGCAGTTAAAGAAAGCAAAGAATCCGCACAGTAGGATATAAATATTAAACCAAAAATTATGGAGGTGTCTTATAAATGACAAGAGAAGAGATTATTCAAGCTATAAAAGAAATGACAGTTTTAGAATTAAACGAATTAGTTAAAGCATGCGAAGAGGAGTTTGGTGTTAGCGCAGCAGCTCCAGTAGCAGTTGCAGGTGGCGCAGCAGCAGGAGCAGCAGCAGCTGAAGAAAAGACTGAATTTGATGTAATACTTGCTAATGCAGGTGGAGAAAAGATCAAAGTTATAAAGGCTGTTAGAGAATTAACTGGATTAGGATTAAAGGAAGCTAAAGAATTAGTTGACGGAGCTCCTAAGACATTAAAAGAAGCTGTTTCTAAGGAAGAAGCTGAAGCTATAAAGGCTAAGCTAGCTGAAGTTGGAGCAACTGTAGAAGTAAAGTAGTCAATTAAAAAAAAAGAAAGAGGCACTTTGAAGCAAAGTGTCTCTTTTTTCAAGTGTGCATTGACAAAATGAATTTCCTGTAATATAATATTAAAATGCATTAATATACCTAGGCTTAATGGGAAATTTGTTTATTCAAATATTTTTAACGAATAAAGTATTTAACATTGGGTATAATAAAAGAATGAGCATGTTTTAATCCGTTAGGTAAGTCCTAGGGGATAGTGTCGTTTATACAAGTATTTACAAGGGGTGATAGCTAATGGTACATCCTGTCCAGGTAGGAAAAAGAACAAGAATGAGCTTTGGTACAGTAAAAGAAGTAGCGGATATGCCGAATCTTATCGAGGTACAATTAGATTCGTATCAATGGTTTCTAGATGAAGGTCTTCAAGAGGTATTTGATGATGTTAATCCTATTGCAGATTATACTGGAAATCTCGTTCTTGAATTTGTTGGTTATAAGCTTGATATGGATAATATCAAGTATAGCGTGGAGGAATGTAAAGAGAGAGATACCACTTTTGCAGCTCCACTAAAGGTAAAAGTTAGACTTTACAACAAAGAAACAGGAGAATTGAAGGAACAAGAGGTTTTTATGGGAGATTTCCCATTAATGACCGAACAAGGTACATTTATAATAAATGGAGCAGAAAGAGTTATAGTTAGTCAGCTTGTAAGATCTCCAGGTGTATATTACAGCTACACTGTAGATAAAACTGGTAAAAAACTTTTTGCTTCCACGGTAATACCTAATAGAGGTGCGTGGTTGGAATATGAAACAGATTCCAACGAAGTAATGTATGTTAGAATAGATAAGACTAGAAAGCTTCCAATAACCATACTATCAAGAGCTATGGGAATAGGAAGTGACCAAGAAATCATAAACTTTTTCGGAGAAGATGAAAGGCTTAAGGCTACAATAGAGAAGGATAATACTAAGACTAAAGAAGAGGCTCTATTGGAAATATATAAGAGACTTAGACCAGGTGAACCTCCGACAGTTGATAGTGCCATGTCTTTAATTGATTCTTTATTCTTTGATGCAAAGCGTTATGATCTTTCAAGAGTTGGAAGATATAAGTTTAATAAGAAGCTTGCACTTAATCTAAGAATAGCTAATCAAATTGCAGCTAGTGATATTGTTAATCCTAATACTGGTGAGATAATGGTACAAAAGAATGAAAAGATAGACAGAGAGATGGCCGTAGATATACAAAATGCTGGTATTAACTCTGTAGACGTAATAGTAGAAGACAAAACTATGAGAGTTATAGGCAATAATTTTGTAAATATTCGCAAGGTAGTGCCATTTAACATAGATGATTTGCACATAAAAGAGCAGGTTCATTATCCTACATTAAAAGAGATATTGGATAGTTCAAATGATGAAGCTACTATAAAAGAAGAAATTAAGAAAAATATTTCAAAACTAATACCTAAACATATTATAAGAGATGATATTTATTCAACAATAAGCTATGAAATTGGATTGCCATATGGCATTGGATATGTTGATGATATCGATCACCTAGGTAATAGAAGATTACGATCTGTAGGAGAACTTCTTCAAAATCAGTTCCGTATAGGGCTTTCCAGAATGGAAAGAGTTGTTAAAGAGAGAATGACTATACAGGACCAAGAAGGAATAACTCCTCAAGTTCTCATAAATATAAGACCAGTTGCAGCTGCTATCAAAGAATTCTTTGGAAGTTCTCAGCTATCACAGTTCATGGATCAGAATAATCCTCTTTCAGAACTTACTCATAAGAGAAGATTATCTGCATTGGGACCTGGTGGTTTGTCAAGAGAAAGAGCAGGGTTCGAAGTTAGAGACGTTCACCATTCACACTATGGAAGAATGTGTCCGATTGAAACTCCTGAAGGTCCTAACATAGGTCTGATAAACTCATTAGCAACTTATGCTAAAGTTAATGAATATGGTTTTATGGAGACACCTTATAGAGTGGTTGATAAAAAGACAGGTGTAGTATCAACTACAATTAAATATTTTACTGCGGATGAGGAAGATAATTGCTTGATTGCTCAATCTAATGAACCAATAGGCGAAGATGGAGTTTTCATTGACAAAAAGATTACAGTAAGAAGCAAGTCAGATGTTTTGGTGGTTCCAAGAGAAGAAGTAGATTTGATGGATGTATCTCCAAGACAGCTTGTATCCGTTGCAACAGCTATGATTCCATTCCTAGAAAATGATGATGCCAGCCGTGCACTTATGGGATCAAACATGCAGCGTCAGGCGGTACCTCTTTTAAAACCTCAGGCTCCTGTAGTAGGAACTGGAATAGAATTTAAAGCGGCTTATGATTCTGGAGTTCTTCCAAAAGCTAAAAATGCAGGCGTGGTTACATATGTAAGCGCAAATGAAATAAGAATAAAAAGAGATTCTGACGGCGGAATTGACACTTATAAATTACTTAAATTTAAAAGATCTAACCAAGGAACCTGCATCAACCAGAGACCTATTGTAGATAAGGGGGAGGTTGTTGCCAAGGGAACTGTTTTATCAGATGGACCTTCCACTGATTTAGGAGAAATAGCTTTAGGTAAGAATATAAGGATAGGTTTTATAACTTGGGAAGGTTATAATTATGAAGATGCTATGCTTATATCAGAGCAGTTAGTAAAAGATGATGTGTTTACTTCAATTCATATAGAAGAATATGAAGCTGAAGCTAGAGATACAAAACTGGGACCTGAAGAAATAACAAGAGATATACCTAATGTGGGCGAGGATGCTCTAAGAGATATTGACGAAAGAGGTATAATAAGAATAGGTGCGGAAGTAAGATCAGGAGATATTCTTGTTGGTAAAGTTACTCCTAAAGGAGAAACTGAACTTACTGCTGAAGAAAGATTATTAAGAGCTATTTTCGGAGAAAAAGCCAGAGAAGTAAGAGATACATCTTTAAGAGTACCTCATGGTGAAGCTGGAATAATAGTAGATGTAAAAGTATTTACTAGAGAAAATGGTGATGAGTTACCTCCTGGAGTCAACGAACTTGTTAGATGCTATATAGCTCAAAAGAGAAAGATATCTGTTGGAGATAAAATGGCAGGTAGACATGGTAATAAGGGTGTTATCTCAAGAGTGTTGCCAGAAGAAGATATGCCATTCTTACCAGATGGAAGACCTCTTCAAATATGCTTAAACCCTCTAGGAGTACCTTCACGTATGAATATAGGGCAGGTGTTGGAAGTGCATTTAGGCTGGGCAGCTAGTGAGCTTGGATGGCATGTAGCTACACCAGTATTTGATGGAGCTACAGAAAAAGATATAGAGGATTGTTTAAGAGATGCAGGTTATGATGTTGACGGAAAAACGATGCTTTATGATGGAAGAACTGGAGAGCCTTTTGATAACAGAGTAACTGTAGGATATATGTATATATTGAAATTGGCCCATTTGGTAGACGACAAAATACATGCTAGATCAACAGGACCATATTCACTTGTTACACAGCAGCCACTAGGCGGTAAGGCGCAATTTGGAGGCCAGAGATTTGGTGAAATGGAAGTATGGGCACTAGAAGCATATGGTGCTGCACATACATTACAGGAAATATTGACGGTTAAATCAGACGATGTTGTTGGTAGAGTAAAAACCTATGAAGCAATTGTAAAAGGTGAAAATATTCCTGAACCTGGTGTTCCAGAATCCTTCAAAGTATTAATAAAAGAACTTCAAGCACTTTGCTTGGATGTTAAAGTACTTAATGAATCTAATGAAGAAATAAGAATCAAAGAGTCAGTAGATGAAGAAATGGAAGACCTAGATGTCAACATAGAAGGTACTGAAGATTTGGTCCCTCCAACTCCAACTGAAGAATATTTAGACGGAGAAGAAGAAGCGGAAGAAGATATTGAAGAAGACTTTGATGAATTACCTTTGGATGATTTTCAAAATGAGTTAGAACTAGATGATTTCAGTGATGAACATTAATTTATGAAGGGAGGATAAACCCTTGTTTGAATTAAATAATTTTGACGCTATACAAATTGGGCTTTCATCTCCAGAAAAGATAAGAGAATGGTCTCGTGGTGAAGTAAAAAAACCAGAAACTATTAATTACAGAACTCTTAAGCCAGAAAGAGATGGATTGTTTTGTGAAAGAATTTTTGGACCTATAAAGGACTGGGAATGTCATTGCGGTAAATATAAAAGAGTTAGATATAAAGGGATTGTCTGTGATCGTTGCGGAGTTGAAGTAACAAAAGCTAAAGTAAGAAGAGAGAGAATGGGGCACATAGAACTTGCTGCTCCAGTATCTCACATCTGGTATTTTAAAGGAATACCTTCAAGAATGGGTCTCATACTTGATATGTCACCAAGATCTCTTGAAAAAATTCTTTATTTTGCTTCTTATGTAGTTCTTGATCCTAAAGAAACTCCACTTTTAAAGAAGCAGCTTCTTAATGAGAAAGAATATAGAGAAGCTGTTGATAAATACGGTGAAGAAAGCTTCATCTGTGGAATGGGAGCAGAAGCTATCAAAGTTCTTTTGGAAGAAATAGATTTAGAGAGACTTTCAAAGGAATTAAAGGATGAACTTAAAGGAAGCACTGGACAGAAAAGAATAAGAATAATAAGAAGATTAGAAGTAGTAGAATCCTTTAGAAAATCAGGAAATAAACCTGATTGGATGATTATTGATGTTATACCAGTAATACCACCAGATTTAAGACCTATGGTTCAATTAGATGGTGGAAGATTTGCTACATCTGATTTAAATGACTTATATAGAAGAGTTATAAACAGAAACAATAGATTGAAGAAGCTATTAGATTTAGGAGCTCCTGATATAATAGTAAGAAATGAAAAGAGAATGCTTCAAGAAGCAGTAGATGCACTTATTGATAATGGTAGAAGAGGAAGACCGGTCACTGGACCAGGAAATAGACCACTAAAATCATTATCTGATATGCTTAAGGGTAAGCAAGGAAGATTTAGACAAAATCTTCTTGGTAAGCGTGTTGACTATTCAGGGCGTTCGGTTATAGTTGTAGGTCCTGAGCTTAAAATGTATCAATGCGGTCTTCCTAATGAAATGGCTTTGGAACTTTTCAAACCATTTGTAATGAAAAAATTGGTTGAAGGCGGAACTGCCCATAATATAAAGAGTGCTAAGAGAATGGTAGAAAGAGCTATGCCTCAGGTGTGGGATGTACTTGAAGAAGTAATAGCTGATCATCCAGTATTACTTAATCGTGCCCCCACACTTCACAGACTTGGAATACAGGCTTTCCAGCCAGTGCTTGTAGAGGGAAGAGCTATAAAGCTTCATCCATTAGTATGTACAGCATATAATGCTGACTTCGATGGAGACCAGATGGCGGTGCATGTTCCTTTATCAGTTGAGGCTCAGGCTGAAGCAAGATTTTTGATGCTGGCAGCTAATAATATATTGAAGCCTTCAGATGGTAAACCAGTCTGCGTACCTACACAGGATATGGTACTTGGATCTTACTACTTAACCCTAGATAAAGACGGGGAAAAGGGAGAAGGAAGCAGATTTGCTTCTGCAGATGAAGCTATAATGGCTTATGAAACTAAGAGCATAAGCATACATGCTAAAGTTCAAGTACAAATTACAAGAAGCATAGATGGAAATGATGTGACTGGAATAGTGAATACCACTGTAGGTAAGCTAATATTCAATGAGTCTATTCCTCAGGATTTAGGTTTTGTGGATAGATCTCTTCCAGAGAATACATTAACTTTAGAAGTAGATTTCCTTGTTGATAAGAAAAATCTTGGAAAAATAATTGATAAGTGCTATATGAAGCATGGACCAACTGAAACATCAGTTATGCTTGATAAGATTAAGGCTAAAGGATATCATTATTCAACAATAGGAGCTATAACAGTTGCTGTTGCCGACATGGTTGTTCCAAAGGCTAAATATGAATTACTTGCAGATGCGGATGCTACTGTTGATAAAATTGAAAAGTTATATAAGAGAGGTTTCATATCTGAAGATGAAAGATATGAAAGAGTTATAGATAAGTGGACCAAAACTACTGAAGAAGTTGCTGACGCACTTATGGATAACTTGGATAGATTTAATCCAATATTCATGATGGCGGATTCTGGAGCCAGAGGTTCTAAGAGTCAGATTAAGCAGCTTGCAGGTATGAGAGGTCTTATGGCTAATCCTTCTGGTAAGATTATTGAGCAGCCTATAAGAGCTTCCTTCAGAGAAGGTCTTAAGGTTTTAGAGTACTTTATATCAACTCACGGTGCTAGAAAAGGTAATGCTGATACAGCACTTAAGACAGCTGACTCAGGTTATTTGACAAGAAGACTTGTTGATGTTAGTCAGGATGTTATAGTAAGATATGAAGATTGCGGATCTGAAAATGGTTTTGAAGTTTCTGAAATCAAAGAGGGAAATGAAATAATAGAACCTTTAAGAGAAAGACTTGCAGGAAGATATGCTACAGAGGATTTAGTTGACTCTTCCACAGGTGAAGTGATAGCTCCTAAAAATACTTATATAACACCTATTCAAGCTGAAAGAGCTGAAAAAGCTGGAATAAAGAAAGTTAGAATACGTTCTGTATTTACATGCAAGGCTAAGTTCGGTGTATGCGCTCATTGCTATGGAATGAACATGGCTACTGCTCAGAAGATAAATATCGGAGAAGCAGTTGGTATAGTTGCAGCTCAAAGTATAGGTGAACCTGGTACACAGCTTACAATGAGAACATTCCATACTGGTGGTGTTGCTGGATCAGATATCACTCAAGGTCTTCCTAGAGTTGAAGAACTTTTTGAAGCTAGAAAGCCAAAGGGATTAGCAATTGTAAGTGAGCAGGCAGGTAATGTAAGAGTAGAAGAAACTAAAAAGAAGAGAACAGTTGTAGTAACTACTGACAGCGGAGAAGAGATTACTTATGACATACCTTTTGGATCAAGACTTAAAGTCATGAACGGGGATGTAATATCTGCCGGTGATGAAATTACTGAAGGATCAGTAAACCCACATGATATTTTAAGAATAAAAGGTATAAACGGAGTAAGAAATTATCTTTTATCTGAAGTACAAAAAGTTTATAGACAGCAGGGTGTTGACATAAACGATAAGCACTTAGAGGTAGTTATTAGACAGATGACAAGAAAAGTTAAGGTTTTAGAATCTGGAGATACAGAATTACTTCCAGGTACTATGATAGATATATTTGATTTTGAAGGCGAGAATGAAAGAGTAACTAATTTAGGTGGAGAACCAGCTACTGGAGAACAGGGGCTTCTAGGAATAACTAAAGCAGCTCTTGCTACAGATTCGTTCCTATCAGCAGCATCTTTCCAGGAAACTACAAGAGTTCTTACCGATGCAGCTATTAAAGGTAAAACAGATCCATTGGTAGGTTTAAAAGAAAATGTAATTATCGGTAAGCTAATACCAGCAGGTACTGGAATGATGAGATATCGATCAGTTAAATTAAATACTGAGAATGAAGAAGAAGAATTAGAAACTTCCAATGAAACCTTAACATATAATAAGTTGACATAACCATTTATAAATGATAGAATACAATTTGTGTGATTTGCAATTTGTATGCATTTTAGTGAGGTAATTTAATTACCTCGCTATTAATGATGTAATGGGGAGGAAATCAGATGGTAGAAAGGCTTACTGGTAGAAAGGTTATCGGGATAAAGCAAGCTACTAAATCTCTAAAAAATCATATAGGGCAAACACTTTATGTGGCTAAGGATAGCGATAAAAATCTGACTAATCCTGTAATAAGTTTGGCAGAGGAGACATCTGTAGAGATAAAATATGTGGATACCATGAAAGAGTTAGGAAAACTTTGTGGTATTGATGTAGGTGCCGCTGTTGCTCTTATTATAAAATAATTTGCTATTAACTTAATTTTAATAGATATAGTTTATTAATTTGGGAGGTGAAAACATGCCAACTATTAACCAGCTAGTGAGAAAGGGCAGACAGACTGTAGCACATAAGTCAACTGCACCAGCACTAAAAGAGTGTCCTCAAAAGAGAGGTGTATGTACTGTTGTTAAAACTCAAACTCCAAAGAAGCCAAACTCAGCTCTTAGAAAAGTTGCAAGAGTTAGACTTACAAATGGATATGAAGTAACTGCATACATTCCAGGTGTAGGACACAACTTACAGGAGCACAGCGTTGTTCTTATAAGAGGTGGAAGAGTAAAAGACCTTCCTGGTGTTAGATACCACATAGTTAGAGGCGCATTAGACTCAGCTGGAGTTGCTAACAGAATGCAGGGAAGATCAAAGTATGGTGCTAAAAGGCCAAAGAAGAAATAGTTAAAGTAAATAGTGCTATGTCTTCAGCATTTATATAGATTATACATTATATTATTTGATGAAGTACAAAGCGCTTTACGGCTAATTTAGTCGAGTACCGATGAACTTAAATTTCAATTGTTAAGGAGGGAAGAAAAGTGCCAAGAAAAGGTCATATTGCTAAAAGAGACGTACTAGCAGATCCAATATATAACAGCAAGGTTGTTACTAAGCTTATAAACAATATAATGGAAGATGGTAAAAAAGGAGTAGCTCAAAAAGTTACTTACGATGCTTTCGAAATAATTAGAGAAAAGACAGGTAAGGATCCAATTGAGGTATTCGAAGCTGCTATGGAGAATGTAATGCCAATTCTTGAAGTAAAAGCAAGAAGAATTGGTGGAGCAACATATCAAGTTCCAATAGAAGTTAGACCAGAAAGAAGACAGACTTTAGGAATAAGATGGTTACTATTCGCTACTGGAAAAAGAGGCGAAAAGTATATGAGAGAAAAATTAGCTAATGAGCTAATGGATGCAGCAAATAATACTGGAGCAGCAGTTAAGAAGAGAGAAGACACTCATAAAATGGCTGAGGCTAACAAGGCGTTTGCTCATTATAGATATTAATATTAAAGAACTGTTTTGGATAATTCCAAAGCAGTTTTCTAAAATTTATAAATGTGTCGAGAGGAGGAGAAATAGTGGCAAGACAATTTCCGTTAGAAAAATTTAGAAATATTGGTATAATGGCACATATAGATGCCGGAAAAACCACTACTACTGAGCGTATATTGTTTTATACTGGAAAGACACACAAAATAGGTGAAGTTCACGAGGGTGCTGCAACAATGGACTGGATGGTTCAAGAGCAGGAAAGAGGTATAACAATAACTTCTGCTGCGACAACTTGTGAGTGGAAAGGTCATAGTGTAAATATAATAGACACGCCTGGACACGTAGATTTTACTGTTGAGGTTGAAAGATCATTAAGAGTTCTTGATGGTGCTGTTACAGTTTTAGATGGAAAGAGTGGTGTTGAACCACAAACTGAAACTGTATGGAGACAGGCAGATAAATATCACGTTCCAAGAATAGTTTATGTAAATAAAATGGATGCTACAGGTGCTGATTTCTACATGTGTGTCAACACATTGAGAGATAGATTACATTGTAATGCAGTTCCAATTCAAATTCCAATAGGAGCAGAAGATCAGTTCAAAGGATTAATAGACTTGATTAAAAATGAAGCTATAATCTATACTGACGATTTAGGTAGAGTTGAGGAATCAACTGAAATACCTGCTGACCTAAAGGATAAGGCTGAAGAATATAGAGGTGCTATGATAGAAGCCATAGCAGAACTAGATGAAGAATTAATGATGAAGTATCTTGAAGGTGAAGAAATAACTGTTGATGAGTTAAATGCAGCTCTTAGAAAAGGAGTTATAAATAACGAAATAGTACCAGTTGTTTGCGGATCCTCATATAAGAATAAGGGCGTACAGCATATGATTGATGCTGTAGTAGCTTATCTTCCATCACCTGTAGATATTCCAAACGTTAAAGGTACATCTCTTGAAAATGGAGAAGCTGATTCAAGACCTACGGATGATAATGCTCCACTTTCAGCATTAGCATTCAAGATTGCAGCGGATCCTTTCATAGGAAGACTTGCATTTACTAGAGTTTACTCTGGAACAATGAAAACAGGTACCTATGTTCTTAATTCTACAAAGAATAAGAAAGAAAGAATAGGAAGACTTGTTAAGATGCATTCTAATCATAGACAGGAAGTTGAAGAACTTCTTGCAGGGGATATAGGAGCAGTTATTGGATTGAAGGATACTACTACTGGAGATACTCTTTGTGATGAAAATTCACCAATAGTTCTTGAAAGCATGGAATTCCCAGAACCAGTTATAGACGTTGCTATAGAACCAAAGACTAAAGCTGGTCAGGAAAAGATGGGTATAGCTCTTGCTAAACTTGCAGAAGAAGATCCAACATTCAAGACTTATACAAACCAAGAAACTGGTCAGACAATTATAGCAGGTATGGGAGAATTACATCTTGAAATAATTGTTGATAGACTTCAAAGAGAATTTAAGGTTGAATGTAATGTTGGTAAGCCACAGGTTGCTTATAAGGAAACTATAAGAAAAGCTGTTAAGGCTGAAGGTAAGTATGTAAGACAGTCTGGTGGTAAAGGTCAATACGGTCACTGCTGGATTGAGATGGAACCTACTGAAGGCGAATATGCATTTGTTAACGGTGTAGTTGGAGGAGCTATTCCAAAAGAATATATCCCAGCTATAGACAATGGAATTCAAGAAGCTTCTCAGAATGGTATACTTGGAGGCTACCAAGTTATAAACTTTAAGATTAAATTAGTTGATGGATCTTACCATGAAGTCGACTCTTCAGAAATGGCATTTAAGATAGCTGGTTCTATGGCATTTAAGAATGCTATGGCAAAAGCTGATCCAGTTATGCTTGAACCAATGATGAAGGTTGAAGTAATAGTACCTGAAGAATATATGGGTGATGTTATGGGAGACCTTAACTCAAGAAGAGGTAGAATGGAAGGAATGGAACCAAGAGCTGGTGCTCAGGTTATAAGAGCTTTCGTTCCGCTTTCAGAAATGTTTGGATATGCTACATCTTTGAGATCAAGAACTCAAGGTAGAGGTGTATACAGCATGCAATTTGATCACTATGAGGAAGTTCCAAAGAACATTCAGGAACAAATCATAGGAAATAAACAATAATAAAATAAATTGTACCTGCAAATACTAAAATGTACTTGCGGGTTACATAGATAATAAATTAAAATATATATGATTATAAATAAGGAGGAATATACAATGGCAAAGGCAAAATTTGAAAGAAATAAGCCACATGTAAATATTGGAACAATAGGACACGTAGACCATGGTAAGACAACATTAACAGCAGCAATAACATCAGTATTAGCAAGCAGAGGATATGCAGAAGCATTCAAGTATGACGAAATAGATAAGGCACCAGAAGAAAAAGAAAGAGGAATCACAATCAACACAGCTCACGTAGAGTATGAAACAGATAATAGACATTATGCACACGTAGACTGTCCAGGACATGCTGACTATGTAAAGAACATGATAACAGGAGCAGCACAGATGGATGGAGCAATACTAGTAGTAAGTGCAGCAGATGGCCCAATGCCACAGACAAGAGAGCATATACTACTAGCATCAAGAGTTGGAGTTGACTACATAGTAGTGTTCTTAAATAAGGCAGATATGGTAGATGATCCAGAATTACTAGAATTAGTAGAGATGGAAGTAAGAGAACTATTAAGCGAGTATAATTTCCCAGGAGATGATATTCCAATAATAGTAGGAAGTGCATTAAAAGCATTGGAGAACCCAACAGATCCAGAAGCAACAAAGTGCATAGATGAATTAATGGCAGCAGTAGATAGCTATATACCAACACCAGAAAGAGCAACAGATAAGCCATTCTTAATGCCAGTAGAAGATGTATTCACAATCACTGGAAGAGGAACAGTTGCAACAGGAAGAGTTGAAAGAGGAATTCTACATGTAGGAGACGAAGTAGAAATCGTAGGCTTAATGGAAGAGAAGAAGAAGACAGTAGTAACTGGAGTAGAAATGTTCAGAAAGCTATTGGATGAAGCGCAAGCAGGAGACAATATAGGAGCACTTTTAAGAGGAGTTCAGAGAACTGATATAGAAAGAGGACAGGTATTGTCAAAGCCAGGAACAGTACATCCACATAAGAAGTTCGTAGGACAGGTGTACGTATTAAAGAAAGAAGAAGGCGGAAGACATACACCATTCTTCGATGGATACAGACCACAGTTCTATTTCAGAACAACAGACGTAACAGGATCAATCAAATTACCAGGTGGAATGGAAATGGTAATGCCTGGAGATCACATTGATATGACAGTTGAATTAATAACTGAAGTAGCAATGGATGAAGGATTAAGATTCGCTATAAGAGAAGGCGGAAGAACAGTTGGTTCTGGAGTTGTTACTTCTATAATAGCATAATTTTTGTATGAAGGTTGTAAGTGCACTACAACCTTCATATTTTTTAATTAAATATCTTGTCAAAGAAAAAAATATGGTGTATAATAAAATAGTTGTAATGCTATAACAGCGATGAGTCAAGAGGTTGCCGGACTTCCGGGTAATTCTTGATGAGTATGTCAGGGTCTCGAATCCGACGTCGGTTGTCTGTAATGCTTAATTGTGTTTAGTAATATGAAACACCTGGTTCAGTGTTCAGAGAGTCCGCTGTTGTGCGTAAGAAGTAATACGTACATGAAAAGGAGGGGAAATAGATGTCAAAGCAAAAAATAAGAATCAGATTAAAAGCTTTTGATCACACAATACTTGATCAATCTGCTGAAAAAATTGTTGAGACTGCTAAAACTACCGGAGCTAAGGTTGCAGGTCCAGTGCCGTTGCCAACAGAAAAAGATGTTGTTACAGTATTAAGAGCTCCACATAAATATAAAGATTCCAGAGAGCAATTTGAAATAAGAACACATAAGAGATTAATTGATATAATCAATCCATCATCAAAAACTGTTGATGCTCTTATGAGATTAGATTTGCCAGCTGGTGTTGATATTGAAATAAAACTTTAATAAAGAATAAAAACATATAATTATGAACAGTTATGATCGCTTGTCGATCCGCTAATATGTTTGGGAGGTGTAATCATGAAGAAAGCAATTATAGGAAGAAAAGTTGGTATGACTCAGATATTTGATGCTAACGGAAAAATAGTTCCTGTAACTGTTGTAGAAGCAGGTCCATGTGTTGTTATAGCTAAGAAGACTACTGAAAAAGAAGGCTATGATGCAATACAGGTTGGTTTTGAAGATGCAAAGGAAAGATTAGTGACTAAGCCACTAAAAGGTCTTTTTACAAAGGCTGGAGTAGCATTAAAGAAATATGTTAGAGAGTTTAGATTAGAAGACATTGCTTCTTATGAAGTAGGTCAGGAAATAAAGGTTGATGTTTTTGAAGCTGGAGAAAAGGTTGATGTTTCAGGAGTTTCAAAAGGTAAGGGGTTCCAAGGAACAATAAAGAGATGGAATGCTAATCGTGGACCTATGTCTCACGGATCAAAATTCCATAGAGCTGTTGGTTCCATGGGAGCATCATCTGACCCATCAAGAACTTTCAAAAATAAGAGAATGCCAGGTCATATGGGTAACGTAAATACTACAGTTCTTAATTTAGAAGTAGTTAAAATAATGCCAGAAAAGAATGTTATTCTTATAAAAGGCGGAGTACCAGGACCTAATAAAGGCCTAGTAGTAATAAGAAATAGCGTAAAAGCTTAGTTTTTACAGGAAAGGAGGATGCAGAATGCCTACAGTTGGATTATTTAATAAAGATGGTCAAAAAGTTGGAGATTTTCAATTATCAGATAATGTTTTCGGCGTTGAAGTTAATGAAAACGCAATACATCAAGTAGTTGTTGCTATTCTTGCTAACAAGAGACAAGGGACCCAGAACGCTAAAACAAGAGCAGAGGTTTCTGGAGGCGGAATAAAGCCTTGGAGACAAAAAGGAACAGGTAGAGCAAGACAAGGTTCTACAAGATCACCACAGTGGATTCATGGTGGTATAGTATTCGCACCAAAGCCACGTGATTATAGAGTGTCACTTCCAAAGAGCCTTAGAAGAGTTGCTATGAAGTCAGCTTTGACTAGCAAAGTTTCAGAAAATGAAATAGTAGTTTTAGATGAACTTACTTTGGAAGCTCCAAAGACTAAGGAAATAGTTAAAATGCTTAATGCTTTTGAAGCTAAGAAGACACTTATCGTTACAGCTGAAGCTAACGAAAATGTATATAAGTCAGCTAGAAATATTGAAGGCGTAGCAGTAATGCCAGTTAACAACCTAAATGTTTATGATATTTTAAAGTATGATAAATTCATAATCACTAAGGATGCTGTATCAAAAGTTGAGGAGGTGTATGCATAATGAATAGCCATGATATTATAAGAAAGCCAGTTATAACTGAAAAGAGTATGGCAGCTATGTCAGAAAAAAAATACACCTTTATAGTAGACATCAAAGCTAATAAATCACAGATAAAGAAAGCTGTAGAGGACGTTTTTGGTGTAAAAGTTGAAGATGTTCAAACTTTAAGAACTCTAGGAAAAACTAAGAGAGTAGGAGTTCATATAGGTAAGAGAGCTGACTATAAGAAAGCTATAGTTAAGCTTACTGAGGATAGTAAGACTATAGAATTCTTTGAAGGAATTCAATAGTTTAAACTAGGCAAATTATTGGCGAAAGCGCCAGATAAGCTAAAAGAAGGAGGGAAATAACATGGCAGTTAAAGCATTTAAACCTACCACACCTTCAAGAAGACAGATGACTGTTTCTACTTTTGAAGAAGTAACAACAGACAGACCAGAGAAATCACTTCTTGTTGCTTTGAACAGCAAAGCTGGTAGAAATGCTCAAGGTAAGATAACTGTTCGTCATAGAGGCGGCGGTGTTAAACAAAAATATAGAGTTATTGATTTTAAGAGAAACAAGGATGGTGTTCCAGCAAAGGTTGCTACAGTAGAATATGATCCAAACAGATCAGCTTATATAGCACTAGTTATTTATGCTGATGGTGAAAAAAGATATATATTAGCACCAGTAGGATTAAAGGTTGGAGATGTAGTTGAATCAGGTGCAAACGCTGATATTAAACCAGGAAACGCTCTTCCTTTAAGAAATATTCCAGTTGGTACAATAGTTCACAATGTAGAGCTTTCATATGGAAAAGGCGGGCAGCTAGTAAGAAGTGCAGGAGCTTCAGCTCAGCTTATGGCTAAGGAAGGCGACTATGCTACATTAAGATTACCAAGCGGAGAAATGAGATATGTTAGAATAGATTGTAGAGCTACAATTGGTACAGTTTCTAACTTGACTCATGAAATAGTTAACCTAGGTAATGCCGGAAGAAAAAGACATATGGGTTGGAGACCAACAGTAAGAGGTTCCGTAATGAACCCTGTAGACCATCCACACGGTGGTGGTGAAGGTAAGTCTCCAGTAGGTCATGCTAGTCCACTTACTCCTTGGGGAAAACCTGCTCTTGGACTTAAGACTAGAAAACATAAGAAGTATTCCGATAGAATGATAGTTAAGAAGAGAAACAGTAAATAGTCAGAAGAGGATTGAAGATTCTCTTCCTGCTATTAAGTTTTATGAAGGGAGGCCAATATAGTGAGTAGATCTACTAAAAAGGGACCTTTTATTCAAGAGTCGCTTTTAAATAAAATAAACGAAATGAATGCCAACAATGAAAAGAAGGTTATAAAGAGTTGGTCAAGAAGTTCAACAATTTTCCCACAGTTAATAGGACACACAATAGCTGTTCATGACGGAAGAAAGCATGTTCCAGTTTATATAACTGAAGATATGGTTGGACATAAGCTTGGCGAATTCGTTTTAACTAGAACTTTTAAAGGTCATGATGGCAATGAAAAGTCAACAGGCGTTAAGAGGTAGTCTGGAAAGGAGGTAACTAATAATGGAAACTAAAGCTATTGCAAAATATGTAAGAATGTCTCCTATGAAGGTTGGGATTGTGCTCGACTTAATAAGAGGTAAAAATGTTAACGAAGCTCGTGCAATCCTACAGTACACTCCAAAGGATGCAGCTGTAGTTGTAAACAAGATATTAAATTCAGCTATTGCAAATGCTGAAAATAATAATGATCTTGATGCATCTAATTTGTTCGTTTCAGAAGCATTTGTTGGTGCCGGTCCGACACTTAGAAGATTCACACCACATGCTCAAGGAAGAGCATTTCCAATAAAGAAAAGAACAAGTCATATTACAGTTGTAGTAAAAGAAAGAGAATAAGAAGGAGGGAAATAGCGTGGGACAAAAGGTAAATCCACATGGCTTAAGAGTAGGCGTAATAAAGGATTGGGATGCTAAATGGTACGCTGATAGCAAAAATTTTGCTGACTATTTAGTTGAAGATAATAAAATAAGAGAATATATAAAGTCAACTTTATATAGTTCTGGAATAGCAAGAATAGAAATTGAAAGATTCGCTAAAAGAGTAAAGATAAGTATTCATACTTCAAAGCCAGGTATGGTTATCGGTAAAGGCGGACAGGGAATAAATGCTCTAAAAGCATCTTTAGAAACTTTTATAAAAGAAAAGAATGTACTTATAAATATAGTTGAAGTAAAGAATGCAGAACAGAATGCACAACTTATGGCTGAAAACATAGCTTCTCAACTTGAAAAGAGAATATCTTTCAGAAGAGCTATGAAGCAGACAATTCAAAGAGCAATGAGAGCTGGAGCAAAGGGTGTTAAGACTGCATGTGCTGGTAGACTCGGTGGAGCTGAAATAGCAAGAACTGAACAGTATCATGAAGGAACTATTCCACTTCAGACTTTAAGAGCTGATATAGATTACGGATTTGCAGAAGCTGATACTACTTATGGAAAAATAGGAGTAAAGGTTTGGGTTTATAAAGGAGAAGTTCTTCCAGTAAAAAAAGTTCAAAAGGAAGAAATTAACGCTTAAGAAAGGAGGAAAGCATCATGTTAATGCCTAAAAGAGTTAAGCATCGTAAGGTACAACGTGGTAGAATGAAAGGAAAAGCTACTAGAGGTAATTTTTTAGCATACGGTGATTACGGACTTCAAGCTACAGAATGCGGTTGGATTACAAATAATCAGATAGAAGCTGCCAGAATAGCTATTAATAGATATCTTAAAAGAGGAGGAAAAATTTGGATAAAAATTTTTCCAGATAAGCCAGTTACAGAAAAACCAGCTGAAACTCGTATGGGTTCCGGTAAAGGTTCACCAGAATACTGGGTTGCAGTAGTTAAACCAGATAGAGTTTTATTTGAAATTGCAGGAGTTTCAGAGGAAGTGGCTAGAGAAGCTTTGAGACTTGCATCACATAAATTACCTATAAAAACTAAGTTTGTTACAAGAAGAGATTTTGAGGAAATGGGTGGTGAAGTAAATGAAGGCTAGAGAATTAGTAGAATTAAGAAATAGTAGCCCTCAGGAATTGGTAGTTAAGCTCAATGACCTGAAAGCAGAGCTCTTCAATTTGAGATTTCAATTGGCTACTGGTCAATTAGAAAACCCAATGAGAATTAAAGAGGTTAAAAAATCTATAGCCCAGATTAAAACCATCATTAGAGAAGAAGAACTTAAAGCGGTTAGGCAGTAAGCTGAAAGGAGGTTCGTCCTGTGGAAAGAGGAAATAGAAAGACAAGAATAGGCAAAGTTGTTTCAGATAAAATGGAAAAAACTATAGTAGTATCTATTGAAACAAAAGTTCGTCATCCATTGTATGGTAAGACAGTTAATAGAACAACTAAGTTCAAAGCTCACGATGAAAATAATGAAGCAAAGATTAACGATACAGTATTAATAATGGAAACTAGACCATTATCTAAAGATAAGAGATGGAGATTAGTTGAAATAGTTGAGAAAGCTAAATAGCTTTAGGCTGAAAGGAGGGTTTTAAATGATACAACAGCAAACCATTCTAAAGGTTGCAGATAATTCTGGTGCAAAAGAAGTAATGTGCATTAGAGTTTTAGGCGGATCAAAGAGGAAGTATGGAAATGTTGGTGATACAATAGTTGCTAGCGTTAAAAGTGCAACACCAGGCGGAGTTGTTAAAAAAGGTGAAGTAGTTAAGGCTGTAATAGTTAGATCTGTTAAAGGTATGAGAAGACCTGATGGTTCATATATAAGATTTGATGAAAATGCAGCAGTAATAATAAAGGAAGATAAGCAGCCAAAAGGTACTCGTATATTTGGGCCTGTTGCTAGGGAGCTAAGAGATAAGGAATTTACTAAGATATTATCACTAGCACCTGAAGTTCTATAGATAAGGAGGTGGCTACATTGACAAAGGTACACATTAGAAAGAAAGACACTGTTATGATTGTATCCGGTAAGGATAAGGGTAAAGTTGGAGAAGTTCTTCAAGTATTACCAAAGAGCGGAAAAGTTCTTGTTAAGGGCGTTAATGTTGTTACAAAGCATGAAAAACCAAGTAAAGCTAATATGCAGGGTGGAATAGTTCATGTAGAAGCTCCTATATATAGCTCAAAGGTTATGCTTTATTGCGATAAATGCAAAAAAGTTACAAGAATAGCACATAAAATATTGGATGACGGAACAAAAGTTAGAATATGTAAGCATTGTGGAGAAACATTTTAGTTTTTGAAAGGAGGTATACCTAGATGGTTGCAAGACTACAAGAAAAATACAACAATGAAGTTGTTCCAGCTTTAATGGATAAATTTGGATATAAAAATATAATGGAAGTTCCAAAACTTGAAAAAGTTGTAGTTAACATGGGAGTTGGAGAAGCTAAAGATAATGCTAAAGTTTTAGAATCTGCTGTTGGTGATATGACTTTAATAACTGGACAGAAGCCAATTTTAACAAGAGCAAAGAAGTCAATAGCTAACTTTAAAATAAGAGAAAATATGCCTATAGGATGTAAGGTAACATTAAGAAAGCAAATGATGTTTGAATTTGCCGATAAATTAATGAATGTTGCTCTTCCAAGAGTTAGAGACTTCAGAGGAGTTTCAGATAAGGCTTTTGATGGTAGAGGAAACTATACACTAGGCGTTAAGGAACAATTAATATTCCCAGAAGTTGAATACGATAAAATTGACAAAGTAAGAGGTATGGATATAGTATTTGTTACTACTGCAAAGACAGACGAGGAAGCTAGAGAGTTATTAAGATTCCTTGGCATGCCATTTGTACAGAAATAAGGAGGGGAAACCGTGGCGCGTAAAGCAATTATAGAAAAGTGGAAAAAAGAACCTAAATACGCAACTAGAGCTTATACAAGATGCAGACTATGTGGAAGACCCCATTCTGTATTAAAGAAGTTCGGAATATGCCGTATATGTTTTAGAGAGCTTGCTTACAAGGGACAGATTCCAGGTTGTAAGAAAGCTAGCTGGTAAAAATCCATAGTAGTGAAAGGAGGCACAATAAATGGTTATGACAACAGATCCTATTGCAGATTTGCTTACACGTGTTAGAAATGCAAATACTGCAAAACATGAAATAGTAGAAGTTCCTTCTTCTACCATAAAGAAGGCTATTACAAATATAATGCTTGAAGAAGGTTATATAAAGAATATTGAGGAATACAGCGACGGTGTAGTTCCAATGCTTAGATTAACTTTAAAGTACGGTTCTAATAAAGAAAAAGTTATAAGCGGACTTAAGAGAATATCAAAGCCAGGTTTAAGAGTTTATTGCAAGAAGGATGAAGTTCCAAAAGTTCTTAATGGTTTAGGAGTTGCAATAATATCTACTTCCAAGGGAATTGTAGCTGATAGAGACGCTAGAAAACTTGGATTAGGCGGAGAAGTTATCTGCTATATTTGGTAATAATATTAATAATGCAATCAGCGGCATAACAAATTTTGTTGTGCATCGAATAATGTAATATGTAGCAAATTATATGTTACACTTAAAAGAAATACAGGAGGTGCAAATATGTCAAGAATTGGAAAGCTACCAGTAGCTATACCAAGCGGCGTTACTGTTAATGTAACACCAGACAACGTTGTGACAGTAAAGGGTCCTAAAGGGCAGCTTACTAGAACAATGCATAAGGATATAAAGATCGCTGTTGAAGACAATTCTGTTCTGGTTACAAGGCCAAGCGACCAAAAGGAGCATAGAGCTCTTCATGGATTAACTAGAGCTTTAATAAATAATATGGTTAATGGAGTTACTGAGGGATATCAGAAGACTCTTGAACTAATAGGCGTTGGTTACAGAGCTCAGATTCAAGGAAAGAAATTAGTCATGAGCTTAGGTTATTCACATCCAGTTGAAATTGAAGCTGTTGAAGGAATTACTTTCGAAACTCCAGCTGCAAATAAGGTTGTTGTAAAAGGCATAGATAAGGAACTTGTTGGCGCAGTAGCAGCAGATATCAGAACTTGGAGAAAGCCAGAGCCATATAAGGGCAAAGGAATCAAGTATGATAATGAGGTTATTAGACGTAAAGAAGGTAAGACTGGTAAGAAATAGTTGAAAGGAGTGAAACCTAATGTACAATAAGGAAGATAGAAGCATATCAAGAGTTAAACGTCATTTAAGAGTACGTAAGAAGGTACATGGTACTGCAGAAAGACCAAGACTTTCTGTATTCAGAAGTGAAAAAAACATCTATGCACAGATTATAGATGATGTTGCTCAAAAGACATTAGTTGCAGCTTCTTCATTAGACAAAGAATTTGCAACAAAGCTTGGAAGCAACAAAGACGCTGCTAAATTAGTAGGCGAAGCAGTAGCTAAAAAAGCATTAGAAAAAGGAATAAAAGCTGTTGTTTTTGACAGAGGCGGATATATATATCATGGAAGAGTTCAGCAATTAGCTGAAGGAGCAAGAGAAGCAGGCTTAGAATTCTAAAGGAGGGAAATAAATGAGAATAGATCCTAGCACACTAGACCTAAAGGAAAAAGTTGTTAGCATTAGCAGAGTTGCTAAGGTTGTCAAGGGCGGTAGAAATTTTAGATTCAGTGCTCTTGTAGTTGTAGGCGACGAAAACGGTCATGTAGGCGTTGGTATTGGAAAGTCAATTGAAATTCCTGAAGCTATAAGAAAAGGAATTGAAGACGCTAAGAAAAATATCGTGGAAGTTGCTTTAGTAGAAACAACAGTTCCACACGAAATCGAAGGAATCTTCGGTACTGGTAAAGTACTTATAATGCCTGCTAGCGAAGGTACAGGAGTTATAGCAGGTGGTCCAGCAAGAGCTGTTCTTGAATTAGCTGGATTAAAGGATGTAAGAGCTAAGTCTTTAGGTTCTAACAATCCAAAGAACATGGTTAACGCAACAATCAATGGCTTGTCAAGATTAAAAACTGTTGAGCAGATTGCTAAGCTAAGAGGCAAAACTGTTGAAGAGATACTAGGTTAAGGAGGGATTGGCCTTGGCTAAACTTAGAATAACACTAACAAAGAGTTTAATAGGAAGAAAAGATGATCATATTGCTACTGTTAAAGCTCTTGGATTAAGTAAAATAGGTAAGGTAGTTGAACATGAGGGTACTACTCAGATAAAAGGAATGATAAATAAAGTTAACTACCTTTTAAAAGTAGAAGAAGTATAATTTATGTATAAGATGCGATCGCATCTATGTTAAATAAAATGTTATCTTTTAAAAAGGAACATAGGAGGTGTAAACATATATGAAACTTCACGAATTAAAACCAGCTGAAGGATCCAAGAAAGCTCCTAAAAGAATAGGTAGAGGAACTGGTTCAGGATTAGGAAGAAACGCTGGAAAAGGTGAAAAGGGTCAGAACGCTAGAACTGGCGGTGGAGTAAGACCTGGATTTGAAGGAGGTCAGATGCCTCTATTCAGAAGATTACCTAAAAGAGGATTTACAAATATATTTGCAAAAGAATATGCAGTAATAAATATTGATAGATTAAATGCATTCGAAAACGGAACTGAGGTTACACCACAGTTGCTGCTTGAAAAAAGAATAATTAGCAAGGTATATGATGGAGTAAAGATATTAGGAAACGGTGACCTTGATAAGAACTTGACAGTAAAAGCAAGTAAATTTTCAAAAACAGCAGCTGAAAAGATACAAGCGGCTGGAGGAAAAGTAGAGGTGATTTAACTATGCTATCTACTATTAAGAATGCTTGGAAAATTCCTGAATTAAGGAAGAGAATATTGTTTACTATTTTCTTGGTAGCGGTATATAGGCTTGGTAGCCATATACCAGTTCCAGGAATTGATAGTACTAAGTTAGCTAAAAGCTTAGATCAGACCGGATTAGTTGGGTTTTACGACTTAATATCTGGTGGTGCTTTTAGAAGGTTTAGTATCTTTGCTATGGGTGTAATTCCATACATAAATTCATCCATTATAATGCAGTTACTTACGGTAGCTATACCATATCTTGAACAGCTATCTAAAGAAGGCGAAGAGGGTAGAAAAAAAATTCAGAAGTATACTCGTAACGTATCAGTAGTTTTAGCAGCACTTCAGTCATATGGTGTGTATGTATATATATATAACTACGGTTATGTTAAGAGTGATACTATATTTAATACTTTCATGATAATATTAACATTGACTACAGCTTCAACTTTCTTGATGTGGTTAGGCGATATGATTACAGTAAAAGGAATTGGTAACGGGGTTTCATTATTAATTTTTGTTAATATAATTGCTGGACTTCCTGATACAGCGGGTACTATCAATTATTTAAGACAGCAGAATACTGTTACAACACTTAATGTGATACTATTTGCGATTGGTGCAGCTGCGTTAGTTTTCTTTGTTATAATTATGAGTTTATCAGAAAGAAGAATAACAGTTCAGTATGCTGGTAAGGTAGCTGGTAATAAGACATTCCAAGGACAGTCTTCACATATACCATTTAATCTTACTTCTACTGGAGTTATAGCAATAATATTTGCTATGTCTGTTCTATCTTTCCCTACAACAATAGCAAAGTTCTTTCCAAACCATGCTTGGAGCATATGGGTTCAATCAAGTAAGTATAGTCCTTTTAACGATCAAAAGTGGGTTTATCCTGTGGTCTATGCTATTTTAGTAATATTTTTCTCATGGTTTTATGCAGAAGTTACGTTTAAGCCAGAAGAAATGGCTGAAAACATATATAAATCTTCAGGGTTTATACCAGGAATAAGACCAGGAAAATCAACTTATGAATATATTGAAAAGGTACTTTTTAGAGTAGCTATGATAGGTGGTTTATTTGCGGCAGTTATTGCTATAATACCTGTAATAGTGAACGCTCAAACGAAGTTTCAGCAAATATCCTTTGGTGGTACGTCAATCCTAATAATGGTTGGTGTGGCAATGGATACAGTAAGGCAACTTGAATCACAACTTATAATGCGTCATTATCATGGCTTCTTAAAATAGTAATAGTATGGGGATGAAATCGGTGAAAATTCAAATAATGGGACCACCGGGTGCAGGTAAAGGTACTCAGGCAAAATCAATTAGTATGAAATACTCGATACCACATATATCTACTGGAGATATATTTAGAAAAAATATATCAGAAGGAACTGATTTAGGTATCACAGCTAAAAGCTATATGGATAAAGGAGCTTTAGTTCCAGATGAAATTACAATATCTATGTTAGTGGATAGACTAGGTCAAGATGACTGCAAAAATGGATATCTATTAGATGGATTTCCGAGAACAGTAGCTCAAGCCGTTGCTCTCGATAACTACCTAAAAGATCATAATGATAAACTAGACGCTGTTTTACTTTTAAATGTGCCTAAGGAGTTCATTTTGGATCGAATGACTGGAAGAAGGAGTTGTTTATCCTGTGGAGCCAGTTATCATATAAGGTATAATCCTCCAATGATTTCAGGTAAATGTGACATATGTGGCAATGACATAGTGCAACGTAAAGATGATGAAGAAGCAACTGTCAAAGAAAGACTAGATGTTTATGATGCTCAGACTAAACCTTTAGTAGAGTATTATAGCAAAGCAGAAATACTTCATCAATTTGATGGAACTAAAGCAATAAATGAAGTATTTGAAGATATTTGTCATTTTCTTAATAGCACTTTTTAAAAGTGATACTGATAGAAGTATACTAAAATAAAATATGAGGCGTGCTGGTAAAGAATAATATATACTCTTGCAGGACTTAAAGGGTAAAAGAACCATAGACACAACTGCAGAACTAACCAGGTCAGCAGCAGAATGTTTAAGCAGGAAGCCAGACCCTCATTTTGGGATTTCAGGGCTTCCCGCAAAAAACTTGTATTTTATGCAAGACGTATTGAGGTGAAAGCTTTGAATAAAAATGACTTGATAGGTAGAGTAGTAATTTCTACAGCAGGTAGAGATAAAGAAAAATTATATATAGTATTAGATGTAATTTCATACAATTATGTGCTAGTTGCTGATGGAAAACTTAAGACTCAAGATAAACCCAAGAAAAAAAAGTTGAGGCATTTACGTTTTACTGATATAATAGCACAGGAGATAAAAAGTGAAATTATATTAGGAAAAGTGATAGAGAATTCAACAATTAGAAAGTTTTTGCAGTTGAATGACATAGTTAAGGAGGTTTGATTACCTGATGTCAAAAGAAGATGTAATAGAAATGCAAGGTACAGTGTTAGAAGCTTTACCTAATGCAATGTTTTTAGTAGAATTAGAAAGTGGTCATCAAATACTTGGCCATATATCAGGAAAGTTAAGAATGAATTTTATTAAAATATTACCTGGTGATAAAGTTACAGTTGAGCTATCACCCTATGATTTAACTAGGGGTAGAATCACCTGGAGAGCAAAGTAATAAGGAGGGTTATAACTATGAAAGTAAGACCGTCAGTAAAACCTATATGCGAAAAATGTAAGGTTATAAAAAGAAAAGGCAAAGTAATGGTTATTTGTGAAAATCCAAAACATAAGCAAAAGCAAGGCTAATAGGCTATATTATGTTTTAGGTGCGGCTGAAGTAAAATGATTACTTACCTGAAACTTTATATAAATAATATATTAATTTTGTATATTCAACCTAGGAGGTGTAAATTTTAATGGCAAGAATCGCTGGTATAGATATACCAAAGGAAAAAAGAGTTGAAATAGGACTTACCTATATATATGGTATAGGATTGCCAAGTTCACAGAAAATATTGAGTGAAACAGGCATCAACCCTGACACAAGAGTTAGAGATCTTACTGAAGAAGAAGTAAATAAACTTAGAGACTATATAAATAAGAATGTTAAAGTTGAAGGCGATCTTAGAAGAGATATTGCGTTAAACATAAAGAGACTTATTGAAATAGGTTGCTATAGAGGAATAAGACACAGAAAAGGACTTCCAGTTAGAGGTCAGAAGACTAAGACTAACGCAAGAACAAGAAAAGGTCCAAAGAGAACAATTGCTGGTAAGAAAAAGAAATAAGTAAGGAGGGAATAGGATGGCAGCACAAAATGCTAAGAAAACAACTAGAAGAAGAAAAGAAAGAAAAAATGTTGAGCACGGAGCAGCACATATTAAATCTACTTTTAATAATTCCATAGTTACTGTTACAGATGCTGTGGGAAATGCTCTTTCATGGTCAAGTGCTGGAGCGCTTGGCTTTAGAGGTTCAAGAAAGAGTACTCCATTTGCTGCGCAGATGGCTGCAGAAACAGCTGCTAAAGTTGCAATGGAGCATGGATTGAAAACAATCCAGGTGTATGTAAAGGGACCAGGAGCAGGTAGAGAAGCTGCTATAAGATCTCTTCAAGCTGCAGGGTTAGAAATAACAATGATTAAAGATGTTACTCCTATACCACATAACGGATGCAGACCACCAAAAAGAAGAAGAGTATAATCAAGTAACAGGAGGTGTAATGAATGGCAAGATATACTGGAGCTGTATGTAGACTTTGTAGAAGAGAAGGTGCAAAGTTATTTTTAAAAGGCGATAGATGCTATACAGGAAAATGTGCAATAGACAGAAGAAATTACGCACCAGGTCAGCACGGTGCTAGTAAGAAGAAGCTTTCTAACTACGGTTTACAATTAAGAGAGAAGCAGAAAGCAAAAAGAATTTATGGAGTTCTTGAAGGTCAATTCAGAACTTATTATGAAAAGGCTGAAAGAAAAAGAGGAATCACAGGTGAAAACTTGTTAAGATTACTTGAACTTAGATTGGATAATGTTATTTACAGATTAGGATATGGTAACTCAAGAGCTGAAGCTAGACAGCTTGTTACACATGAGCATTTCTTAGTTAATGGAAAGAAAGTTAACATTCCTTCATATACTTTATCTGCAAATGATGTAATAACAGTTAAAGAAAAGAGCAGACAGAAGGAATTGTTTAAGGTATTTGCTGAAAATCCAAAAACTTTACCAAACTGGCTAAATGCAAGCCCAGAAAACTTTGAAGGTAAGGTAGTTTCTGAGCCAACAAGAGCTGAAATTGACGTAGCTATTAATGAAACATTAATAGTTGAGTTATACAGCAAGTAATAAATAGTTTATTAACTATTAACAAATGGCTTAGTTTGAGATATATATAGCTGAAAAAACAGCAATGACTTAGTAATAATAGAATCAGTTGCCCTCAAAATAAGGTTGCCATTTAAATTATGAAGGAGGGTTTGTGAATGTTAGAGATAGAAAAGCCAAAAATAGAACGTGTAGATTCAGGTGCAGATGACACATATGGTAAGTTTGTTATAGAACCTTTGGAGAGAGGATATGGTATTACTTTAGGTAATGCATTAAGAAGAATCCTTCTCTCTTCATTGCCAGGAGCAGCTGCTAATGCAATAAAAATTGATGGCGTATTACATGAGTTTTCTACTGTGCAAGGCGTCAAGGAAGATGTTCCTCAAATAATACTAAATATTAAGAATTTAGCTATGAAGATGACTGGAGATAGTCCTAAGACAATTTATATTGATGCAAAAGGACCTGGAGAAGTAAAGGGTGGAGATATTAGAACAGACGGAGATATTGAAATCATCAATAAGGATCTACATATAGCTACTCTTGATGATAATGGAAAATTGTATATGGAGATATCCGTTAATAGAGGTAGAGGATATGTTTCTCAAACTAAAAATAAAAGCGAGGAACTTCCGATATCAACAATAGCTGTAGACTCCATATATACACCAGTAAAAAGAGTTAATTTTACTGTTGATAAAACAAGAGTTGGTCAAGTAACTGACTATGACAAGTTAACTCTTGAGTTATGGACCAATGGAACAATAAAAACAGATGAAGCAATAAGCTTATCAGCGAAAATTCTTATAGAGCATTTCAAATTGTTCATGACTTTAACAGATCATGCTAACAATGTAGAGATAATGGTTGAAAAAGAAGAGGATAAGAAAGAAAAAGTTCTCGAAATGACAATTGAGGAATTAGATTTGTCAGTAAGAAGTTATAACTGCTTAAAGAGAGCTGGAATCAATACTGTCCAAGAACTTACTGAAAGATCTATGGAAGATATGATGAAGGTAAGAAACCTCGGAAAGAAATCTCTAGAAGAAGTTGAAAAGAAGTTGCACGATTTAAATTTAAGCTTAAGGGAAAGCGATGAGTAAGGAGGTAAATCATGGCAGGATATCGTAAGTTAGGTCTTCCTACTGACCAGAGAAAGGCAATGCTTAGAAATTTAGTAACAAGCCTTCTAAAGCATGGCAAAATTGAAACTACAGTTACCAGAGCTAAAGAAACTAGATCTATAGCTGAAAAGATGATAACTCTTGGTAAAAGAGGAGATCTTCATGCAAGAAGACAGGTGTTATCCTATGTGACTGAGGAAGCTGTTGTTAAAGATTTATTTGACAGTATAGCACCAAAGTTCGCTGAAAGAAAAGGTGGATACACTAGAATGTATAAGGTTGGACCAAGAAGAGGCGACGGAGCTGAAGTAGTAATACTGGAATTGCTTTAAAATATTCAGGGGATTAAGTGAATTTGGACTTAGTCCCCATTTTGTTATAAAAATATATAATCTATAATAGAAAATATACACAGTATGTATATTTCCTAATGCAGATTATAAAGGGGAGTGATATTTTATGAGCGAAAACATGATTAAATGTGAAAATCTAACATTTAAATACATAGATGATGAAGAAAAAGGAATTTATAAAATTGCTATAGATAATTTGAATATGTCTGTTAAAAAAGGTGAATTCGTAGTTATTCTAGGGCATAATGGTTCAGGAAAATCCACATTAGCAAAACACATGAATGCATTACTTTTGCCTTCGGGAGGAAAAGTGTATGTAGATGGAATAGATACTTCAGATAGTGAAAAAATATGGGATATAAGAAGTATGGCGGGCATGGTTTTTCAAAATCCAGATAATCAGTTAGTAGCAACTATTGTGGAAGAGGACGTAGCCTTCGGACCAGAGAATTTAGGAGTTCCTAGTGAGGAAATTAGAAAAAGAGTAGATGAAAGCCTTAAAAGAGTAGATATGTATGAATATAAAAGGCATGCTCCCCATCTTTTATCTGGCGGTCAAAAACAAAGAGTGGCTATTGCGGGTATATTAGCAATGAAGCCTAAATGTATTATTTTAGACGAGCCTACCGCTATGCTTGATCCATCAGGTAGAAAAGAGGTAATTAAAACCATAACTGAATTAAACAGAAAAGAAGGCATAACTATAATTCTAATAACTCATTATATGGAAGAAGCAGTGGAGGCAGATAGAATTTTAGTTATGGATGAAGGAAGAATAGTTTCAGAGGGAACACCTAGGGAAGTTTTTAGTAAAGTTGAGACAATGAAAAAAATAGGCTTAGATGTACCTCAGGTTACAGAATTAGCATTTAAATTGAAAAAACAAGGTATAGATATTAGCACAGATATATTAACAGTTAGTGAGTTGGTGAATGAGTTATGTCGATTAAAATAGAAAATTTAACACATATTTATATGCCTAATAGTCCTTTTGAAAAGAAGGCAATAGACAATGTTTCTATTGAAATTAATCAAGGGGAATTTATAGCACTTATTGGTCATACGGGCTCTGGAAAATCAACATTAGTTCAGCATATGAATGGACTGTTAAAACCTACTTCAGGCACTATAATGATAGATTCTACCAATATAACAGCGAAAAATGTAAAGCTGTCAGATATAAGAAAAAGAGTAGGCTTAGTCTTTCAATATCCTGAATATCAATTGTTTGAAGAAACAATAGAAAAAGATATTAGCTATGGACCTAGGAAGCTTGGATTAAATGAAGAAGAGATAAGCATCAGGGTAAAAAAGGCTATGAATGTTGTTGGCTTAAACTATGAAGAATATAAAGATAAATCGCCTTTTGAGCTTAGTGGAGGGCAGAAAAGAAGGGTGGCTATTGCTGGAGTAGTAGCAATGGAGCCTAAAGTGCTTATACTAGATGAACCAACAGCAGGATTGGATCCTAAAGGAAGAGATGAAATATTAGGCCAAATAAAAAAACTTCATAAAGAATATAATTTAACTATTATATTAGTTTCTCACAGCATGGAAGATGTAGCTAAACTTGCTGAAAGAATACTAGTTATGGACAATGGAAAATGTATTTTGGATGGAACGCCATCACAGATATTTAAAAATATTGATTTAATAGAAAAGGTAGGGCTTGCAGCTCCTCAGGTTACTTATATTATAAGGGAATTGAGGAATAGGGGCTTTGAACTATCTGATGACATCTATACTGTGGATTCCGCCGTAGATGCGATATTAAAGATATTAAGATAGGGGGGATTACAATTGATTAAGGACATAACTATTGGTCAATATGTGCCAGGAGAATCCTTTGTACATAAGTTAGATCCAAGAGCAAAGATATTGATAGCAGTATTGTATCTTATAGATTTATTTGTTATTAAAAATTTTGTTGGATATGCTTTTGTATTTTTATTTGTATTTATCACAATATATATAGCTCGTCTAAAGTTTAGCTACATATATAAGGGATTAAAACCAATATTCATTTTACTGCTTATAACTGCTATTTTAAATCTGCTGATGACTAGAGAAGGAAATGAAATATATCATATGGGATTCATAAAAATATATGATGAAGGAGTAAGGCTCGCAGTTTTTATGTCTGTAAGGCTTATATTCTTGATTGTAGGTACCTCTATATTGACACTTACCACTTCACCTATAGAACTTACAGATGGAATAGAAAGGCTGCTAGGGCCATTTAAGAGAATAGGACTTCCGGCACATGAACTTGCTATGATGATGACTATAGCTCTTAGATTCATACCAACGCTTATAGATGAAACGGATAAAATAATGAAGGCTCAAATGGCAAGAGGCGCTGATTTTGACAGTGGAAACATAATTCAAAAGGCAAAAGGCTTGATACCGCTGCTTGTTCCGCTTTTTATAAGCTCCTTTAGGAGAGCAGATGAGCTTGCAATGGCTATGGAGGCTAGGTGCTATAGAGGCGGCGAAGGAAGAACTAGAATGAAGATCCTAAAATATACCTACAATGATTTAATAGCTGCATTGGCTTTTATACTATTGGTCATAATATCTTTTATAACGAGAAAGCTGCCATACTTTTAAGAAGAATCATGGGAGAGGATAAATTTTGAGAAACATTAAGCTTGTGCTAGAATATGATGGAAATGATTATGCAGGGTGGCAGAGGCAAAAAAATTCTTTAGCAGTTCAGCAGGTGTTAGAAAAAGCTATATTTAATATAACAAGAGAGCAGGTAAATACCATAGGATGCAGCAGAACAGATTCAGGAGTCCATGCTAAGGAATTTGTATGCAATTTTTATACTGAAAGCAATATAGAAGATAAAAAGTTTAGAAATGCAATTAATGCAAAGCTTCCTGAGGATATAAGAATTTTATCTTCTATTGAAATGGAGACGAATTTTCATTCAAGATATTGCTGTAAAGGGAAAACTTATAGTTATACTATATTCAATAGAGAAATAAATTCAGCTATATATAGAAACTATAGCTGCCATGTTAGAAAGTCTTTAAATATAGATAAAATGGTGTTGGCTTCACAATATTTTATAGGAAAACATGATTTCTCTGCTTTTAGAACCTTAGGAAGTTCCGCTAAAACAACTGAAAGAACTATTAAGTCTTTAGATGTATTAGAGGTAGATCCATATATAAAAATATATGGTACCGCAGATGGATTTTTGTACAATATGATGAGAATAATATGCGGTACACTAATTGATGTAGGCTTGGAAAGAAAAAAGCCAGAGGATATTATAAAAATATTAGAAAGCAGAGACAGAAAAAAAGCTGGTAAGGCATCTCCAGCACAAGGGCTGTGTTTGGAAAAAGTTTATTATTAATATGAATTTATCATGAATAAGGGTGTGCTAAAATAAAAAAACTTTATGTTAATAATATATTGACACGCCCGGCAGATTGTATTATAATTATCATGTTTGTTAATGGAACAATTAAGATCCACTAGCCCCGGGTCTTGAGATATAATGTATTAATGAGCACAGATATCTAGGGAGGGAAAAAGATGAAGTCATACGTTGCAAAACCAGAACAATTTGAAAGAAAATGGTATGTGGTTGATGCTGCAGGCAAACCACTTGGAAGAGTAGCAAGTCAAGTTGCTTCAATATTAAGAGGAAAAAATAAGCCAATATTTACACCAAATGTAGATACAGGAGATTTCGTAATAGTTATAAACGCTGAAAAAGTAGTTTTAACTGGAAAGAAATTAGATCAGAAGATGCTTAGACATCATTCATTATACCCAGGTGGATTAAAGGAAACTCCATATAGAGAAGTACTTGTAAAGAAACCTGAATTTGCATTTGAGGAAGCTGTAAGAAGAATGCTTCCAAAGGGACCTCTTGGAAAGCAAATGCTAAAGAAGCTTAAGGTATATAGAGGCGCTGAACACGATAATGCAGCTCAAAAGCCAGAAGTTCTTGAGCTAAAGTACTAATTGGAAGTGGAGGTAAATTATAATGGCTAAGGTTCAATATTTAGCTACTGGTAGAAGAAAAAAATCCGTAGCAAGAGTTAGAATAGTTCCAGGCGAAGGAAAAGTTATAATAAATTCAAGAGATATGGATACATATTTCGGATTAGATACATTAAAGATAATAGTTAATCAACCATTGGTTTTAACAGGAACTAAGGATAAGTATGATGTACTTGTAAATGTTCATGGTGGTGGCTTCACAGGTCAGGCTGGAGCTATAAGACATGGTATTACAAGAGCATTGGTTAAATCAGATGAGAATTTGAAGTCTGCACTTAAGAAAGAAGGTTTCTTAACTAGAGATCCAAGAAT
This sequence comes from Clostridium sp. 19966, assembly GCF_032335695.1. Classification (NCBI taxonomy): domain Bacteria; kingdom Bacillati; phylum Bacillota; class Clostridia; order Eubacteriales; family Clostridiaceae; genus Clostridium; species Clostridium sp. 19966. The sequence goes on from NZ_JACTOJ010000003.1 coordinate 136,282, forward strand.
GAAGGAAAGAAAGAAATACGGTCTTAAGAAAGCAAGAAGAGCTCCACAATTTTCAAAGAGATAATATTGCTTATGGAAAGAGAGATTTTTATATCTCTCTTTTTTACTTTCAGGCTTTGCTTTAAATGAATGTTAAAGACCTAACACTTATTTAAAACAAAACTTTTTATAAAATATTTAATTATTTTACTCGCAATACTGTGCTAAATTATGAATTTTATAATTACTTTGAAACTAACGAAAAATCAAGTGAAAATCCTTGTTTTTTATAGTAAAAATACCTAAAATGTAATTATGTATTTTTTCGGTTATTATACTAAGATTATTGGATAAAACTAAACGTGGAGGTATTTTTTTGACGAGTAATATATTTGGAAAATCAATTATAGATTTAATAGGAGGAATTGGTCTATTTTTATATGCTGTAAAATTAATGGGAGCCAGTCTTGAAAGCATTATAGGAAATAGAATTAACGAAATTATTGCAAAGCATGCTTCAAATATATATAAAGCAGTTTTAGTAGGCTTTATAGTGGCTGCAACACTGCAAAGCAGCAGCATAACTACAGTAGTGGTAATTGGACTAGTAAATTCAGAAATAATTAATTTATATCAAGCTGCTGGTATCATAATGGGAGCTCATATAGGAACTACAATAACCACGCAGATAGTAGCCTTTAATATTGAAGATATTTCTTTGTTGTTTGTAGGAGTGGGAGCCTTTATAATGGTTTCAAATTTAAGAAAAAACAAAGATATTGGAAGTGCGCTTTTAGGCTTTGGTATGATGTTTATAAGCATGACCTTCATGGTAAAAGGATTTGCACCGCTAAAAGGCTACCAAGTGTTTGTAGAGATTATGGAGATATTATCAAATAATTTCTTGTTTACTTTAACTATAGGAATTGTTCTTACTATGGTACTTCAAAATTCAGCTATAGTTATAGCGATTTTAATGGCAGCATCCACTACAGGATTATTCACTCAAGATATTATTATCCCATTTGTAGTAGGCTGCAATATTGGTACAAGTGCTACCGCTTTAATATCCAGCACTGGAACAAATAAAAATGCTAAAATTACCGCTGTATTAAATGTAACCATAAATATAATAGGTATGATTGTATTTATTATTTTTAGAAAAGATTTTATTAATATAGCAACTGCCGCAACCTCAAATACTATGAGGCAGATAGCTAACATACATACTATATTCAATTTATTTAGCACAATATTAATGTTGCCATTTGTAAAATATATATTAAAAGCTATAAGCTGCCTGATAAAAGATGAAGAAAAAGTCAATATTGTAGAGGATGAATATATGGATGAGAGATTTCTAGATACTCCTTCCATAGCTGTAGACCAAATGATAAAAGAGACAATAATTATGGCTCATAAGGCAAAAAAGAATGTTGAAATATCCATGGAGGCTTTTGTAAATAACGACGATAAATTAATTAAAGATGTATATGAAAATGAAAATATAATTAATATTATGGAGAGAGAGATAACGCAATATCTGGTTAAGTTATCTAGTTCTAAGCTGTCTAAAGAGCAAATAAATATAGTTACCTCAACTTTTCATGTGGTTAATGATATAGAAAGAATAGGGGATCATGCAGAAAACATTGCAGAATTAGCCAGTGAAAAGATATGCAGAAAGCTATATTTCAGTGAGGAAGCTATAAGAGAGCTGTCTGACATATATAATTTTACGATAAGAGCTCTGGATGAAAGCATAATAAGCTATGAAACAAGCGATGAAGCTCGAGCTAGAAAAATGATGTTCATAGAAGAAAAGATAGATTCCTTAGAGAAGGATCTGAAAGCATCACATATCAGGAGACTTAATGAAGGAATCTGCACCGCATATTCAGGAACAATTTTTTTGGACATAATAAGCAATTTTGAAAGGATAGGCGATCACGCAACTAATATATCTGAAAATGTCATAGAAAATTATTAAGAATATCTTTCAATATAATGATTATTTAAAAGACGGCATATACTGCCGTTTTTTTATATACAACTTAAAATTGTTTTAAACATATTATAAATAAAAGTTTTATGGTAAAACTAAAGCCATTGAAGATAATAATTTAAACCATAAATACGTAAATTAATTTAATAGCTAAAGAGAAGAAGTGATACAAAGGGGTGCACTAAATGAAAAAACTTATATTTATAATGTCATTATTGATATTATCAACTGTGGTAAGCTATATTCCAAAAGCAGAGCAGTTAGATAAAAAAGAGAAAGTAATATTAATTGATCCTGGACACGGAGGTATGGATGGTGGAGCTTCAGGAAAAGATGGAACACTGGAGAAAGATATTAATTTAAGCATAGCTAAAAAGCTGGAGCAGGAGCTAAAAAAATTAAATTATAAGGTTATACTTACTAGAACTTCAGATATAGAATTGCATGATGAAGGAGGAACTATTAGGCATAAAAAGAGAGAGGATTTACAAAATAGAAATAAAATGATAGGTGATACTGGCTGCGATATGTTTATTAGTATTCATCTAAACTTTTTTCCTCAAACTCAGTACTATGGCGCTCAGGTATGGTATGCAGACAACAAGAAAAGTGAAAATTGCGGCAATTTGATGCAAGACGTACTTAAGGAAATGATTGACAAGAATAATAATAGAATGGCAAAAAATGCGGGAGATAAGTATATAATCCTAAAAAACCCTAAAGATATACCAGAAATAATCGTAGAATGTGGTTTTTTATCTAATGAGGCAGAAAGAGAGAAACTTAAAAGTGACCAATATCAACAAAAAATAGCTTCAACTATATGCCATGGTGCTGAGATATATTTTTCTAATGAATAGGGCTGTGTTTAAAAAAATATAAAAATCAACATTGATTTAAAACAGAGCGGTGAATAAATATAAGGTATTTGACGAGTATTGTTGTATTGCCTGGGAAATATAGAATGTATATATCATTAGCTTATATATACATTTATACACGTTCTAAAACTATTAAGGCTATGTGAAAAGCATAGCCTGTATTAAGATAACTTAATACAATAAACATAGAAAATTAAAAGAATAGAGCGTATAATTATATAAAATGATTATAGTAAGGGAGAGGTAGCCGTGAAGGAAATTAAAGCAGAAGAAATAGTAATGGCGGTAAAAAAGCTTTGTATGGACGCAAATTACAATATATCTAGAGATATAAAAGAAGCTCTAAAGAAAGCTCATGAAGAAGAAGACAGCCTGCTGGCTAAGAATATAATAGGAAAAATATTAAAAAATTCAGAGATAGCAGAAAATGAATCTGTACCAATGTGCCAAGATACTGGTATGGCATGTGTTTTTATAGAAATTGGACAAGATGTACATGTAACGGGAGGATATATAGAGGAGGCTATAAATGAAGGTGTAGCATTAGGTTACAAAGAGGGCTTTCTAAGAAAATCTGTAGTAGGTGATCCTATAAATAGGATAAATACTAAAGAAAATACACCAGCAGTAATAAATTATCAAATAGTAAAAGGGGATAAGTTAAAAATAACATTAGCTCCTAAAGGGTTTGGTTCTGAAAATATGAGTCAAATTAAGATGCTGAAGCCATCAGAAGGAATAGAAGGGGTAAAAAAATTTGTCATCGAGACTGTGAAGCAAGCTGGCTCTAATCCATGCCCTCCTATAGTTGTAGGCATTGGTATTGGAGGAACTTTTGATAAAGTAGCACTTCTAGCTAAGAAAGCACTTCTTAGACCTATTGATATCAACAATAGTGATACATATTATGCAGAACTTGAAAAAGAATTGCTGGATAAAATAAATGAGACAGGAATAGGACCTCAAGGATTTGGGGGAAGGACTACAGCCTTAGCTGTGAACATAGAAACATATCCTACTCATATAGCAGGATTACCTGTGGCTGTAAATATTAATTGTCATTCAACTAGGCATGTATCGGTAGAATTATAGAATATCAGGAGGTATAGCATGGAGATCAAATTAGAAACCCCTCTAACAGAGGAGAAAGCAATGAATTTGAAAGCAGGGGATACAGTACTAATCACAGGAACCATATATACGGCGCGTGATGCTGCTCATAAAAGGTTAGTACAGCTTTTAGAAAATGGAGAGAAGCTTCCAATTGATGTGGCAGATGCCATTATATATTATGTAGGTCCTACTCCAGCAAAGCCAGGAGAGGTTATCGGGTCAGCTGGACCTACCACCAGCGGAAGAATGGATGCATATGCCCCAAAGCTTTTAGATCTTGGCTTAAAAGGAATGGTAGGAAAAGGAAATAGAGATGCTAAAGTTATAGAATCTATGAAGAAAAATAAAGCTATTTATTTTGCAGCTATAGGCGGAGCAGGAGCATTAATCTCCAAAACAATAAAAAAAGCTGAAGTAGTGGCTTATGAGGATTTAGGAGCGGAAGCTATAATGAAATTAGAGGTGAATGATTTTCCAGCAATAGTTGCAATAGATAGTGAAGGCAATTCACTTTATTCAAAACAAAGCTAATAAACAAGATCCATATATGAAATGAGTGAATAATAATTTCTTTTATTTGTATTTAATATTTGTTATAATATAGTTAAAAAATATATTTAGCAACAGGTTTCCTGTATTTGGAGTATATAAGCAATACTGGATGCGGCGATAAAGGGGGAAGGGATTCACCAAGCATAATGAAGGATAAGAATACTATTTTTGGTAATATGAATAATAGAAATAGTTTGAATAAAAACTTAATGAGTATATATAAGTTACCCCTATTATATATAAAAGTTAATTATCCAAGTGATAATGCAGAAAATAATCTCACAGACAAAATTCTTAATGAAATGGATAAATTAATTTGTGACATATACAAAGAAAATATAGAATTGAAGCTATTTACTACAAATAACTCTGGACCCCACATTAATATGATAATAAAAGATGATCCTATTAAAATAAAAGAAAATTTAGTGTTTATTGAAGATAATTTCCTTTTAGCAAGATGCGTAAATATGTCCGTATATGAGAATAAAACTTTTAAAGAAGTAACACGTAAGGATATAGGCGCTAAAGGAAGAAAATGTATTATATGCGGTGAATATGAGGAAGTTTGCCAGAATGAAAAAAGACATACTAATGAAGAGTATATAAGATATATAAATAAGACATATATAGAGTATACAAGCACTATTTATGATATAATGGCTTAGCATGATTAATATTCTTTAATTAGAACAAAAATACATTTTGGAGGAAAATTATGAAGGTCTCCCCATTGAAAATAAAGATAACTATATTTATCATATGTGCAGCGATAGGTATTGGAATACTTGTTAATACTGCATTAAGCAATAGAAAACAAGAGGCGGATATTAATAAAAAGTACAAAGCTCAGATAAGCACTAAAGAAAATGATAAAAAGCAGGAAGAAATAAAACAGCAGCAGAGTGAGCAAAAGCAGGAAGAAGATCAAAAAAATATTGAAGATCAATGCAAAAAAGCTCTGCAGCTTCTTAATGAAACGAACTATTATGGAGCTGTAGATGAAGCAGATGTGATATTAAAGGTCTCACCTGAAAACTATGAGGCTTACGCAATAAAAGGAATTGCTTTATGCTACATAAGAAAACAAATAGACGGGTTAAAAGAAATAGAGTCAGCACTTAAAATAAAACCAGACTCAGCATTTGTTTTATACTATAAAGGACTAGCATACGAATTATATTGGCAGTATGATGATGCCATAAAATATTATGCTGAAGGAACTCAAATCCAGAATAAGGATAGCAATGTTAACTGGTGCTATTATGGACTAGCTAGTTGTTATAATAAGAAGAACGATACAGATAAAGCTAAGGAATATATAAATAAAGCAACAGATAATGATGCTGATATGGTGAAAGTGGTTTCAGCAGATAAAGCACTTTCAAAATTATATAATCAGCGCTAACATAATAAATTATAGTTTGAATTATAGGTATCCAAGTTCAACCTTGAAATTAGGCCAATGAATTGGTTTCAAGTAAATATGAACTTGGATTCTTACATTAAGAGGAGTCTTTTGAATCGGTGTAAAAATTAACACTGATTTAAAACAGAGGTTGTAAATAAAATAGTTATATTAAAGGTATTATAAGTATAAATATCAGTTAATTTAATTAGAATTAATTCGAATAATATATTGTCAGCGAGTTTTAGAAATTGGAGGATTAAAATGCTTAGCATCAAGGATTGGTTTAAAAACGAGAACACATCAGTATATTTAAACAGAATAGCAATGATTTTGCTATCAAGTTTTTTATTTTCTTTTTCATTAAATGCATTTGTAGTACCACATAAGCTTTTAAGCGGCGGGGTGTCAGGAATAGCTTTACTTGTACAATATGTCACATCTTTTAAAGTAGAATATACAGTTATATTATTGAATATACCTTTGTTTATTTTAAGTTTAAAAGAGCTAAATAAAGAATTTACCATACTTACAGGAATAGCTATAGTCAGCCAATCATTGTTTTTGGTCCTTACCAAGGATGTAGCTAAGTATTTTTATACTAAAGATGCATTATTATCTTGTATATGCGCAGGTGTAATAAATGGTTTTTGCCTTGGAACTTTGTTTAAAAATCATGGCTCTCTTGGCGGTACGGATATAATAACTATGATATTTAGAAAAAAATTTAATATGGGCATAGGAAGTATGTCATTTATAATGAACTTAATAATAATATCTTTTGGCGGAATCATATTTGGAACAGAAAAGGCTCTATATACTCTTATAATAATGTACATAACTGCAGCCTTCATTGATAAGGTAATAAAGGGATTTAATAATAAAAATTTAGCATTTATTGTAACAACTCAATCTGAAATTATAACAGAGCTTATCACCAATGAATTAAGAAGAAGCGCTACAGTGATAAAGGCTAAAGGAGCTTATACTCAGGCAGATAGAATGGTGGTATATTGCGTAGTAGAAACAAAACAGATTCCAAAGGTAAAATACATAGTAGACAGAGCTGACTCTGGAGCGTTTATGGTAGTGCTAGATGCATCTCAGGTTCAAGGAAAAGGCTTTGACTTACCAATATAAAAATTTATTCTATAGCGTAGAAAATATATAGATTATAGGTGATACAATGAACAAAGGGAAGTATTATAAAAAGGCTACGTCTTTGTATAATAAAGGGGAAATAGATAAGGCTATAAAGCTTTGTGAAAAAATCATAAGCATGGACCTAAAAAATTCAGCAGTGCTCAATCTAAAAGGTCTCCTTTTATATTTGAAAGGAGATATTGAAGATGCAGAAAGCCTTTGGAAGATAAATAAATATTACAATAATGATAAGGTATCACAAAAGTATTTGCAAGGCGTTGAAAAGGATAGGCTGAAGTTAGATATGTATAATCAATCATTGCAGCTTATAACTGAGTTAAGAATCAATGAAGCGGTATTGCTTTTAGAGACTTGCAGGGAAAGTGATTTTAATCTAATAAATGTATGCAATACATTAGCAGCTTGTTACATAAAGCAAGGTAAATACCAAGAAGCTGAAGAAAACATAAATAAAGTATTTAGTATAGATATAAAGAATAAAGAAGCGTTGAGCACAAAAAAAATATTAATAGAATACGGTATTTTAAAAAAGAATAACAAAAATTTTAAAATCCTATCAGCAGCATTTATTTCATGTGTTTTGATAATAGGCATATACGGATATTATAATATTTTGAATAAAAGTTCGCTAAATAGTAAAAATAATAAAGCGATTTCAAATACAGTTTCCGTACCTGAAAAACAAAAAGTTAGTGAGCCTGCAAAGAGCAGCACAAATAATAGTGCTAATACTTCTTTAAACACTGCTAATACCAATGTTCAAGATCAATTTCCAAGCGATAAGCTAAAGGATGCTGTTAATAAGAATTCTTTTGATGATATATATGACATTGTTAAGCAGTATAAGGATTATTCTGGCAATGAAGATAATAAAATTTTAATTAATCAGTCAATAAGCTTATTGCAGCAAAGCGGCAGTAAATATTTTTATGATACCGCAAGAGAAAAGCATAAGGCGAATCAATACGAAGCTGCTATTAGCTATTACAACAAATGCCTTGAATATAATCAAGATGAAAACATAAAACCAGACTTAATATTTATGATAGCTGACTGCTACAAGAACTTGAATAATATAGATAAGGCCACTGAATTTTATGATCAGTATTTAAAATTTAATTCTCAAAATGGATATCAGGAAACGGCACTTTATGAGATGGTACTTATATATAAGGATAGGGACAAGGAGAAAGCTAAAGCCTATGCTGAAAGTTTAATAAATAAATATCCTAAATCTATATATAATAATTCTATTGTGAAAGCTGTATTGAATCAATAATAATTTTAACAAAGAGAAGGTGGAGAAGTTGTTATTAGTAAAAAATGCAGAAATTTATTCCCCTGAATATTTAGGTAAAAAGGATGTAGTGATTGCCGGCGGTAAGATTGAGGAAATCGGCGGAAATATTGAAATATCAAAATCTTTTTCCAATGTGGAAGTTATAGATGGTGAGGGCAAATACTTGTTTCCAGGTTTTATTGACTCCCATGTCCATATATTAGGCGGTGGTGGAGAAGACGGCTTTCATTCAAGAACTCCAGAAATTAATCTTTCTGATATAACCAGTGCTGGTATTACTACAGTGGTAGGCTGCTTGGGAACGGATTCTGTAACGAGAGATATGAGAAGTCTTCTTGCAAAGGCTAGGGCTTTAGAAGAGGACGGAATAACTACATATATATTTACTGGTTCATACGATATACCTGTAAGATCTATGTTTAACGAGCCTGATGAAGATATAGTACTGATAGATAAGGTGGTAGGAATTGGGGAGGTAGCTTTATCAGATCACCGTTCCTCTCAGCCTACCTATGAAGAATTCATAAGGGTGGTAGCTAAAGCCAGAGTTGGTGGATTGCTATCTGGAAAGGCTGGCATAGTGGATATACATATGGGAGGGGGAAAAGCAGGGCTGAAATACTTGTTTAGAATGCTAAAAGAAACCGAGATATCTGTAAATCAGGTTTTACCAACTCATGTAAATAGATGTGAAGAACTTATGAGGGAAGCGGTAGAATATGCTAAGATAGGTGGCTTAGTAGATATAACAACCAGCAGTGATTCAGATAATTTAGAGCCTGGTGAAGAGCTGGCAAGTGAATCCTTAAAATATTTTCTAGACAATGGAGTACCTATAGAAAATATTCAATTCACATCGGATGGTCAGGGAAGTTTGCCAATATTTAGAGAAAACGGTGAATTAAAAGGCATAGGAATTGGAAGAGTAGACAGCCTATATAGAGAAGTTAGAGCGGCAATACTAAATAAGGATATACCTATAGAACAAGCTTTGAAATTAATTACATCTAACGTGGCAAAAAACTTTAAATTCGCCCAAAAGGGAAGAATAAAGCAAGGATTAGATGGAGATTTGGTTCTAGTGGATAAGCAAACTTTGAAGATAAAAGATGTTATATGTATGGGAAATATTATGATAAAAGACGAAGAAATCATCAAAAGGGGCACCTTTGAAACTAATACTAGGTAATAATTATTTTAAGTTGACACCCAAATATTAATAAAGCTATAATAAAGCTATACCTAATAGGGGTATAAAACATAGGGAGGTAATTTAAATGAGAGAAGTATTAGACAATAATTTTCAAGAAGAAATAGAAAACTATGCAGGAGTAGCGGTAATAGATTTTTGGGCTACCTGGTGCCCTCCATGTAAAATGCTTACACCCATCTTTGAAGAACTAAATAATGAATTAGGGGATAAGATAAAGTTTGCTAAGGTTAACGTGGATGAAAATCCTGAAATATCTAACAAATATAGAATTACAAACATTCCAGCTATTTTGATATTCAATAATGGTAAAGTAGCGGAGACTTTAGTTGGCTTTAGACCAAAGCAGGAGCTAAAAGCAGTATTAGAAAAGTATATATAAAGAGGTGTGTTTTTTGGAGGAACGATATGATATTGCCATAATAGGAAGTGGACCAGCTGGTTTATCTGCCGCCATAAATGCCAAAATAAGAAATAAAAAAATTATTTTGTTTGGCAGTAAAGAATTAAGCCATAAAATTGTTAAAGCACCTAAAATAAATAATTACTTAGGACTTCCTGGGCTTACAGGGAATGAACTTAAGGACAAATTTAAAGAGCATATAGATGCCATGGATATATGTATTAATACAGAAAGAGTTAATAATGTTTTTTCCATGGGAGATTATTTTGCAATCATGGTAAATGAAAAAATGTATGAAGCAAAAACTATCATAATAGCAACCGGAATGGAATATACAAAGCCCATTAAAGGCGAATTGGAGTATCTAGGCAAAGGCGTAGGATATTGTGCAACCTGTGATGCACCCCTTTATAAAAATAAAAAAGTAGCTATAGTTGGCTATAATGATGAAGCAGCAATAGATACAAATTATGTTAGTGAAATTGCAGATAAGGTTTATTACATACCTATGAACAAAACTAATGTTAAACTAAATGATTCAGTAATAGTTATAGAGGACAATCCTATAGAAATTATTGGAGAGGATGTTGTTAATAAATTAGTTTTAAGAAAGCAGGAAATAGAAATAGATGGAGTATTCGTTATGAAGGATAGTATAGCTCCAGGACAGCTTGTTCCAGGGCTAGAAATGGAAAATGAGCATATCAAAGTTGATAGAAACATGAGAACTAATCTCTCAGGATGCTTTGCAGCGGGAGACTGTACTGGCAAGCCATATCAATACTTAAAATCTGCTGGAGAAGGTTTAGTGGCAGCACTTAAGGCTGTAGAATATTTGGATGTAAAGCCGAATAAGTAATAATAAATTTTTAAAAAGCTTGTGATTTTTACTAAACATAAAAATCACAAGCTTTTTATTACCTGCTGGCAACGAAAAATACATGGTTGCCTATGGGTTTAACATTAGCCTTTTTAATTTCTTTCATCCATCTTGATGTAGCTGTTTTAGGATTGTAGAAAAATACAGCTTCACCAGTTGGATCCATACCTTTTAAAGCATCATAAACTGCATTCACACAGTCATCTGTGGGTGCAAAACCTATCTTTCCGTTAATAACGCAAGAAAAGGCACCCTTTTGTTTAATAACGCCTTCTACGGTTTTTGGAAATTCAGGATCTAAAAGCCTATTTAAAATTACAGAAGCTACAGCCACCTTACCAGTGTATGGCTCAGCTCTGCTTTCTGCAAATACAGTCTGCGCCATTAAATAAATATCATCATTTGAAATGGATATTCTGTTATTTTTATAATTAAATACTTGGATGGTATCATCCTTTGATGCTTTAGCTACTTCTGAATAAGCTTGAGCACTAGCAGTCATACTGCTTCCCAATAAAATAAATAGACAGAAAGCAGCTGTTGATATTAAAAATTTTCTCATTAAATTCCTCCCTTTGCCTGCGAAGTTAGCTGCCGGGTTCGGAAAAGGTATAACCTACACATTTAGTGATTCACCCCAATTTTGGTTCCTCCGCATTTTATACATTATTTGCTATAAAATTTAGGCTAAAGGTATTGTTGCACAAAAAATATATTTTTATACACAATTTAATGATTATTTTTCAAATCTGTATATTTTTTTACAAAAGCATCATAGCTATCACCGATTGATGTAAACATGTTTGAAGGAGTAAAATATATATCCTTTAATGCGGCAGCATCAAGAGGAGTAGTGGAACTTCCCGCTTGAACTTTTTCATTGTTTACAGAGTTTATAAAACTTTGTATGTAGGAATCATAGGTATTTAAAATCTTAATGAAATTTGAGTTGCCATCTCTGAAATTGCTAGGACTTACAGCACCTTTAGCTTCATTAATCAAATCGTCACAAGCATTTAAATCATTTGTGGCCAAAGATACCACGTCATCATAGCTCATGGAGTGATTTCTTGCTTTGCCAAGCTCTACGGAAAAATCGGTTTTTAATGAGGCAAACTTAGAAAGCATATCATCCATAGTGTCAACATATTTTTGATATTGAGACGCATCTAAAGCAGCTTGAGTGTTAACCTTAACCAAATTATCTGTATAGGACTGAAATATATTTATGAAGTTTTTAGCTTGAGCAAATACAGATATAGTAATGTTGCCAACCTGAAATTTTGAATATTGAGTTTCACAGTTGTCTTTGTAATTATTGAAATCAGTAACAGAATCTTTTATGTCTGAAGCGTTTGGATTATTGAATATAGCAAGAGCCTGCCTATACATTAGTATATTATTTTTAAGTCCCGTAGTTATATAATTATTTTGATTCTTATAGTCATTCCCAGGAGGGTTGTTGTCCAAATCATTGCTTGCCTTCTCTAGTGAGCTTAAGACTTTTGGAAGCTCTTTTTTTGCATCCTCAGGGTTTATAGTAGTATTATTAACAATATTATTTGCATCTGTATTAGCAGTACTAATATCATTTACTATTTGCTTTATCTGTCTTTCATATTTACTAACAGTATTGTTTACAAAAAGAGTGTATGAAAGCGTGAAAGTTCCCATAAGCAAAGCAGCTATGATAATAACCCAGAGTACTGTAACAGTTGTTTTACTTAACCCTTTTTTCTTTGTTTTAGTGTTTTTACTAACCAAATAAGTGCACCACCTTAATTTTATATGTTTAATGATGATGAATCTTCCTAGAAAAATTCATAAGGCTATGTAAATAGTTAAAATTCAGTATTTACATAGGGTTTCTACATGGATCGGTTAACAAGCCTAAAACCACTATATTAATATACGTTCATGGTTAAAAATTATATAGGGTAAATATAGGGCAGTCAACATAAATATATTTTATCACATAATAATAAGTATAGCCTTCATATTTTATTTAATGAATTATAATTTTATGTTTAATTTTATTATAATTCGTTAAATTTTAGGTACATTTAATCCGTATAATAGTGTATAATTGATAATAAGAATAATATAACTGAGGTGACAAAGTGGTTGACTTATTTAATCTAATTATATACACGGTTAAAGGTATAAAAATCACATCGGTTTTAGATATATTAGTGATTTCGTACATATTCTATAAAGGGTACACCTTAATAAAAGAGACTAGGGCTGAGCAGCTTCTCAAAGGTCTATTGCTAGTAGTTTTGCTTATCCCAATTAGTGATTTATTAAACCTGACCATGCTGAATTTAATACTTAATAAAACTATAACAATTGGAGTGCTGTCTTTAGTTATCATATTTCAGCCTGAGATAAGAAGAGCGCTGGAGCATTTGGGTAGAAGTGCTTTTATGGAGAGGCATATCCTGCTTGAGGATGATGAGGTTATGCAGAAAGTAATAACTGAAGTGGTTATAGCAGTAGATAATTTAGCAAAAACAAAAACAGGAGCACTCATAGCAATAGAGCAAAAAACAGGATTAAATGATGTTATAGCTTCTGGAACTCTAATAGATGCCAGGGTATCATCAGCCCTGCTTGAAAATATATTCGTAGTGAATACTCCTCTCCATGATGGAGCAACAATAATAAGAAATGATAGAATACTTGCTGCAGGATGTGTATTGCCACTAACAGCGAATACAGATATAAATAAAAAACTTGGAACTCGTCATAGAGCTGCTATGGGAATTACTGAAATATCCGATGCCTTATTGGTTATAGTGTCAGAAGAAACCGGAATAATATCTCTATCCGTAAATGGCAAAATAACTAGAAACTATGATAAGGATAGATTAAAAGACATATTGATAAGAATAATGAAAAGAAGGCAGAATAGCAAAAAAAGTACTATAGGGGAGAAGGTGAAGCAATGGACAAGAAAAAAGACAAACAATTCATCGTCAAAATAGTCTGTGTCTTAGCTTCATTTATATTTTGGATTTATGTATCCAATACTCAGAACCCAGAAAGAACAAGGTCTATTTCTGTTCCGATTACTATTGAAAATAAGGATGCTTTAAGCAAGCTGAAATTAGTGCTTGGAGATGATCAGCCAACTAGTGTGAGCATTACAGTAAAAGGTCCTATGGTGGAAATAAATAAATTAGATATAAGTAAGTTTAAAATGGTAGTAGATTTATCAGGATATGCCTTTAAGCAAGGGAAAAATTCTATACCAGTAAGAATAGTTGATAAGCCAGATGATATAGTAGTGCTGGACCCTGATAGCTTAAGAGTTGATGTGGATGTAGATACTTTAATTGAAAAGAGTGTTCAGGTAAAGGTTAAAAAATCAGTTACAACAAAAGATGGATATACAGATTTTCAAGCAGTTCCTACTCCTAATTCAGTAAGTGTAAGCGGTCCGTCTACTTATGTAGATGATGTAGATTATGTAGCGGTAGATTTTACTGCTAAGAATTTAGATAGTGATTATCAGACTACACTTCCGCTAAAGGCTTATGACAAGGCAGACAGAGTAGTTAATAATGTCACCATAACTCCAAATAATGCACAGGTAATAGTACCTGTTAAAAAGAAAAAGACAGTAAATGTAAATGTAAAAACTACAGGAAGTGCTGGAACAGGATTGCAGATTAAGGGCATGGATGTTCAGCCCACCACTGTTGAAATAGCTGGGGATGATAATGCTATAAAATTGATTAATTCTATAGATACTGAACCTATAGATTTAGGGAGCATAAAGGATACCAATAGTATGGATGTTAAGCTGGTGGTACCTAATAATGTCACCTTGATGCAGGATAAGAGCACTGTAACAGTGAAGGTAACTGTGGATAAGATATCTCAGAAAAATTTAAATGTGGATATTAAATTCAATAACTTAGGACAGGAGTATAATTATGAGTCCGATAAAACCAGTATATCTTTAATACTATCAGGATCAGATAGTACGATATCTAATATAAATGCAGGAAATATAAGTTGTATTGCGGATCTTTCCAACTTAAAAGAAGGAGACAATTATAATATAACTTTAAATGTTACTGTACCTCAAGGAGTGCAGATAGTATCTTATTCACCTCAAACTGTGAAGGTAAAGATAACTAAAAAGCAATAAAAAGCACAGGATAATATATGGAGGACGTTTATGACCTTAAGAATAAACAATATAACTCTTGGCTTAGATGACGACATTTCCATGTTAAAGGATAAGGTATGTAAAAAGTTAAGAGTATCAAATAAAATCATAGCTAATTTTAAAATAATCAAAGAATCCATAGATGCTAGAAAGAAAGATAATATTAAATTTAATTATTCAGTGAATGTGGATTATGAAAATGAGGAAAGTATAGTTAAAAAGCTAAAAGATAGGGATATAGTTCTTGACAATAGAGAAATAAATGAAGAAATAGTGCCAGGAAATGAAAAACTCAATCACAGACCGGTAATAATAGGCATGGGACCTGCAGGAATGTTTGCAGGTCTTATGCTGGCAAGAAAAGGATATTCTCCTGTTATATTCGAAAGAGGAGAGGATGTAGACAGCAGAACAAAGACCGTAGACAAATTTTGGGCAAATGGTATACTTAATACTGAGTCAAACGTGCAGTTTGGAGAGGGAGGCGCAGGCACTTTTTCAGACGGCAAGCTTACTACCAGAATAAAGGATAAAAGGTGTGACTATGTACTAGAGGAACTTGTAAGTGCAGGAGCTCCAGCGGAGATAATATATAGTGGAAAACCTCACATAGGAACTGACATTTTAAAAAAGGTAGTTAAGAATATACGTGAAGAAATTATCAGATTAGGCGGTGAAGTAATATTTAACAGCAAATTAAATAATTTGGTCGTAAAAGATGGTAAAATTAAAGCAGTAGTTATAAATGAGGATACCATACCTGCTGATGCGGTTGTATTAGCTATTGGACACAGTCCAAGAGACACTTACGAGATGCTTAATAAAAATGGGATTTTCATGGAGGCAAAGGCCTTTGCCATAGGTGTGAGAGTGGAACATCCTCAAAGCTTTATGGATGAAGCGCAGTATGGAAAATCTGCTGGTCATCCAAGATTAAAAGCTGCAGATTATAGAGTGGCTTATACTGACGATAATTTAAAAAGGGCAGTTTATAGCTTTTGTATGTGCCCAGGAGGAGAGGTTGTAGCAGCAGCTTCTGAAAATAATAGATTAGTAACAAATGGAATGAGCTATTACAAAAGAGATAAGGCAAATGCTAATTCAGCTTTGGTGGTTTCTGTTTCGCCAGAAGATTTTCAGGGAAATTCTCCACTTAGAGGAATGGAATTTCAAAGGCACTATGAAAGTCTTGCTTTTAATGCTGGTGGAGGAAAATATTTTGCACCTGTTCAGCTTATAGGAGACTTTATGCAAGATAGAAAGAGCACAGCAATAAAGGGAGTAGAGCCTTCATATGTGCCAGGATGGATTTTTTCTGACATGAGAGAGTGCTTACCTTCCTATGTAATAGATATGCTTAAAATTGGAATAAATCAGTTTGATAAAAAAATAAGAGGCTTTGCTATGGAGGATGCAGTACTTACAGGTATAGAAACTAGAACTTCTGCTCCTGTTAAGCTTACTAGAAATGAAAGCCTGGAAAGCATTTCTCTCAATGGATTATATCCTGCAGGAGAAGGAGCTGGATATGCCGGAGGAATAGTTTCCGCAGCGGTAGATGGAGTTAAGGTTGCTGAGAACATTATAAAAAGATACTTTTTTTAATTCAGATTATTCAGACAAATAGACTTTTTGTGGTTTTATTTGTTAAAATATAAACAAAGTCTAATAGGTTTTATAGACCTTAATATACATGTTTTATTGGGAGGAATAATAAGATGGTAAAGAATTTTGATGAAGTAGTGGCAAAGGTTAAAAGTGGCAAAGTAAAAAAATTAGCAGTAGCAGTGGCTCAGGACGAACCTGTTCTACAGGCAGTAAACGAAGCTAAAAAGCAGGGAATAGCTGATGCTATACTTGTTGGAAATGAAGAAATGATTAAAGAAATAGCATCAAAGATTGGCATGGATTTATCACAGTTTGAAATAGTGAATGAAACCAATGATTTAAAAGCAGCTTTAAAAGCAGTAGAGCTTGCCTCAAAGGGTGAAGCTGACATGGTTATGAAGGGATTAATCGATACAGCGAATTTCTTAAGATCTGTTTTGAACAAAGAAGTTGGACTTAGAACTGGTAAGCTTATGTCTCACGTAGCAGTTTTTGAAATTCCAGCCTTTGATAGATTAATATTCTTAACAGATGCTGCATTCAATACTTACCCAGATTTAAAGGCTAAGAAGGATATACTTAACAATGCAGTTAAGGTTGCTCATTCCATAGGAATTGAGATGCCAAAGGTAGCACCAATTTGTCCAGTAGAAGTTGTAAACCCAGATATGCCAGCTACAGTAGATGCTGCTATACTTGCTAAAATGAGTGACAGAGGACAGATAAAGGGCTGTATAGTTGATGGACCTTTAGCACTTGATAATGCTATTTCAGCAGAAGCTGCAAAGCATAAAAAGGTAGGGGGACCTGTTGCAGGCCAGGCGGATATATTATTACTTCCTAATATAGATGTAGCTAATGTTATGTATAAGACATTAACATATACAACAAATTCAAGAAACGGTGGAATATTAGTAGGAACATCTGCACCAGTTATATTGACTTCAAGAGCAGACAGCGAAGAAACAAAAATGTATTCAATAGCACTAGCTGCATTAGTAGCTGCAAATAAATAAATTTTAAGGAGGATGCAAAAATGCCATTAAAGCTTTTAATAATCAATCCAGGTTCAACTTCCACTAAAATAGGTGTATACGAGGATGAGAAGGATGTTTTAGTAGAAAATTTAAAGCATTCAAATGAAGAAATAGAAAAATATGCAACAGTAACAGATCAATTTGAATTCAGAAAAGAAGCAATTTTAAAGGTTCTTAAAGAAAAAAATATAGACATAAAAACACTTAATGCAGTAGTTGGAAGAGGCGGACTATTAAAACCTATAGAAGGCGGTACATACTCTGTTAACGAAAGCATGTTAGAGGATTTAAAAATTGGGATTCAAGGAGAGCATGCTTCAAATCTTGGTGGAATAATAGCACATTCTATAGCAACTGAACTCAATATTCCTTCTTATATAGTAGACCCAGTTGGGGTAGATGAGCTAGAGGATATAGCTAGAATATCTGGAATGCCAGAACTACCAAGAAGAAGTATATTCCATGCATTGAATCAAAAGGCAGTGGCTAAAAGATATGCTAAGGAAGATGGAAAGAAATATGAAGATTTAAATCTCATAGTAGCTCATATGGGCGGTGGAGTTTCTGTTGGAGCTCATAAAAAAGGAAGAGTAGTAGACGTTAATAATGCATTGGATGGAGAAGGAGCATTTTCACCTGAAAGAAGCGGATCCGTTCCAATAGGCGATTTAGTTAAGCTTTGCTACAGCGGAAAATATACACTTGCAGAGATGAAAAAGAAGATAAACGGAAAAGGCGGTCTTGTAGCTCATCTAAATACAAATAATGCTTTAGAAGTTTATAACGCAGCTCAAGCTGGAGATGAAAAAGCTAAGCTCATATTTGAAGCTATGGGTTATCAAGTAGCTAAAGAAATAGGAAAAGCTGCAGCTGTTCTTTGCGGAAAGGTAGATGCAATACTTATTACTGGAGGAATTGCATATAATGAAACTATGGATAAGTTAATATCAGATAGGGTATCTTTCATAGCTCCTGTGGTTATATACGGAGGAGAAGACGAACTTCTTGCACTTGCGCAAGGAGCAATTAGAGTTTTAAACGGAGAAGAAAAAGCAAAAGTATACTAGAAATAGGATTTGTTAAAAAAATCTACTTGAAACAATTAAATGCTTCAAGTAGATTTTTTATTATTCACGTATCATACCATCTTTTATATTTATAATCCTATTACAATAATTTGCTATATTAATATCATGAGTGACAATTATTATAGTTTTGCCAGAAGCATTTACTTCACATAAAAGCTTCATAATATTTTCTCCAGTTTCCTGATCTAAGGCACCAGTAGGTTCATCCGCAAGAATGACTTCAGGGTTACCTACTAAGGCTCTGGCAATGGCCACTCTTTGCTGTTGACCACCAGAAAGCTGAGCAGGAAGCTTATCACTTAAGCTTTTTATACCGAGCTTATCCATATATTCAAGAGCCATTTTTTTGCAAGTATGTTTTGATATTTTTCTATAGCTTAAAGGGAGCATAACATTGTCAAGTGCGGAGTATTCTTTAAGTAAGGCAAAATACTGAAATATAAATCCTATCTCTTTATTTCTAAATTTGTGAAATTTATTTTTATGTAATTGAGATGATTCTGTGCCGTTAAAAATATATTTTCCGTCAGTAGCGTCATCGATAAACCCCATAATATTTAGCAAAGTGCTCTTGCCAGAACCAGATGGCCCCATAATTGCTATCATTTCTCCAGGTTCGATACATATATTAATATTTTTTAATGCATATAATTTATTTTCTTTTTCACCATATATCTTGTCTAAATTTTCTAGTCTTATTATATCCATTAGTCCATCCCTCCTATTAAATCTTTGGGCTTAAGCTTTTTCAGTTGAATAAAAATTATTAATGAAATGAATATAAACACCAATATTACATAAATAAATAATTGTAGCAGAGAAAATAAATCTAGAGGAGTATAAGGATCAGTAAAATATAAATAAGCAGATTGTTTTGATATTAGTTGAATACTTACTTTGTTTTCAATTAAATATTCATAAATTGCTCCGATAAAGGATATAAGGGAAATAATAGTGATTTCTACCAATAAGCTATTAAATATATTAAATGTACTGGCTCCATAAGCTATACGTATGCCTATTTCTCTTTTTTTATTTAGAATCGTCACAATTAAGGAGGTAACCAGACCTATAGAGGAAAAAACGCAAAAAAATATGGAAATAACAATTTGAGATAAATTACTTTTAATAAAATAATCTTTAGAATTTTTTAATATGGTTTTTAGCTTTGTGTTTTCTTCAGACAATTTTAGGTCCTTGGCTTTTAAATTAATTTTTTTACTAGCAGCCTCAAAATTAGAAGTATCTTTTAGCTGCAGTAGTAAGCCTCTTGAAATACGTGATTCCAAGATTTGAGGATCAGCTTCCTCTTCGTCATTAATTGGAATTACGATAATGTTACTTAAATTCACTAAATCTGACCTATTTCCTTGATCATAAAAATAGCTATTATTTTTTATAAAGCCTGAGATTTTAAATTGCTCCAGCTTATTTGATTGTAATGTTATGATATCTCCAATTTTAAAATATTTTTCATATAAGGAACCAAGTAATACATTTCTCATATCACTTTGCTCTTTATCAAAATCCTTTGAATTAAAGGCATTGCCCTTTGAAACAGGCAATTTTATGAAGTTATTTAAGTCTTTATCTATAATGAGTAAGTTAACATTTACTGAGTCTATTTTAGTGTTAGAGTTCATATTCTTATCTATAGGAGGATTTAAATTATTTAGCTCGTTCACTAAGCTTTGTTTATTAATGTAATTTAAATTATTTAGATTTAATAGTTTATAATAATAGGAGAAGGTGCCATAATTTTTTATATCATTATTGTTTTGAATATATTTATAGAAATTAATGTAATCGGGTTTTTGCTTTTCTGTGGACAAACTCTCAATTCCTATTGGATTATACATAAGTGACGTTTTATTCATATCGGCTATCTTTTCAAAATAATTAGAGAATTTATGTATTGAATTATAAAAAATAGTAAAGGATATTATTGTAGAAAAGCCAATAATAAATTGTATTATTATAAGAAGTAAGCTTACTTTTCTTTTACTCATTGATTTTATTGCTTCAGTTACAGAGTTCATATTGACCTCCTCTATTCTTTAAGAATTGCAGCGGGCTGCACCTTAAATGCAATTCTTGCAGGTATCACAGCTGTAAATACGCAGGTTAATAGTGATATAAAAATTGAAAAAATAAATGTATTAAAAGACAGAGTAAATTCATAAGATAACAGATTAATTGATAGTTTATTTAGCAAAGCAAGAAGTATAGCAGCAGCAAAGCTAGCTAGGAGGCAAATAAATAATATTTCCTTTAATATAAGAGCATATAAAGATAATTTACTTGCACCAAGTACTTTTCTTAAGGATATTTCCTTTCTTCTGAAATGTATCCAAAAGTAGCTAATATTTATTATATTAAATATATTGATAAGCAGCAGCTTCCAAATATCCTTCAGATCACTTTGAAATCCTCTTGTTATGTTACTTCTTGCGGTAGCAATTCGAGTATCATCCGTTACATTTATTGCTGCCGTAGAATATATGCTTAAAAGTGCCTTTTTAAAATTATTTATCTCAATTTCAGGATTTTTGTTATTTTTAACCACAAAATCAAAAGCATTATTTCTATTCATAGGCCCTAATATTTCTGGTATATAGTTGATAGGAATAAATACTTGTTTATTTATTGTGGAACCCTCTGATTTGCCACAAGTGCCTACTATTTTAAATATTTTACCACCAATATTAACATTGTTATCTTCGATTCCATTTGTTATTTTGCTTCCCACTACAGCAATTTTTTCATTGCTAGTGCCATTTATGAAGCTACCTTTTTCCAGTGGCGGCACCCATAAATATTTGTCCTTAGGTAAAATACCTGTAACAAGCATGATATCATAGTTTTGGGTTTGGATAGGAATAAATTCTTTGGCAACATCGGAGCTTATAAAATTCTCTTTTAAGATATTTGCTAAAGCTGTCATTTCGTAATCATCTGTGAAGGACAAACTAACTTTTTTAACATATTTAAAATTTCCATTAGAATGATCCTGGGTAGCCCTGTTGATTTGATTAAGAATTGATATACCCACACAAAGTGCAAGCATAGAAATAAAAAAGCCTGAAAATAAAATCACAAAACAAAGTTTGGAATTTCTTATACGTTTTATTATCCAGTACAATGGCAGTCACCTCATTAAAATTGATTAACTAGTGCTTTTACATAAAAACACTAGTTAATCAAAATATTATATTTTAGTATTCAGTATAATAAACTTCTGATACATCATTATTATGATCAACAAATGTGTGATAAGATTGAACATGAGCTACATTTCCGACAACTTTTGTTTGGGGGATTGAAATATATGCATTTCCATATCCATCAACATTGCTATATCTAGAAGGTTCATGGTCCATTAGATTGTAATTAGAATCGTAAAAAGTCAAATCAGTACTTATCTCATAAATGCTGGTATCGTTTTTGTTTTGACTATATGAATATGCAGTCATAGAGCCAGTACCTGGAGTTGCCGCTCCTCCCCAATAACTATTAGCTTGAACGCATACACCTATTACTAAGGAACATGCTATGCTTCCTAATGTAATTTTAATTTTATTATTCATAATATCATCTCCAATTTTAAGTATATTAAAAATATGAATACATAACCGGTTAGATTTATATTTTTAAATTAATTATTTCAAAAATTGAAAATTATTACAAGTTAAGAAAATGTTAATTGAGTAAAATGCATGTAAAAGAAATCCTTCTGCCTATGCTTATATGAATGAATTTTTGTTATCAAAACTAACTTGTTAAAAATATACATAAATTTCTCAAAAATGTATGCGATCTACAGTCAAAAATAGCAAGCTATACGCAAGAAACGGACTACAAAATTAAATTAATAAATAAGACTATATATATGTAAAATAATTGAATAATAGTAAAATTAAAGCTACAATAATTGATAATACAAAAAACAAAGAAATATAGTTATTTAAAAAGGGGGAAAAAAATGATTAAAAAGGTTGGGGTAATTGTATTATCTGTTTTGGTAGCATCCAGTATATTTGTTGGCTGCAAATCAAAACATCAGGCAACCAATGGGGGCAAGAGCACAGTTAAGACTTTAGTATATGCTCAAGGCTCAGATCCTAGAGGGTTGGATCCTGCATATGTAGATGATGGGGAATCTGCAAAGGTAACAGGTAACATATACGAAGGGTTGGTAAAGTACAAGGCTGATTCTACGGACATAGAACCATCTCTCGCTACCTCATGGAAGATAAGTGAGGATGGGAAAACCTATGATTTCATACTTAGAAAGGGAGTAAAATTCCAGGATGGCACTGATTTTAATGCAGATGCTGTTAAATATAATATTGAAAGACAGCTTCCTCCAAAGGCCACAGATGATATGCCATATGCATCCTTCTGTTTTGGAGAGGTGGATCATGTAGAAAAGGTTAATAACTATGAAATCAAAATAATACTGAAAGAGGCAAGTACACCTTTTCTAGCTAATTTAGCTATGACACTTGCAGCTCCAATAGTTAGTCCAACAGCTGCGCAGAAATACAATGGTAATTTAAACGAGCATCCTGTTGGTACAGGACCTTTCAAATTTGTTAAATGGGAGAAAGCTCAAGACATACAGCTTGAAAGAAATGATAATTATTGGGGAACAAAAGCTAAGGTAGACAAAGTTGTATTTAAATTTATAAAAGAAAATTCCGTTAGAGCCAGCGAGCTTATAGCAGGAACATCGGATATAATAGATGGAATAGACGCCAGCGATATTAAAAAGCTTGAGGATAATAAATTAAAGATATTTAATGAGCCAGGAATGAATATAAATTATATGGCTTTTAATACTTCTAGAGCTCCCTTCAATGATCCTAAGCTTAGAGAAGCAATATCTCATGCAATAAATAAAGAGGAGATGGTAAAGAGCTTATATCAAGGTTATGCATCTGTGGCAGAAACAACTATGCCGAGCTTTATACCAGGCTATGATTCTACTGCTAAATCCTATGGTTATGATGTGGATAAGGCAAAACAGCTGCTAAAGGATGAAGGAAAAGAAAATCTTAGCATAAAGATACTGGCATATTCAAATCCCAGACCCTACAATGCAGCAGCTCAAAAATTAGCTGAGTCAATTCAGAGTTATCTTGAAAAAGTTGGAGTTAAAGCCACCATAGATACTTATCCTTGGACTGAATACAAACAAAAAGCAGCTCAGGGGGAAGGAGATATAATGCTATATGGATGGATAGGTGATAATGGAGATGCGGATAATTTCCTATCACTATTTGATTCCTCTCAAATACAATCCACATTAAATGTAGCTAAATACAGTAATCCTCAAGTAGATGAGCTTCTCAAGAAAGGAAGAGTAACTCCTAACGGCGATGCAAGAAATGAAATATATAAGCAAGTTCAGCAATTGGTGCTAAAGGATGCAGCATGGCTTCCTATATCACATGCTCAATCTTTGGCGGCTTATTCTCCTAAGGTTAAAAATTTTAAGATACATTCCACAGGATCAGTTTTCCTTGCAGGGGTAGATAAAGATTAAATTATAATATATCACGATAATGGAAATGACAAGTTCATTTCCATTATTAGTTTGACAATAGGAGGAACTAAAATGCTAAAGTACATTATAAAAAGAATATTGCTTCTCATACCAGTGCTTTTAGGGGTATCTATACTAGTATTTCTTGTAATGCACGTATTTGCTCCTGATCCCACCAGTGTCATATTGGGACAGCATGCCACCGCTGATCAAGTAGCAAAGCTTAGGCAGACCTTAGGGCTTAATGATCCATTATATCTTCAATATTGGAATTTTTTAAAGGGAATATTAACAGGAAATATGGGAGAATCTTTAACCACCCATACCTCTGTAGCAAAGGAGATACTTACCAGACTGCCGGCAACTATAGAACTGACACTAGCGGCCATAATACTGGCGTCCATATTTGGAATAATAATAGGAATAATATCTGCGGTAAAGAAAAATTCAATAATAGATTATATAAGTACAATAGGTTCCTTAATAGGGGTGTCCATGCCTATATTTTGGCTGGGCTTAATGATGATTATATTATTTGCTAATGTTTTTAGAATACTACCGCCTTCTGGCAGAATAACCATAGGCTATGAACCAGATAAAATAACAGGACTTTATATTTTAGACAGCATATTGACCGGTGATACGGATGCCTTTGTGGATTCGGTGAAGCATATAATAATGCCAGCTTTGGCACTGTCTCTTTATTCCATGGCTATAATAGCAAGAATGACTAGATCCACCATGCTGGAAACTATAAAACAGGATTATATAAGAACTGCAAGAGCAAAAGGTCTTTCTGAAAGTACAGTGGTAGGAAAGCATGCTTTGAGAAATGCATTGATTCCTATAGTCACAGTGATAGGACTTCAGCTTGGAAGTCTTCTTGGAGGAGCAGTACTTACTGAAACAGTATTTTCCTGGCCAGGTATAGGCTCCTATATAATTGATTCTATATTAAAATCCGATTATCCAGTGGTACAGGGAGCTGTATTGATATTGGCGGTTATATTTGTAATAGTTAATCTTTTGGTGGATGTATTATATGCTTATTTAGATCCTAGAATAAAATATTACTAAAGGTGGTGCTTAAATAAGATGACTGAAATTATTATGGAAAATAATATGCTGACTCAAAGCAAATTTGATATAAGAAAAAGAAGATTCAAGGAATGCTTTAATATACTTTTAAAAAATAAAGCCGCAGTGGTAGGACTTGCAATAATAATATTAGTAATTCTTGCAGCCCTATTTGCAAACATTATTATGCCCTATGATCCCTATTCTGCAAATATGTCTCAAAGCCTTCAAGGTCCAAGCAGTAAGCATTTGCTTGGAACAGATGAATTGGGAAGAGATATTTTAAGCAGGATAATAATAGGTGCAAGAATATCTATGAGGGTAGGAATAACTGCAGTTGCTATAGCTCTTAGCATAGGAACTGTATTTGGTTCAATTTCCGGGTATTACGGAGGAAAAATTGACTTAGTGATAATGAGGCTTATGGATATTATACTAGCTTTTCCGTCTTTACTGCTGGCTATAGCCTTCATGAGCGCTTTAGGCAAGGGAATAGATAAAGCTGTAATTGCCATAAGCATAGTTACCATACCTGAATACGCAAGAATAGTAAGAGGGTCAGTTTTGTCGGTTAAAGAGAGTGAATATATTCAAGCAGCTAAAGTTATAGGTAACAGCGATGGAGCAATAATTTTTAAGCATATACTTCCCAATATATTATCACCCATAATAGTTAGAGGCACTTTAGGGATTTCCACGGCAATAATTGAAACAGCAGCTCTTGGATTTTTAGGCTTAGGGGTTCAACCACCTTATGCGGAATGGGGCAGCATGCTTGGTTCAGGAAGAGGATATTTTAATAATGCCCCTCATCTTGTAGTTTTTCCTGGAGTAGCTATAACTATAACGGTGCTGGCTTTTAATCTTTTTGGAGATGGGCTTAGAGATGCTCTTGATCCAAAGCTTAGAAATTAAGGAGGTGTGACTAATGCTGTTAGAAGTTAAAAAGCTTAAAACTGAATTTAGGGTAAAAGGTGGAGTGGTGAAGGCTGTGGATGGAGTTGACTTTGAGGTTGATAAGGGAGAAATAGTTGCTATAGTTGGGGAATCAGGCAGCGGCAAAAGCGTCACATCACTTTCTGTAATGAGGCTGCTTCAAGATACTACGGCTAGTATAACTGATGGAGAAATACTTTTTCAGGGGGAGGACTTGCTAAAGAAAAACAAGAAAGACATGATGAATATAAGAGGAAATAGAATTTCTATGATATTTCAGGAACCCATGACTTCTCTTAACCCAGTGTATACTATTGGAAATCAAATAATGGAAGCTGTTTTAAGACACGAAAAAGTCAGTAAAAAAGAAGCAGAGAAAAAGGCTGTGGAAATGCTTAAGTTAGTAGGAATCCCATCTCCCGAAACTAGAATAAAAGAATATCCTCACCAAATGAGCGGGGGCATGAGGCAGAGGGTTATGATAGCCATGGCTTTAAGCTGCAATCCAGAGCTTCTAATCGCAGATGAACCAACTACTGCTTTAGATGTTACCATACAGGCTCAGATTTTGGATTTGATGCTTAGATTAAAAGAAAAACTTGGAACCTCCATACTGCTGATAACTCATGATTTAGGGGTAGTGGCAGAGGTAGCTGAAAAAGTGGTAGTTATGTATTGCGGCAAGGTGGTAGAAAAAGCAGAAGCTAAGGATATATTTAAAAATCCCCTTCATCCCTATACCCAGGGACTTTTGAAATCCATACCTAAAATGGATGGAAAGAAGGAGAGATTGTATATGATAAATGGTATGGTGCCTAATCCTTTAAAGATGCCTAAGGGGTGTGCCTTCAGTGACAGATGCGAAAAATGCATGAGCATATGCAAGGAAAAAACTCCTGAAATAATAAGGCAGGGGAATACCATGGTCAGATGTTTTCTCTATTCAGAAAGGCAGGAAATATAATGGAAAAGCTTATTCAGGTAGAGCATGTAAAAAAATACTTTCAAATAAGTAAAAAAGCATGGGTGAAAGCTGTAGATGATGTATCCTTCGATATATTCAAGGGAGAAACCTTGGGCATGGTAGGAGAATCTGGCTGCGGAAAGTCAACTATGGGAAGGCTGATGGTAAATCTTATAGAACCTACTAATGGACAAGTATCCTTTCAGGGACAGAACATATCAAGGCTTGGAAAGAAAAACAGAAAATTTTTAAGTAAGAATATACAGATGATTTTTCAGGATCCTTATGCATCCTTGAATCCTAGAATGACAGTAGGTGATATAATCGCGGAGCCTATGAAGGTAAATTCCATAGCAAAAGGAAATAAATTGGAAAGTCAAGTGCTAAAGCTTTTAAACTATGTGGGACTAGCAAGCTATCATAGGTATAGATTTCCTCATGAGTTCAGCGGTGGTCAAAGACAAAGAATAGGAATAGCAAGGGCGTTAGCGGTCAATCCTAAAATTATAGTATGCGACGAACCGGTTTCCGCTTTAGATGTTTCCATACAAGCTCAGGTGCTTAATCTTTTGGAGGACCTTCAGAAAGAATTTGAGCTGACTTATTTATTTATTGCCCATGGACTTAATGTGGTGAGGCATATAAGCAATAGGGTTGGAGTGATGTATCTTGGTAAATTAGTAGAGCTTTCTGATGTAGAAAAGCTTTATTCTAATCCTCTGCATCCCTATAGCAAGTCCCTTCTCTCTGCTATCCCTGTGCCGGACACGGATAGAAAGCGAGAAAGAATAATATTGGAGGGAGAAGTTCCTAGTCCGTTGAATCCTCCTAAGGGCTGCAGCTTTAATACACGCTGTAGTTATTGCAAGAATATCTGTAAGGAAAAAGTGCCAGAAATGAAAGAGGTACAAGGCAGCCTGGTAGCTTGTCACTTATATGATTAAGGGCAAATTGAAGAATTATAACGGAATGTCACAAAAAATAGTAGATGGAATTTCCATCTACTATTTTTTGTGACAAAGGAACAAGGAAGAAAAAAATAAAACAAAGGTATTTACAACGTAACAATGTTATGTTATGCTTAATGCATGGAAAATAATTTATCAATACTTTTTTACATGGAAAAGGAGGAATTTGATGGATGAAGAGCTAATATCTAAAAAGGATCTTTTAAAGCTTACAGCCATATCCTATGGTCAACTGTATAGATGGAAGCGAAAAGGGCTTATACCTGAGGAATGGTTTATAAAAAAGTCCAGTTATACAGGGCAGGAAACATTTTTTCCACGAGATAAAATTTTAGATAGAGTAAAAAAAATAATGGATATGAAAGAGGATTTATCACTGGATGATTTGGCAGAAACTTTTTCACCTAAATCTTCAGAGCTAAAATTGCCTCAGGACGAAATTATAAGAAACAACATTGTTTCACAAAACGTGCTTCAAATTTTTATAGAAGAAGCTGATGAGAAGGGAATTTATGAGTTTCAGGATATATTGTTTATGTCTATTATGGAAGAATATTTGATTTCTGGAGAGGTAAGTTTAGAGGAGACAAAACATATATTAAAAAATTTAATGCAAAATTTTATGCAGTTTAAGGATAGAGACTGCGATATAGTGTTCATAAGAAGAATGGGCGTAGGAATAAGCTTACTTCTTCAGGCTCACGGAGAAATATATATGGATAATCTTTCAAAGATGGTATTAAGGATAAATATAGGCAAGCACATTGAAAAATTAAAAATAAAATTTTCTTAAAATAATTGGAGGTTTATTTATGGAAATTAATTATGAAGACAGATCAGATTTAAGAATATCAGGAGCATCTTCCACTTCAGGCGGAAGCTATAATGCAGTTTCAATAAGCGGCTCTGGAAAAGTGGAGGGAGATTTAGACTGTAATGACATGCATACCAGCGGCTTTAGCAGAATTAACGGTAATGTAAAGGCAGTGTTTATGTCAGTAAGCGGTTCCTCAAAGATTTCAGGAGATGTTGAAACTGAAACTATAAAAACCAGTGGTTCTAGCGAGCTAGAAGGAAATCTTTTGGCAAAGGAAGTTAAATGCAGCGGATCTTCAGAGGTGAAGGGAGATATTAAAGCTGAATATGTGAAGGTTTCAGGCATAATGAAGGCGGGAGGAAACATACATGCCGATGAGATAAAGACTTCTGGCTCTCTAAAAGTCGGCGGAGACTGTGAAGCGAATAAATTTAGAACCAGCGGCATATTCAATATAGATGGATTGCTAAATAGCGATGAAATAGATGTATCTGTATCCGGCAATAGCAAAGTTAAAGAGATGGGTGGAGAAAAGATAACTATAAAAAAATCAGATAGAGGCAGCGATTTCATAGGAAAGCTTTTATCAAGCTTTATAATGAGATTTGGTAGTGTGGAAACAGAGATTATAGAAGGTGATGATATCTATTTAGAATATACTACAGCCAAGATAGTGAGAGGAAGAAATATAGTTATAGGAGCTGGCTGTGATATAGATAAAGTTGAATTTACAGAGAGTTTAGACATCCTTGAAGACGCAGTTGTAAAAGAAAAAAATAAGCTTTAGGGAGATGTGGCAATGGAAAAGGCAGTAGAGGTTAAGGATCTAAAAAAGTATTTTATATCTAAGAAGAGAAAAATGTTCAGAGTAGTAGAAAAAAGTGAATTCAAGGCAGTAGATGGAATTAGCTTTGATATATATAAGGGAGAAATTTTTGGACTATTAGGACCTAATGGAGCTGGAAAAACTACCACTATAAAAATGATAACGGGACTTTTAAGACCAACCAGCGGCTATGTTAAAGTAAATGGTTTGGATGTAGATAAAAAGCCTATGGAAGCATTAAAAAACTTAGGCACAGTATTGGCAGGAGACAGGAGTATATATTGGAAGCTTACTGGAAGAGAAAACCTGGAATATTTTGCAGCACTTTACGGCTGTAACAGAAAAGAAGCAAAAGAAAGAGCAGAGAAACTTTTGGATAGGCTTGGAATAACTGAAAAGGCGGATGAGCTTGTAGAAAAATATTCTACAGGTATGAAACAGAAGGTAGCTCTTGGAAAAGCACTAATACCTCAGGCGCCAGTAGTATTGCTAGATGAACCCACCCTTGGGCTTGATCCAAATTCAGCCTTGAATTTAAGAGAAATAATATTAGACATACAAAAGGAAGGAAGAGCCGTGCTTCTTACTACTCATTATATGGAAGAGGCAGATTTTCTGTGCGATAGAATAGCAATAGTAGATGGAGGAAAAGTAATAGCTTTGGATACTCCAGAAAAATTAAAAAACAGCATAAAAAGCAGCGAAAATCCAAATCCATCTTTGGAAGATGTGTTTATAAAGCTTACAGGTAAGAAGCTTAAAGATGATGAGGTGAGCGCATGAGCAGGTTAAGAACAATTTATGCTGTGGCTAGAAAGGATCTTTCACAATATTTCAGGTATCCATCCTGGTTTATTCAGCTTCTAATATGGCCTTTGTTCTTTCCGATAATGTATATATTAAGTGCTTATGGTATGTCTGGTTCTAATAGTCAGGGACTATCAACCTATAAAAGCGTCACTGGAACAGATAATTTTGTGGGCTTTATAGTAATTGGAACCATGGTATATATGTGGGCAAATATGACTATGTGGTCATTTGGAACCTATCTAAGAGATGAGCAAAACAGGGGAACACTTGAATCCAATTGGCTTTGCCCTATTCATAGGTTTGATATACTTTTAGGAGGATCAGTGGTAAGTATAGTTAACGGAATAATATCTATTATAATCTCTCTTTTGGAATACAGGTTTATTCTCGGAGTACATTTTACAGGAAGCATGTTATTATGGATTTTAGCTTTTATAGTACTTATGCCAGGGGTTTATGGATTAAGCGCTGTATTTGCAAGTCTTGTATTATGGGTGAAAGAAACTAATTCGCTAGTTCAATTAGTTAGAGGACTTATCATGATACTTTGCGGCATAAGCTTTCCTATTGCTGTGATGCCTCAGTGGATGCAGATTATATCTAAATTTTTACCTTTTACCTTCGGAATATCAGCCTCTAGAACCTTGATGTTAAACAGCGGCAGCTTATCAGAGGCTATGCCGGATTTGCTGGCTTGCCTGTTAGAAGGAATAGTTTATCTTATAATAGGTAGATTATGCTTCATGGCTGTGGATAGAAAAGTCAGATTCACAGGTTCTTTAGATAGATTTTAAGGAGGGGATAAGATGAATAATATAAGTAGAAATTTAATAGCAGCAAAAGCAAGATTTATGGTTAGCTTAAAGCTTTATTTCAGATATCCTCTAAAGATGCTTCAGGTATTCATAGATCCTATTATATGGCTTGCACCTTTTTATTTTATGGGAAAAATATTTGCCTCCGACGGTAAAATGAGTGGGTTTTCCAGCTATACAGGAAATTCTGATTACATGGGCTTTTTAGTTATCGGCTATATGGTATCTGCTTACACTATGATCACCTTCTGGAGTCTTGGCTTTGCTCTCAAGGAAGAGATGATGCAGGGAGTCCTAGAATCAAATTGGAGCGCTCCAGTAAATAGAATAAATTTATTGATAAGCAGATCTTTGTTTGACTTTGTAGCTGTAACCTTTGAGAATATAATTACTGGTGTTGTATCCTATTTCGCTTTCGGATTTACCATAACACCGAATATATTAAAGCTTTTGGCATTTTTGATACCTGGAATAATAGCTATGCTGGGATTAGGACTAATAATATCTTCTTTAGTGCTTTTAGCAAAGCAGGCTAATGGAATAATAGATGTTTCCAGTGCTCTTTTCAGCGGAATATCCGGTGGATATTTTCCGCTAAAGGTAATGTCCAAAATATTTATAATGATTGCCTTTTTATTTCCTCTCACTTATATAAATGATTCCTCAAGAGCAATACTTATAAATCAGCTTCCCATAATGCCATTAAAATATGAATTCCTATTAACCTTAGCATCCATGGTGATATTCTTTTCTCTGGGAAGCCTTATGTTCTATGCTGTAGAGAGAAAATGCAGAGAGACAGGTAATTTGAGCGGACATTAGAAAATTGATAAATTAAATTTAGAGCAGCTAGCTGCTAATTCTTTAAATAGGAATTGTGTAGCTAGCTGTTTTGCCGCATTATCCATAATTTTATGTGTCAACTTATTTGCATATGTGATATAATATTTTAGGTATATTTAAAACTTAATAATGACCATAAAGTGAGGTATTTAAACCATGGATAGAATGTTTGGAACAGATGGTGTAAGAGGAATAGCAAATTCTGAACTTACTGCTGATTTAGCTTTTAAATTAGGTAAAGCCGGAGCTTATGTACTTACAGAAGGAACTCATAAGCCTAAAATATTAGTAGGAATGGACACTAGAATATCAGGAGACATGCTTGAAGGTGCATTAGTTTCTGGAATATTATCAGTAGGCGCAGAGGCTGTTTGCTTAGGAGTAATACCTACTCCAGCTATAGCGTATCTTACAAGAAAATACGGAGCAGATGCAGGAGTAATGATTTCAGCTTCTCATAATCCAGTGGAATACAATGGAATAAAGTTTTTCAACGGAGATGGATATAAACTTTCGGATGAATTAGAAGATAAGATTCAAGCCACTATAGAAGCCGGCTTTAGCGAGCTTCCATCACCAACAGGTATAAATCTTGGAAGAAAGATAGTAGAAGATGGTGCCTTAGATGATTATATAGAATATGCAAAAGCTACTATAGATATAGATTTAAAAGGCATGAGAGTGGCCTTAGACTGCGCTAACGGAGCATGTTATAAGGCAGCTGTGAGTACCTTTAGAGCCCTAGGTGCTGAAGTTTTAGTTATTAATAACGATCCAGACGGATTAAATATAAATGATAATTGCGGCTCCACTCATCTTGAAGAGCTTATGGACTATGCGGTTAAGAAAAAATGTCATATAGGTTTAGCTTTTGATGGAGATGCGGATAGATGTCTATGTGTGGATGAAAATGGACACAAGGTAGATGGAGACTTTATGATGTGCATAGCTGCTAAATATCTTAAGGAGCAGGGAAAGCTTAAGGATAATGTTCTAGTAGTTACTGTAATGAGTAATTTAGGACTAGATATAGCAATGAAAAAAGAAGGAATAAAGACTGTGAAAACCAAGGTAGGAGACAGATATGTGCTTGAAGAAATGGTTAAGAACGGGTACAAGCTTGGAGGAGAACAGTCTGGACATATAATAATGCTTGACCATAACACCACTGGTGATGGACTTGTTACTGCACTTCAGATGACAGCTATATTGAAAAAGAGCGGAAAGACTATGTCAGAGCTTAAGTCAATGATGAAGGAACTTCCACAGGTGCTTGCTAATGCAAAGGTTCCAAATGATAAAAAGGATATACATGAAAAGGATGAAGAGATAATTTCTGAAATAAAGAAGCTTGAAGAGGCTCTTCATGGATGCGGAAGAGTTCTTATAAGACCTTCTGGCACAGAGCCTTTAGTTAGAGTTATGCTAGAAGGAGAAAATCAAGAAGAGATTGACAATATGGCTCACGGTTTAGCAAAGCTTATAGAAGAAAAAGCAAATAGGTAATTTAAAACCAGCAAAGATATTTTTAAAATAATCCTTGCTGGTTTGTTTTTTTATTAAATTTATGGAATGAAAATACATAAAAGGAATATATTGAAAAATAACCAAGGTATGATATATAATATAAAATGTTATATTACATAAAAAGTAATATATTAAATTTTATGTAAAGTAAGTGAGGGGGAGGGAAATGAAAAAAATAAAGCAATGTCTTGCTGTGCTATTAATTTGTATTTTGATGGTAGTTTCATTAAATATCGAAGTTAAGGCTAATGTCACAAAAGGACAAAGTAAAGCTGTCACTAAAAAATCTATAAAAAATGTTAAAAACAATTACCAGAGTGCAAAGCAGATTGAGAATAAGATAAATATATCTGCACAAGCCACATATGATACTATAAAAATAACTTGGGATAATGTAAAAGATGCTGAAAGCTATGATATAGAGATAGATGGACAAGTTATAAATAATGGTACTTTAACGTCATATGTACATTCTGGATTAAGACCTGGAACAAAGCATAAATATAGACTTAGAGTCAATACAAAAGATCAAGTTAGCCAGTGGAGTGGTGATTTAGAGGTTACTACTAAAGAAAAAACTGAAGAAAAAACTAAGGAAAGAGAAAACAATATTAAGTCTAATACTATTATCAGTAATAATGTTAAAAATGATAATAAAGTAGCAACTGATAATAATGTTAATGAAAAACTACTGCCTCCGGGCATTCCAAGTAAAATTAAGGGAATACAAACTATAGATACTATAATAATAACTTGGAACTCATCGGAAAGGGCAGAGAGTTATGAGTTAGAAGTGGATGGAGTAATAAAAGATAACGGAAGTAAAACTACATTTGTGCATTCAGGATTATCGCCCAAAACTACTCATAACTATAGGGTAAGAGCTAAAAATGCATTAGGTTACAGCAATTGGAGTGAGTATTTAAGCGAAACTACATTAGAAAAGCCTATAGATATACCGCAAAATTTAAATGCTACAGCAACTAAAAATTCAATAACAGTTACTTGGGATTTAGTTAAAGATGCGACAGGTTATGATATAGAAGTAGATGGTATAATAAAAGCTTTAGGAAATATAAATTCTTATACACATATTGACCTAATGGAAGGGACCTCTCATATATATAGAATAAGAGCCAGAAAAAATGATGAAATAAGTAGTTGGAGCGCAATAGCTATAAAAACTACTTTAAAAGATAGTAACAATAAGTTTGGAACTAATGATTCAAATATTAATAATAAAACTAATGTAATAAATGAAGATGTAAAAAGTAAAACAAATATAAATGGTGACAGCACTTTAAAAGCTAATGCTGATACTTCAGCGCCATCAGCACCAACAAATTTGACGGAAGCATCAAAGACTGGCTATAGCATAAGTTTAAGCTGGATAGCATCTACAGATGATGTAGGGGTAGAACAATATGATATATATTGCAATGGAAAAAATATAGGAAGTTCTACAGCTACTACCTATATTTGTAACGGATTAACTCCAAGCACGTGGTATACATTTTCTGTAAAGGCTAAAGATAAGGCTGGGAATATATCTTTGGACAGTAATTCTATAACTATTACAACATATAATGATGATTATGGAGATAGCTTTGATACGGCAGTGCCAGTTCAAATAGGAACAGAAAAACCAGCTAATATAGATTATATAGGAGATTACGACTATTTTATATTTACCGCACCAATGAATGGCAGTTATACTATTGAGTCTACAGGAAATACAGATACCTATGGGTATCTATATGATGATAGTCATAATATCATACAGTCTAATGATGATTATAATGGTGGTAATTTTGGAATAAGTCAAAATTTAGTGGCTGGTAAAAAGTATTATGTAGCAGTTAGAGCTTATGGATCAGGTACTGGAAAATATAATTTACTTGTGACAGTACAGGAAAATCAACCGCCAACAGTACCTACTAATTTGCAGGTTTTAAGTAAAGCTGTGTCAAGTGTAACGATAAACTGGACAGCCTCTACAGATAATATAGCAGTATTAAATTATGATATATATAGAAATGGAACTGAAATAGGAGAAGTTGGAGCTAATAATACTAGTTATACAGATACATCTTTAAACCCTAATACCACATATAATTATTTTGTAAAAGCAAAGGATCAGGCAGGAAATTTATCTGATGCAAGTACTCAGTTGAATGTAACAACAGACATAGATAAGACTCCGCCAAGTGCACCAACGAATTTATCCGTAAAGGAAAAAACATCTTATACTATTAATCTGATTTGGGATGCAGCAAAAGATGATGGAGTAATTGACAGATATCAAGTATATTGCAATGGTAAGATTATGGGGAATAGTGCCACTACAGAATACAAATGTGAAGAATTGAGGCCTAATACATCATATTCATTTACCGTGAAGGCTATAGATAAAGGTGGAAACATATCATCGGAAAGCACTAGTATAGCAGTCACTACATATGATGATGATTATGGAAATAATTTCAATGATGCAGCACAAATACAAATTGGAAAAGAGCAAGCTGGTAAAATAGATTATTCTGGGGATTATGATTATTTTTATTTTACAGCTTCTATAGATGGAAAATATACTATTAAATCTACTGGAAATTTAGATACTTACGGATATTTGTATGACGAGAACGGAAATTTGTTGGGATCTAATGATGATGGAGATGGAAACAATTTTCAAGTAATAAAAGGATTAGTAGGAAATAGAAAATATTATGTAGCTGTTAAAGCATATGGTTCACAAACAGGACAATATGGATTGGATGTAGTAGAAGAAGAAAATCAACCACCAACTGCACCTACTAACTTAAATTCTACTAATCAAACAGTAAAGTCAATAACATTAACTTGGACAGCGTCAACGGATGATATAGGTTTAGCAGCATATGAAATATATAGGAATAATACTAAAATAGGAGAGGTTGATAGTAATTCTACAACCTATACTGATACTGGACTTGACCCTAACGCTCAATATGGATATGAAGTGAAAGCAAAGGATTCATTAGGCGTGTTATCTGAAGCAAGTAATATAATTGAAGTTAAAACAAGCGTTGATAATACTCCACCTACAGCACCACAAAATATAAAAACTTTATCTGTCTCAGACAGGGGGATAACAATAGGTTGGGATTCATCCACTGATGATAGCAGAGTGGCAGGATATGAAATATATTGCAATGGTGCCAAAATAGGAACAACAACAGCTACAAGCTTTACTTACAGTGATAATATTCAATATTTTGTTAACTATGTATTTTCTGTTAAAGCAGTTGACGCAGCGGGAAATGAATCCAACTATAGTTCTAGTATTAATACATCTGTTTGGGAAGCTAAATTGACTAAAGATAGAGTCGTAAATGGTGATGTAACAATGGACTCAGCTAATAATATAGATTTAAATGGATATACCTTATGTATAAATGGAAATCTAAACCAAAGTAATGGAACTTTGAATTTAGATAAAGGAAGAATAATAATAAAGGGAAATTATACCTTACGAGATTATGCTGAGCTTGACATGGTAAATTCTCAAGATTATGTATATATCCAAGGGGATTTTAATGAAAGCTCATGTAGGGGAGAATATAGCCACTTAACCAATGGAGTGCTAGAAATACAGGGAGATTTTACGAATGATGGCTATAATTTTTGTGCATCGGATAATAATGTAGTTATTTTTAGCGGAAGTAACACAAGTAAAATATCTATTAATACTGGTGGATATTCTAAAATTAATATATTAAAAATTAATAAAAGCGCTGGGGTGATATTTAACACACCCATAAAAGTAATTCAAGTTGAAGGAATAGAAAATATTAAGAATACAGAAAAAATCACACTTTTAGGCGCTAATCTTTTATTAAAGGAAGATGCAGTTCTTCCACTTTCTATGGAGCTTGACGATGGAAGCTTAAATTTGAATGGACATTCTTTAGTTTTAAATGGTGTAATCTATATTAATGCAAAGATAGATCTTCAAGGTGGTCAGCTAAAAATATTAACAGATTTAGATCAAGAAGGGACATCAATAAATATAGATAATGGTAAATTGTATGTGTATGAAGATTATCAAATAAATAAACTTTCGGAACTTTATATGACTGATAGTGAAGATTACGTGTTTGTAGGAGGAAATTTTTTAACTAATGGATACGGACATAGTGATCTAAGCAGTGGAATTTTTGAAATACAAGGAGACTTTAATGTAAATGACACAAGTAGCTTTAGCACTTCGGGTATTCATGAGACTATATTTACAGGAGATAATACAAGTAAAATATACTTCAAAGATGCTACATCTTGCTATTTTAATATTTTAAAAATAGAGAAAAGCGCAGGAGCATTATTTAATAGTACAATAAAGGTAAATAAGTTTGATGATTTTGAATATATAAAAAATACTGACAAAATTACGTTTTGGAACTCAACAATTTATCTTACTAAGGATACCATATTAGGCTGCAGTGTAGATTTTAACGATACAACTGATGCATATGGGGTAAGTAAATTATCCTTAAATGGTCATACTCTTATAATAAAAGGGTCGATGTATTTAGAGAACAGTGATGTGGATCTTCAAGGCGGAATACTTAAAATAGATGGTGACTTAAATCAGCTTAAGGGTTTTCTTATTTTTGGAGAAGGTTATATAAAAATAAATAAAGGAAGTCTTATAGTTTCAGGAAATTATGATCTCGAAGATTATACCTGTGTATACATGGATAATGATGAGGATTATGTTTACGTAGGAGGTAATTTTACAACTAAATCTTCAACAGGAGATTACCAAAATGGCATATTAGAAGTTGCAGGAGATTTCACCGAATTAAATCCAAGCAATACACAAAATTCAAATAACTTCCAAGCTTCTGGAAATAATATTGTTATATTAGGAGGTATCGGAGTAAGTAAAGTTAGATTCGAAAGCACATCTTCATACTTCAATGTTTTAGTTATAAAGGCTCCTTATGAAAGCGGCTATGCTTTTAGCAGGACTCCTCTTTGGAATACTTTGATTGAAGGCTACAAGGATAATATAAACTTTGGAACTGATGAATTTAACAATTCTTCTGTAGGTAGTGATGGTACTGATGCTGCTACAGGAAACTTCTCTCAGAGTTACACAGATTTAAGCGAGGTATCCTTGGGGTATGGAATAAATTTTATAAGAACGTACAACTCAAAAGATAGAGATACTAACGGAGCTTTTGGGATAGGGTGGACTTTTAGTTTTGAAAGTTATATAAAAGATTTTCAAGGAAGTTCAAATATTAAGGTTGCCAAACTTCCAAATGGAAGCTCAGAAATTTTTAACTTAAATTCTGATGGGAGCTATACTGCTAATAATTCAAGAGACAGTTTGCAAAAATTCTCTAGCGGATATATTTTGTCGACAAAAGATCAGTATTATTATGGTTTTAACCTAAATGGTTATTTATGTTGGATTAAAGACAGAAATAATAATATTATAAGCATAAATGTAGATAGTAATGGAAAAGTTAAAAGTGTTGTTGATGCTGTAGGAAGAACTTTTACTATAGAGTATAACTCTAAGGGATTAATTCAAAGCATAAGTGGACTTGGGAAAAATATAAGATACGAATATGAAAATAACAAACTTGTAACAGTCTATGATGCTATGAATCATTTAATTAAATATACCTATGACTCAAATGGATATTTAAGTGAAATAAGAGACAATGATAACAACCTTATAGAAGCTATAAGCTATATAACTACAGGTGAGAGCAAGAATAACGTATATCAGACCACTGATTCTTATGGTAATCTTAAAACCTATAATTATGATACTAGCCATTTAAAAACTACTATTACAGATTCAAAGGGAAGAAGTACAATTATAGCTTATGATAGTTCATATAATGTTATATCTTTCACGGATGAAGAAGGAAAAATAAGCTATACGAGCTATTATCTTGACAAAAATGGATTAAATAAATATGGTGACGAAAAGGCTACCATCGATAGAAACGGTAATATAACACAATACGAGATAGATAGCAAAGGAAATATAACAAAAATAATAAACCCAGATGGCAGCTATAAACTTAAGTATTATGATGATAAGAATAATCTTATAGAGGAAGTAGATGAAACTGGAAAATGTACTTTTTATATTTATGATACAAATGGTATTAATCTAATTAAAAAAGTACAACCACTAAACGGAACAGATCAATATACGGAAAATTCGGATCAATCAAAATTTGCAGTAACTGTTTATGTTTATTATTCAGATTCTGAGGGTGCTCAGCTAGGATATAAAGCTAAAGGATTATTAAAATGTACCTATGATCCTGAAGGAAATATTATAAGCTACACTTATGATGTTTATGGAAATATTAAGACTATTACAGATGGAGAAGGACATACAACAAATAATGTTTACAATGATATGGGATTAAAAACTAGTTCTGTTTCTCCAGAGGGATATGTGATAACTTATGAGTATGATTCCAATGGAAGTCTTACTAAGACAGTGTTTAACGGTGGACAAACTACTAGAACTGTTTATGATTCAGAAGGAAGAAAAATTGAAGAGGTTACTGCAAATTTATATGATCCTTCACAAGAGGATGCAAGTAATGGCAATTATAAAGCAGATGCAGGTAATAGATACACATATTATGCAAGTGGAAAGATAAAAACTTCTGAAGATACCAATAATAATATAACTACTTATGCATATGATATTTACGGAAACTTAATTACTGAAACAAAACCTAATGGAGGAATATATACTTATGCTTACGATTCAATGAACAGGGTTATAAGTATATATTTCAGTGAAAATTCATCTAAATCACCAGTACTTTTAGAAACATATTCTTATTCTATATTAAGTAACAAGAATATAGAAAAAACCGTAACAGTATATTTGAATGATACAGATAAAGCAGTAACAAATTATATCTATGATTAT
This sequence comes from Clostridium sp. 19966, assembly GCF_032335695.1. Classification (NCBI taxonomy): domain Bacteria; kingdom Bacillati; phylum Bacillota; class Clostridia; order Eubacteriales; family Clostridiaceae; genus Clostridium; species Clostridium sp. 19966. The sequence goes on from NZ_JACTOJ010000003.1 coordinate 177,179, forward strand.
GCTAATCGTATAATTGAACAAGATAATGCAGATGGCACAAAAGTGATATTCACGTATAATGCTAATGGAACTAAAGCAAGTACTACAGATGCTAATGGAAGCACTATTTATTATAGATATGATGGATTGAATAGACTAACAGAGCAATGGACTCCGTTAGAAACTTATGATGGAAAAATTCTTTATAGCTATTATAAGGTGGTTTATGATAAGGATGGACGAAAAATTCAGGAGATTACAGGTAAGGATAAAGTTTTATTATATGCGGTTCCTCAAAATGTGATAACAAAAAGTTATGAGTATTATGGAGATAACAATATTAAAGCAGTGGTAGACAGCAGTGGTAGAAAAACAGAGTATTCCTATGATAAGGATGGTTATTTAATTGAAGAGATAGATTACATAGATGCAAATACAAAAAATATCACAGATTATACCAATAATTATTTAGGAAAACCTATTACAAAAACAACCTATGTGTTATCTCAGGATATATACGGAAGCTCATCAACATCAAATATAAAATTGATTACTACCTATAGTTATGATAAAGATGGAAATTTAATAAGTGTAGTCACACCAGATTCAGTTAAAACAATCTATAGCTATGACAATATGGGCAGACAAATATCTGTAAGTCAATCTGGATTAGATGAGTTTGGAAAGGCTGTAACAATAAATAATTCAGCTACCTATGACTGGGAAGGCAAAAAGCTTACTTCTACAGACGGAAATGGAAATATTACTATATATATATATGATGCAAGAGGATTCTTAATAAATCAAATAGATGCTAAAGGGAATTCTACAGAGTTCTATTATGATAACGCAGGAAGAAAGATACAGGAGATTTCTGCTAAAAATGAAGAAGATTATAAGCAGCTACTGAATAATTTTCAGAACTACTATAATAAAAAATCCTCAGATAGCGGCTATAATGCCAATTATGATTTTAATAAAGATGGCATTATAGATATATATGATTTCGTAATATTGTCTAAGCAGGGACCAGATAATATTCAGTATACTTATGATAATATGAATAGATTAAAAACAATAATTCAAGTATACAGGGACATAAACACTCTTAAAGTTATAAATATGGTTTCACAAGCCTACAAATACGATAATAATGGAAATATTATAAAGGAGCTTTATGCACTAGGATATGAAGCAGGAAGTGGAGTCTCTACCGATGATAAAATAAATAGCGGATACGGAGTAGTGAAAACTTACAATTTAGTTAATCAAATTATAAGCATTTTAGATGCAGATACTGCAGACAGAAAACTTTCCTATACGACAAAATATGTTTATGATGGTGCATTAAGAAAAATATCTGAAATAAATGCTAATGGAGTGATAATTAATTATCATTATAATGATGCAGGAAATATACTATCTACAACAATTCAAAAGTCTTCCGCATCACCAGAAATTACAATGGAAAGAAATACTTATGATTTACTTGGTGATATAATCGCCAATATTGACGCTAATGGAAATGTTACAAAATATGAATACAATGCTTTCGGTAAAATAAGAAAAATTATTTATTCAAGTGATGCTACAATAGATACCTACACTGTGAATTATGAATATGATGTTATGGGCAGAGAAGTATTTACGCAAGATTCTTTAGGCAAGACACAAATAACCACTTATGATAATCAAGGCAGAGAACTTAAGTATAGTGAGCAAAATTCTAATGGAGCCAATGCAATAATAACATCTATTGCTTACGATAAGAATGGTAATAAAAGATTTGTTGTAGATGGTAATAACGTAACAACAGAAAATACTTATGATGAATTAAATAGAATAAAAACAAAATCAATAACGATAACAGACATAAATGGAACAAAAACAATAGAAATTACAACTTATGGCTACGATGCTGTAGGAAATAATACAATAGTTACTGATTGGAGAGGAAATATAACCACATATGTATATGATTCTCTAAGCAGATTAGTAGAAAAATTAGATGCTTATAATAAAATTATAGAAAAATTAGAATATAACGATGATGGAACACAATCAAAATCTTATGATGCACTTAATAATATCATTCAATTTTTCTATGATAAAAACAAGCGATTAATAAAGACTATTGATGCAGAAGGAAATGTAACTAGTGAAACCTATGACACTGTAGGAAATAAGATTTCCAGCACTGATGGAAATAGCAATACCACAACTTATGGATACGATGAATACAATAGATTAATTTACGTTAGCAATGCCATTGGTGAAACTACAGGGTATAGTTATGATAATAATGGTAATATGCTTACAGAAACAGATGGTAAAGGAAATGTAACTACCTATGAATATAATCCGCAGAATAAGCTAATAAGAAGGATTGATAATGGCGGAAGAGCAGGAAATTCTGGAAGTTACACTTATAATTCATCTAAGACAGAAAGCTATACTTATTATGGCAACGGAAATATGAAGAGTAAAACCGATAGAAACGGCAATATAGTAAATTATATTTATGATATTCACAATAGACTTATATCAGAGAAAGTTGGAGCAATATCTATAAGCTTCGCTTACGATAATAACGGCAACCAGTTGACTATGACAGATGGTACAGGAACTACGGTAAGAACTTATGATGAGTTGAATAGGGTTACCTCGAAAAATGCACCGAGCATAGGAAAAGAAACTTATGTATATGATATAGTCAAAGGAATGGCTAATGGATTTACAGAGGAGATAGATACTGACCCTAAGGGAAATATAGTAACAAAACTATATGATAGACTTGGAAGAATAAACGAAGTTATATCAGCTGCCAATACTGCTGTATATAGTTATTATGATAATGGAAATATTCAAAAGCTATTATATTCCAATGGAACTAGTGAGCAGTATACTTATTATAAGAATAATTTATTAAAAACACTTGCTAATAAAAAGTCAGATGGTACCTTATTAGAATCTTATAGCTATATGTATGATAAGGCCGGAAATATGCTTTCAAAGTTAGACAACAAAGGCACGACTAGCTATCAATATGATAAATTGGAAAGACTTATCAAGGTGACAGAACAAAACGGTAATACAGCTTCTTATGGGTATGATGCTTCAGGAAATAGAATATTAGAAACTAATGTATACGCCGGAAATACAAAGATAATAAGCTATAGTTACAATGATGAAAATAGATTAACTAGTACTGCCACTACGATTAATGGCGCAGTAACAGAAAAAATTAATTATTTTTATGATAACAATGGAAATCAATTATCCTCAAGTACAACAGCTTATTTAAATGGAAAAGCACAGAATACACTAGTGACAACCAATAAATATGATGAGTTAAATGAGTTAGTTGAAACCATTACAGCAGAAGGAATAAATATAGTAAACATATATGACGGTGAAGGAAAAAGAGTAGCAAAGGCATCAAATGGAAACATAAAAAGATACTTTTATGATGGAGAAAAAGTAGTATTAGAACTTAATGAGTCTGGAGCAGAAACTGCGCAAAATGTATATGGTACTAATCAGAACTTTAGATATGCATCAGCAAAATTAGCTTATTATTTATTTAACGGACATGCTGATGTTACAATGTTAATAGATTCCTCGGGGAATAAATTAGCTTCCTACTACTATGATGCCTTTGGAAGCTTAACAGATACAACAGAAACAATTGATAATCCATATAGATATGCAGGATATCAATATGATATAGAAACAGGAACCTATTATATAATGGCAAGAATGTATGATCCGCGAACAGGAAGATTTATGCAGGAGGATAGCTATAGAGGAGATATAAAAGATCCACTAAGCTTAAATATTTATACCTACTGCAATAATGAGCCTCTAATGCATCAAGATCCTACAGGACATTTTTTAGATGGAGTCTTTAATTGGATATCTAATACGGCAAGTTCTGTGTGGAACTCTGTTGAGGCGGGAGCATCGGCTATATCTAGTGCCGCCAGCAGTGTAGCCGGGTTTGTAAAAAACAATGCAGAATATGTTTATAAATCATTTTTAAATACTGGAATAGGGAAGGGAATAAGCAGTACAATAAACAGTATAAGAAATGAAGCTAATATGGTAGTAGAATCTATTAAGAAAACGCAGATATATTCTTATATAGTTCCAAGGATATCTAGTTTAATAAGTGAAACTCATGATAAACTAAGCAGTTTAACTCAAAATCTACTATATATAGGGAAAAGCATAAAGAATAATCCGGGGCAATTTATAAAAGGAATAGTGAATTCTGTAGCCAATAACGCAAGTTTAAACATATTAAATCTAAAAGTAGGAGGAAAAGATCCTAATGAGTATGCAGAGGAACTAGAATTAAAAGGGGATTATCAAGGAGCCACTTCTTTTGAAACAGGAAAATCTCTAGGAGATATAGTTTCAATGGCATTTGGTGCAGTTACTATGGCAAAAGGAATGGGAGAAATTTATGTAGCAGGGCAAGCAGCTGTATTATCAGGTGGATTAGCTATTGCAGGAAGTTTTGAATTAGCTGGTGACGGAATTGCAAGCATAGGATATGGAATTGGTGGAATAAAGACCTCTTGGAATAATTATGGGAATGATTTGAGTAAGACCTTTGATTATGCTAGTATGGGGAAAGAGTCCGAGGGGGTAAGTAATCCTTATGATGATGTTAGAATTATAAATAAAAAGTATGCAGGACAAACATTTGAATTTTCAGGTGACTTAGCTGAAAAGTATCCGAATGGTGTTAAATTTACTGAAGATGGATTCCCGGATTTAAAACCTTATGCAAAAGTAAAGGTTGAAGTAGAGGGATTAAAAGGAAATACTACTAGTGATTTTACTGCTGCTAATAGGGCTGCAGGATTAAAATCTACACCACAAGGATATACTTGGCATCACGTTGAAGATGGGGTAACAATGGAACTTGTTCCAACTGATTTACATCAAGCTGTTCGTCATACTGGAGGAGCATCACTAATTAAAAAAGGTATTGTGCCTTAAATAGAAAATAAGAAAAGGAAGGGATATTATGATTAAAATAAATTCTAGTAAAATATTGTTGAATACGGATTATTTGAATTCAATGGAAAAAAACTATGGTTTTAGTTTCCCAGCAGAATATGAGGATTTTCTTAAAAAGTATAATGGAGGAAGACCCGAAAATAATATTGTAAAATTAAATAATGAGGAAATTGAATCATTGTGTGTTAATTATTTCTTTGGTGTTGGTATTAATTCTGTTGATGATATATTTTCATCTATTAATACATTTAATGGAAGAATACCAAAGGGGTGTGTACCTATAGCTCGTGTTGAAGGTGGAGACATTATATGTATAAATATAAATAAAGACATGTATGGACATATTTATTATTGGGACCATGAAAAAGAGATTCAATTTGAATTTAATGAGATAGCTATTACCGATTTAATTCATTTGGCAGAGTCATTTAATAAGTTTATTAATATTATTGAACCTTATAATGTAAAAGATGAAGATTTAAGTGGTTACAAGGTTAAATCGGTTTGGATAGACCATGATTTTTTAAAGGAATTAGAGAATAATCAGGATAATTAAAACCAACTAAAAGCATAATTATATGTAAACTAGCTACAAAATAAGTAAGGGATTATTCAACGGTAAGTAAGGTCTTTGATTACTTTAATCTCTAATAAAAAAATATTTTGGATTTTACTCCATAATAATAATTCTGCGGTAAGCTTATTCACTACTAAGTGGAAAACACTCTCTAAAAACTGCAAACAGCCATCAAAAGGAGGTTCAAATGTCTGTTGCTATGGAAACATATGACATTCAACCAAAACTCCTTTTGTTGTCTGATTCAAGCTAATAGTAAAGCTCCAATGGATGCTAAAACGGTGTCTGTTGGAGTTTTCTTTCGAAGGTCTAACCTGGATACAGTAGGACAGAGTTTGGGCATACTTTGGACACAGGAAAGCTAGTAAAATCAATAACTTGGGCGGATAGGCCTAAGTTTTGAAAGTAAATAAGCTATAGAAAAAATACTCGATAATAAAAATAAAGTTGGTTGAGACTACGCTCTTGCGACCAAACATAGTTGTACTAATGGTTTACTATGCCCTAGATGTGACAGATCTGCTACCTAGCAATACCTCAGAATATAAAAAACAAAGACTAACATTGGAATATGATTTCCTTTGTTAGTCTTTTCTTTTGCCTAAAAATAATAATGGAAGGATAAAAAGTATGAAAATGTTAGTAGAGAAATTGAAAATTAATCTAATGGAAGATGGAAAAAGCAGTAATACAATACAAAGATATGTTTGAGATATTTCAAACTTTCTCAAGTATCTTGGAATAATTGGAGTGGAATTTGATGGAACACTAAAACGGTTCTACATAACCAGCTATAAAAACTATCTTGTTGATAACAGCTATGAGTCTGCTACCATTAATAAAAAAGTCAATAGTATTGGAGCTTTCAATAATTTCCTAATAGAAAAAGGCTACATGGCAGATAATGTGGTTGACTTAAAGAAAGACAAAATAAAAATAGCTTTTGGTTCAGGGGAACAAGTAGAGGTATATTCAGATAATCAACTAGAAAGAATTCAGTTCTACATTCAAAACCATAAGAAAGTAAGCCTAAGAGATAAGATGATAATTCAGCTTTTGATGTTTACAGGGGTAAGGGTAAGTGAGCTTTGTGATATCAAGTTAAAGAATATTGATTTTCTGCTAAGCCAGATAAAAATAGTTGGTAAAGGGGGGAATGTGAGAGCAGTTCCAGTAAAGTTTGAAGTGATGGACACTATTCCAAGAATACATTTCTGAAAGGAATAATAATTCATTCAAAGATTCTGAGTACCTAATCTTAGTACAAAGAGGAGCGATTCAAAGGGATGCTGTAAATACACTACTTGAGAAACATATAGTGAATGGAAATTTTGCAATGAAACTAAAGCCACATACCTTTAGACATACCTTCTGTACAAGACTTATAATTAAAGGTATTCCAATAAATACCGTTTGGAAATAGTCTGAATGATTCAAACTGAGGTTGCCTGCGTTCCTGCAACGACAAATCGAGGAGTGAATGAAAATGCACTATAAGCAAAAATCATGTCTACGTTAGTCTTGACCTACATAAAGATACACATACCGCTGTAATAATTGATTGTTGGAATGAAAAACTAGATACTATTGTAATTGAAAATAAGCCTTCTGATTTTACAAAGCTACTAAACAAAGTAAAAAAGTTAACAGGAGGTTTAGAACCAGTATTTGGACTAGAAGATGTACATGGCTATGGCAGGTCATTAGCTATATTTCTGCTAGAAAAAGACAGGTAGTAAAGGAAGTCAATTCAGCCCTTTCCTACTCAGAGAGAATGAGCTATCCAACCACTAAAAAGAGTGACGATTGGGATGCCTATTGTATTGCCGCTGTGCTTCTAAGAATACTTGATAAACTACCAGATGCTAATCCGCAGGATTTGTACTGGACTATAAGAATGATGGCAAATAGAGGGAATGCAATTGTAAAAGCTTTAACTACTTTAACCAATCAACTACATGGTCAGCTATGCTATCACTATCCAAGCTATAAGAAATTCTTCAATCAATAAGAAGGTCAACAGTATTCATTCAACAGGTACTTGGTGGACGATGGCTATTCAAAAGATATTGTTGCAGATATTGCAAAGGATAGAGTAAAGCTAGCTTACGGTTCTGAAATACAGGTATAGGTACCTTACGGATAAGCAGGTAGAACGAATCTTATTCTACATCCAAAATGATGAGAAGTTCTATGTTGATATCCAAACCAGAAGATCTAATTATCTGAGAACAAAGAATTAATGAATATTTTAAATCAGTGTAAAAATCAACACTGATTTAAAACAGAACCTAAAGCAAAAATCAAAATTCTTAGGCCAAATATTAACATGTACATTTTTACATAATCATGTATAATTTAATGAGTATAAACAAGCTGTATATAAAGTTGTGTTTTGAAAGGAGACCATTTTATGACACCCTATTTAATTACATATTTTTTAAGTGATACTTGTGGTTGTGGCCATGACCATACTGATGAACATGAACACCATCATGACCATGAACATGTTGAGTCCAGCGAAGATAATATAGTCGCAAAGATAAAATCCGTAGGTGCTTGGGCACACTTTATGCCTGAGGCATATCTAGTTAAGAGCACTTTGTCTGCTGTGGAAATATTAGAAGAGCTAAAAGCAGTGGCTAATCCAGGAGATATATTATTTGTAACAAAAACAGATGCAGAATCCTGTGCTTGCCCAAATGAAGCGGTTATAAACTGGCTTGCAAAATAAAATGAAAAGCAATTTTAAATTTTTACCACATATGACGATGATTTTGTCCTCAGCTATTTTTGGATTGAGTTTTTTGTTTACTAAGAGAGCATTAACTGTGGCAGCGCCGCTGCAGATAGTTTCTTTTAGATTTTTATTAGCATTTATTGTGATGTCAATATTGGTTTTGCTTAGAATAATAAAGGTGGATTATAAAAATAAACCTATAAAATGGCTAGTGATTTTATCACTTTTTGAGCCTGTGATATATTTTATTTTTGAAACCTATGGGCTTAAATTTGCTTCTTCCTCTATTGGAGGGCTCATGATTTCTCTTATTCCTATAGCAGTTACTATCCTAGGAATATATTTTTTAAATGAGGTACCCTCACTTAAAAGAAGCATTTTTATAGGAATATCAGTTTTGGGAGTAATTATAATTGCCCTGTTTGGAAGCTCTGATGGGGGAAATGGAACCTCTCTTTGGGGAATACTTTTACTTATTGGTGCAGTAGTATCAGCGGGATTTTTTACAATCACCTCTAGAAAGATATCTAAAGCCTTTACTCCATTAGAAATAACTTACTTTATGATGTTTTTAGGAACCCTATGCTTTAATATAATGAATTTAATACAGATGGGCACTGAAGGGAATTTGAAGGATTATTTCAAGCCCTTGGCAAGTGCCACCTTTATAGAATCCATGGTTTATCTGGCCATATTATCTTCTATAATTGCTTATTTCTTAGTTAATTTCAGCTTGTCAAAGCTGGAAGCCTCCATAGCTTCTGTATTTTCAAATATATCCACCATCGTTTCTATAATAGCAGGGGTGGTGCTTCTTGGAGAGAGCTTTCATTATTATCATTTAATAGGTTCTGCTCTCATACTCATAGGAGTTTGGGGTACCAATTCTAATAAATAGAAAAGAGCTGATTACTTTACAGTTGAGTAATCAGCCCTTTTAATAGGCTCTATTTATTGATCATTATATCAAGTATTATGTCATCAGCAGTTTGAGTACCTTCATTAGCCAGTCTGCACACATTATTTATGGTTTTTTCTACATCTTCTTCGATTATGCCATCAGTAGCTTTTATATTTATATTGTTTAAGGCAAGCATAGCAGATTGAACTGCTGCATTGGTGCAGGTAGATACCTTTAGAGCACAGCCAGCTTTAGCTCCATCGCAGAGCATTCCAGTAACATTTCCCAGCATATTTTGAATGGAGTAGGTTATAGCCTGAAGATTACCTCCATATAGATAAACTATACCGCAGCTTGCCCCAGTGGTAGCAATGGTTATGCCGCAGAGTGCAGAAAGCCTGCCGAATTTGGATTTTATATAAATTGTTATGTAGTGGCTTAAGGCAACAGCCCTTATGAGCTTTTCTTCTTCTAAGCCAAGCTTTTCCCAAGCTGCTACAACTGGAAGAGTAGCTGCTATGCCTTGATTTCCGCTGCCGGAATTGCTCATTACGCTCAAGCTGCAGCCAGCCATTCTGGCATCTGAAGCAGCAGCAGTAAGAGCCATGGAATAGCTTAAAATATCCTCCTGCAATATGCCTTTTTTTATGGAGTCCATAATGGTTTTTCCAACGCTTAAGCCGTAACAGGAATTAATACCTTCTAAGGCTATTGCTTTATTTAGGGTTATGCTTTGTTTTATTATAGCTAGTTTTTCTATATCTACGCTTTGCACAAAATCCCATATTTCTTTTATGCAGAGAGTATCTGTATTTTCATCATCTGTCAATTTAGCCGTTCTTAGCATATCACCAAGATAGGACTTACCGTCAACTTCAATGGTGGTTATATTTGTATGATCGTCCTCAATTATTACCTTTGAAGAGGAGGAGCCTGAATTTATTATAACTTCGATATAAAGCTTTTTTGAAGTGTCCGCTATAGACACAGATACCATATTAGCCTTAACCATTTCTTTAGCTTTAATAATATTTTCCTTTGTGATGCGATTTAATACTTCTAATTTGCTAAATTCATAATTAACTTCAGCGCCTAAAGCAGCAGCAAGATTGATACCGCAGCTCTCAGTGCCTGGGATATTTACAGACATGGCATTTTTAATTATGTTTCTGCTGGCAAAGACCTTTATGGAGGCTATTTCCTGTGAAGACAGGTATTTTCTTGCAGTGGCAGCAGCTAAGGCGATGGCAATGGGTTCAGTACAGCCTAGGGCCACTACTAATTCTTTTTTTAATATTTCTAAAAATTTTTCTTCTATCATAAAATTCATCCTCCATCAAAATTAATCTTTATATATACTTATATATCTGTATATAGTAGGTTCGGATACTAAAAGTGCCTTTGAGGCTTCCGTGACTGCACCCTTCATTTGAAAAGTTCCTTTATCATAAAGCTTTCCTATTAGCTGCTTTTTTTCTTCTGAATTCATTCTGCTAGGGGGAATATCTACTTCCTCTAAAGCCTCCTTTATCATGGAAGAAAGCAGATCCGTAGTATTGCTGCACAAATTTTCTTCAGCTTCCTCCTGATTATCGTTGGCAGGAGAAAAATCTTTACTGGTCTTAAGAAAACCCTCCAGCAGCTTTTGAGCATCCTGATAAGGCTTGGTATCTGTATTTACACAAAGCACTCCTATGATTTCTCCCAGCTGATTTTTAATGAAGTAGCTGGAGGATTTAAAGGCTTTAGAATTCCCTAAGGCTTTATAATTAGCTAAAAAATTCTCGTTATCATAAATCCTGTTTTGTACCACCTTAAGCACTAAATCCGTGAGAGGACCTCCTACAGTCCTTCCGCTTAAGTGCCCATTTTTTATGTATACTATAGAAGAATCAGCGTTATTTATGTCATGAAGCACCACTTCAGAATTTTCTCCAAGGATTTCAGAGATAAAATCCACCATAGGTATGTAACTTTTTAAGATATCTAAATTATTCATTTAAACAGCTCCCAGTTGTGATAAAAAATTATCATCATAATAAATTATTATTAATCATATCACAAGAAACAATGTACTTCAATATTTCTCAAGGCAGTTATGGAAAAATTAATAATTTATCTATTGATTTATTGTTTATTTGAAAATATAATAAATGCAGTAGCTTAAATATAGCACTAAAATTACATAAGAAGCGTATACTATATTAGCTTACAAATTTAAGCTATGTGCATGTAAATTTTTATGCATGCAGATAAAAGCCACCTACATTGTGGACCTTTTAAATTTATTTGGAAGGAGGATAGGAGATAAGATAATTAATAGCGCCAGAGCTTGAAGCAGGAGAGCTTTAAGACGACGAGGATGGGGAGTATCGAAAATTCGGCGGATGCCCCACGGTATTACACTACCGTTAAACATTGACAAACCCGAGAAGTGATTTTCGGAACAATATCAATGAGGTGTTATTCCTTTCGCTATAGGGGAAACCCTATGAATGTGCCTAGTAGTATAGCGGCCTTTGTTTGGAATATTAATAAAAGGGCATAATTTAACTCAGTTTTATATATTATTTTGCATTAGGTAGAGCGTAGATTATTAAAAAATTTATAGCTGAATACCTTTGTTAAGCTTTGCTTTTTTAAAATATATAAAACTGTGTCAGGTGGCTTATTCTCAAAAATAAGTCAGTTGAAAGGAAGATTTAATATGTGTGGAATAGTTGGATATATAGGAAACAATGAGGCAACTCCATTTTTGCTTCATGGATTATCAAAGCTTGAGTATAGAGGATACGATTCAGCAGGAGTAGCTGTAATAAACGGAGACAAGGTTGAGGTTGTAAAGTGTAAAGGAAGACTTGCAAACCTTGAAAAAGAGATCGAAGAAAATCCCGTAGTTGGCAGCCTTGGAATAGGACATACTAGATGGGCAACACACGGAGAACCTTCAGATGTAAATGCACATCCTCATACCAGCTGCAAGGGTACAATAAGTGTAGTTCATAACGGAATAATAGAAAACTATATGTACCTTAAAGAAAGACTTATAGCAAAAGGTTACGAATTTTACTCAGAAACTGATACTGAAATCATACCAAATCTTATAGATTACTACTACGAAGGAAATCTTGAGGAGGCTGTTATTAAGGCTACTTCAAGAATGGAAGGAAGCTATGCTATAGGAGTAGTTTCAGCTTCAGAGCCTGATAAATTGGTTGCAGTAAGAAAGGACAGCCCTCTTATAGTAGGACTTGGTCAGGGAGAATATTATATTGCATCAGATATTCCAGCAGTTCTAAGCAAAACTAGAGATGTATATCTATTAAATGATAAGGAATTTGTAGTTTTAACTAGAGAAGGAGTTAAGCTTCTTACTGAGGACGGAGAAGAAATAAAGAAGGATATATATCATGTTACCTGGAATGCAGATGCTGCAGAAAAGGGCGGATATGAGCACTTCATGCTAAAGGAGATCCATGAACAGCCAAAGGCTATAAGAGATACCATGACTTCAAGAATAGCTGTGGGAAGTCCAATAAAGCTAGATGATATAAATATAACTACTGAGCAGATCAATAAGCTTTCAAAGATATATATAGTTGCCTGCGGAACAGCTTATCATGCAGGAATCGTAGGAAAATATGCCATAGAAAAGCTTACAAGAATTTCAGTAGAAGTGGACATTGCTTCTGAATTCAGATACAGAGATCCACTAATAGATGAAAATACTTTAATGATAGTTATAAGTCAGTCTGGAGAAACAGCAGATACTTTGGCGGCTTTAAGACTTGCTAAAGCTAAAAAGGCAAGAGTAATAGCAGTTACAAATGTTGTAGGAAGCTCTGTTTCAAGAGAAGCAGATGATGTTCTTTACACTTGGGCTGGACCTGAAATAGCTGTTGCTTCCACAAAGGCTTATGTTACTCAGCTTATAGCAATGTATATAATAGCACTATACTTTGCACAGAATAAAGGAACTTTAAGCGGCGAAGAAATAGAAGCTATAAAGAAAGAGATGCTAGAGCTTCCAAAGAAAGCAGAAGAGATACTTGAGCAGAAGGAAATCGTACAGAAATTTGCAGCTCAGAACTATATGCACAAGGATATGTTCTTCCTAGGAAGAGGACTGGACTACGCTTTAGCACTAGAAGGCTCTTTAAAGCTTAAGGAAATATCCTATATTCATTCTGATGCTTATGCAGCGGGTGAACTTAAGCATGGACCAATAGCATTAATAGAAAAAGGAACTGTTGTAGTAGCTCTTGCAACACAAGAGGAGCTTTACGACAAGATGGTAAGCAATGTGAAGGAAGTGACCACAAGAGGAGCTAAGGTTTTAGGCTTCGCTCTTGCTGGACATACAGAAATAGAGAAGACTGTGGATGCAGCAATGTATATCCCAAGAACGCTTCCGTTACTTGCGCCAGTAATTTCAATAATACCATTACAGCTGTTCTCATACTATGTAGCTACCACAAAAGGCTGCGACGTAGACAAGCCAAGGAATCTAGCAAAATCTGTAACAGTTGAATAGAGTAGGACTTGCCCAATTAATGCTGTTGTAACTTTGGAATAAAGTTTGATCATTTGGAATAAAGTCTGATAATTTATAAAAAAGTTTGATAAAAAAATCAAATACGCCCATACTATATTTTGAGAATATAGTATGGGCGTATAAAGTAAATATTGGAACTTCAAAGCTGTACATTCTCTTTAAAGTGAGAGTGTGCAGCTTTTTCTTATGGACTTTTTTAACAATATTGTATGTATTAATAAAAGATGTATTTTAATCAAACTTTATTACAAAAAATAAATGTGATGAAAATAAAAACTTCAAAGATGATTGACAAGAAAATATATCCATAAATATAAATTCACTAAAATATTCAAACTAATATATAAAATATAGTTATAGCAAGGTTTAGATATGGGTGTTTTAGTTCCAAGACAACAGACAGGGCATGCGTACGGATAGAAACCAATCTGCAACATATATATTTAAATAAATTTTTATTTGAGAGGGAATATATATGAAAAAAAAGATTATATATAGTTTATTATTTTTTTTATGCTTCTTAATATTTGTTCAACAACCCATAGTTATTAATGCTAAGCCTGAAAACGATAAAAATTTCAAGGCGCTAGATTTGTTTGCTAATCCAACGGAAGAGACTTACAAGGATATGCTCATGTTACTTTTATTACCTCATATTACGAATGCGGTTGAAAAACAATATGGGAAATTTTACAGCGTAGATCCTTCTGCAATAAAGGTTTTGGAGTTAGTAAGACCTTTGGGGTACAAAACAAATATTTTCAATATAAAATTAAGGGTTGCTCCTTATATAGGACCTCACGATGCCATTGGGTTAGATGATATAACCTTAAAAATTGAACCAGAAAAAATAACATTATTGAAATTTCAACATATAAAAAGCTATAAAATACCTGAGCATTTACAATAATATTAAATATAAATAATTGACATTGTATTGATTATGTAAAATGCTGGTATATAGCGCAGGATACCGCTGTTGTTCTTAAATATTATTGGTATTTTTTAATTTATTTTGTAATAATTGATTTTGGAATATACTATATATCCTCTAAAGTAAAAGGTTTTTCTGCAATTCTAAGGCTTTCATTCTTGCTTATCAGTTTCTTTAGTTTCCATATCCTGTAATTCACCTTCTATCCCCGTAACTAATTCACAAGTGATTTATGATGCTATTTATCAAATTTGGACCTCAAAACGGAAGCCGTTGAAGCTTATACTTGTTACTTTTTATTGAAATTTATATTTTATGAAACGTTTTTAGAATTTTATATGTCTAATATTATAGGAACATAAAAGTGGGGTGAGTTTGTGCACAAAAGCGACTATGAACTAATAAATGAGTTTTTACATGGCGATAAGAATTCTTTTGAAAAAATAATTGAAAAATATGAAAAACTTGTTTACCGTATTTGTTTCAGATTCATGAGGAATGCTGAGGATATGTCACAAGAGGTTTTTATTACAATATATAAAAATTTACATATGTTTAATTTCAAGAGTTCTTTGCAAACATGGATATATAGAATATGTGTAAATTCATGTTTGACAAGCCTTAAAGCCCTAGATAAAAAAGAATATTTTAATCATGAGAATTTACTGATAGAGCATGTAATGCCATTGAACTTATTGAAATTACTGCTGAGAAGGATTTTTTATTATCTGAATTAGACAAGCTAAATGATAAAACAAGATTAGTTGCAAGATTGAGACTTATTGGTGATAAAAGTTTTGCCGAAATTGCAAATATACTTCATATACCTGTTTCAACTGCAAGAACGAATTTCAAAAGAACACGAGACCACTTAAAGAGTAGATTAGAGGATTATAGGAAATTGTGAAAAGGAGTAGACTGCTATGAATTGTGTAATGATTGAAGAATTAATAATAAGATATCTCGAAAAAGATTTAGACATGTATAAAAAATACAAATTGAAAAGGCATATGTTACTGTGTAAAAAGTGTAGAGAAAGATTTCATATTATTAAAAAAATTATGATCCCACACTAGAGGTAATCCAACCTAGTAATTTAAAATATAGTATTATGAAAAAAATAAATTTACTTGATGAAGCTGATAAAAAATATAGTAATGCAAGTACAAATAATTATGAAATAAATGGGTGCACTTTAGATAAAAACCGTAAGATGGCATTAAATAATTTAAGTAGGCTGGTTCCAATAGTTGCTGGAGCAGTTCAGATATTATTAGTTATTTCACTATTACTATTTGCTCCTTACATTGCAGCAAAAATTTATAGTCATAATTTACCTTTTTCAAACACTCAGACTAAAGTAAATCAGCTTAAATTAAAATCCTATAGCTTAACTATTATGCTTAATGACAATTATTCTAATGATAATGAAGCGTCACAAATACGAGATCATGTAGTTACTATAAAGGATATAAATAGTGTAATTAGAATATTCAAATCAGCTGGTTCCGATAATATATTTGTAAATGATATAAGATTATCAAAAGATACTGAAGCAGTTGTATATGGTCAGTTTGTACAGATAGAAAATAAAAAATTAATAGCTCCATATATTATAAGGTCTAGCGGGATTCTTAGCAATTCAGTAGACAGAGTGATTAATGATAAAACTATTAATGAATTAATATTACGAGGTGTAGTTGAAAAAGTAGAAAAACAAGAAGATGATAAATAAAGAAGCTTTTATAATGAAAGAAGAAAAGCTTGAATAGCCATAAAGACAAGTTTTCTTGTATTGTAATTTTTGTTATAATATGATATAATTTGTTGAAATGTAAATTGTTTACTGAAACATAAAATTAGTAAAATGAAAGTGAATGATTATGTATGAAGAAAATTCATATTTACTGTATGTTGATAGTCTTGGTAATAAATTTATATGGCTGCAGCAGTTCTAATAATATTCCTTTTTTTAAGCAGCTTAAAATTAATGACATTGAAAGCATAGAAATAAGTCAAGATATGGAACCTAAAAACTTAAAAAAGCTATCTAAGGATGAGGTGAAATCATTTGTTAAATTGTTAAACAAGATAGATGACAAAAATCTTATTGAATATAATGGGCCTTCAATAAAAGGACATAGCGTAAATATAGTAATAGGTCTAAAGTCAAATTCTAATATTATGCTTATTCAGAATGGTAAAGAATTTTTAGTTAACATTAAAAATAAAACTTACAAGATAGTTCAATATGATTTGAGTGAATATGTAGATAAAATCAGAGGCTAAACTAACTAAAAGCAGGTGACAATATGAAAGAATATTAAAAAAAATAAAGAAAGAATTAATTTTATTTATAATTCTTAATTTCATTAGCTATTTTATTTATGATTACAGCTTATATGTGCAATATAACCCAGTCTCGATACAAATTGAAGTTTGATAAAATTCTAAAAGAAATTTATAATCTAACTTATGAAGAATTAAAGAAGAAATCAGAATTCTATGATGCTTTAAATTCAAAATAGGTAAAACCTAGTTAAGAAACTAGAAAAGAAGATAACAAGAAAAGAATATAACTAGTTGTAATGGTATGAAAGGTTAGCAGGAATTATGCAGATTATACGATATAATATATATTAAATTGAAACAGAAAATTGAAGAGAGGTAACTTTAATGCTTACGGTACATTGTACAAAAAAACTGTTGGATGAATTGAAAATCGATATAGATAAGAAAATTATATCGATAAATGACCCAATATTCTCATGGCATTCGCACTTATTTACATTTAACAGAAAGAAATGTGTAATAGTTATGAATAACAAGACAAGATTTAATTTTGTTTTGGTGGGATTAAAAAAGGCAGACCTTCTAAAATTTGATTCACTTATTGTAAATGAAATAAAAAATAATCTTTTAGCGGAGAAAATTGATGAAGCAGTAATTGATAGATATTTACAAGTATGTAGCGTAGTAATTTATAAAACTTCAAGTGATAGAAGTATACTAAGTCAAATAAATGAAATGAAAAGAAGCATTGAATACGTGTTTAATAAAAATAAGGTAGATGGGGTGGAAACAGATATCTACGAGCTGAACAGATGGCTTAACAGGTTTGTTATGTTGAAATTACCAAAGCTGTATTCTGGTGAAACAATGAGAGATGAATTGATGGAGCTTTTTTCTAAGGAATAGCGGTGTTTCATATCTTGCGTAATGATTAAATAAAAAATCTATCAAAGGAGAAAAAAATGATTTATTTAAATTTTTTTACATTTCCAAGTGATGATATGGAATTTGATTTTTTAATCGAGGAAAAAAGAAAATGCTATGATTCCTTTTATCCCTTTAAGATATTGTCAAGAAATGGTCTTGAAAGAATAGATTTTGAGCCAGTTACAATTTTATATGGAGGAAATGGTTCGGGCAAATCAACTGCCTTAAATGTTATAGCAGAGAAAACTGGAGTTAATCGAGATTCTATCTATAATAAATCTAATTTCTATCCTTACTATGTGAATATGTGTGAGATGGATCTTGAAACTGATATTCCTGAAAATAGCAAAATCATTACAAGCGATGATGTATTTGACTACATGCTGAATATACGCAACCTAAATGAAGGAATTGACCAAAAACGAGAAGAACTTTTTGAAGAATATTTGGATGCTAAATATTCTCAATTTCAAATGAAGTCTATAGAGGATTATGAGCAGTTAAAAAAAGTAAATACTGCTAGAAGCAAAACGCAGTCACGATTTGTAAGAAGCGAATTAATGGATAATGTAAGGGAATATTCAAATGGGGAAAGTGCATTTCGATATTTCATTGAAAAAATTGGTGAAAATGGATTATATATATTGGATGAACCTGAGAACAGTCTTTCTCCAAAACGACAGATGGAATTAATGAGTTTTATAGAGGAGTCTGCAAGATTTTTAGGCTGTCAATTCATTATATCAACACATTCACCCTTTCTACTTTCCATGCATGGAGCAAAAATATATGATCTTGACGAAAATCCAGTTGATGTGAAAAAATGGACGGAATTAGAAAATGTGCGTACATACTATGACTTCTTCAAAATACATGAAAACGAGTTTAGATAGTATTCTTTATATCAAGGTATAATATAAAGCTGGGGGAAAAATATGAGTGATAATAAATTATTTAGTCATAAAATAAATGAATTAATAAAAAATATAGAATGCAATAATATTAGTGCAGTAGATGATTTTTGGACAAGTATAAGGAAAGATGGGGCACCTTTAGTTGATAAAATTGATGGTGACAAGGAGAACGTACTAGTTACATTTATATATAAAGATAAGGGAACCACAGAAAATGTATTAATTTATGGTACATTTCCGGGATACGATTTCCCTAAAAATGAAATGGAGAAATTACTTGATACAGATATTTGGTTTAAGACATACAAGGTTAGAAATGATATTAAATTTAAATATAATTTTTCGATAAATTGCGGATTGGATTATAGTTACAAAAACAGAAGTGAGAATTCTATTTTAGATGAGTTAAATCCAAATAAAGTTGTGTTTATGAAAGATGAAGAAGATCCGGAAAGTGAAGAAGAGATTTATTCATTAGTAGAATTAGAGAATTTTAAACCAGAAATATGGACAAAGGATAGAAATATAGAGCAAAAGGGAAAAATTGATTTACATATAGCTAATAGCAGTATTTTAAAAGATCCTCGCCGTATATGGATTTATAAACCTTATGAGTATTCAGAAAATAATGAACCATATAATTTATTAGTACTTACAGATGGATTTGAATATATAAATTGGATGTCTGCACAAATAGTACTTGATAATCTCATAGAGAGTAATAAGATTACGCCAACAGTATGTGTTTTTATTGCAAGTAATAGTGATAGATACGAAGAATTAACTTGTAATGATAACTTTTCAAACTTTATATCCCAAGAATTAATGGATTGGATATATGAGAATTATAATGTAACTAAGGAACCACAAAAAAAGATTATAGGTGGACTTAGTTTGGGGGGACTTATGGCAGCTTATATAGCTTTTAAGAATTCTGATGTATTTGGAAATGTGCTTTCACAATCAGGCTCATATTGGTATGAAGAGCAGTGGCTAACTCAGAAATATAAAGAAGCAGAGAAGTTGCCTATAAATTTTTATTTAAATGCTGGAGTTTTAGAAGATAGACCTTATGATACTGAACCTATAATGATGAAAGTAATAAATAATATGAGGGATGTTTTATTATCTAAGGGTTATAACGTTAAATATGAGAATTTTTATTAGGGTCATGATTATTTGAGCTGGGGAGAAACATTGGCTTCTGGGCTTATAGCCTTAATAGGATAAACCAATAAACAAAAAAGGAGGTAGTTAGATGTTTAAAATG
Source organism: Clostridium sp. 19966 (assembly GCF_032335695.1). Taxonomy (NCBI): domain Bacteria; kingdom Bacillati; phylum Bacillota; class Clostridia; order Eubacteriales; family Clostridiaceae; genus Clostridium; species Clostridium sp. 19966. Next base: position 197,299 of record NZ_JACTOJ010000003.1, read on the forward strand.
CAACTTATATATTCTGCTATATTTTTTATTGTGCATATTTTATTTTTCATTAATAGTTTAGTTATTACTATATTATTATTTAAAATTTTGAAAAAGCTTAATAAACTTATTAAATAATTGGAACCTGAATTGTTAGGATTCATACAGAGTTTTGATTGGAATAATATATTAGAAGGTGTTGATATAGAAGCTTTTAAAATTGCAATGGACAATAATCTTGGTAGTACTTATGAGATCAGAAGTGCTATGAACCGGAAAAAATCAACCTGCTTAAGCTTTTTAGAGAATATTTCTGAAATTGAACAATACCTTAAATGATAGTGAAAACAAGAACAAATTCTTACAATGATATTAGATGGTATATCTTATTTCCTTATTAATTCTCTTAGAGAAGATAAAATCAGCCTCTAGGAGGCATACTAGTTAAAGAAGAATAAAATGGTATATATGGAAAAATATTAAGGATGTATACGCTACAACGATTCATTGGAATTATACAGACTATACTCTAACTACTGATACAGTATCTACTGAAAATGTTACAGAAGTTATCGCCATAGAGCTTAATGGTAAATATCTTAAAGCTGTAATTACTTCTCAAATAAAATAATAGATGCCATTTCCCCAATTGGTATCTTTCTGTGTTGTGTCTTGCAGTGGATAAAGCATACCTTTAAATTTTATTATTATTTCCCAATTTTCAGATGTGTACACTTCAGTTCCTTTTGGCAATCCATTTGAAACTTTATTATGGGTTGGTGTAAAAAAAATTGGGATTTCTCTTTCTACTTCTCCTATCTTTTTTAGTGTAGGTTTAGCCTCATTAACTATAGCAGCATTCCCAGGTTCACATAGAACATAAAGCTTATTGTTATATTTTAGGTATGTCCAATTAATAGTGGTTGTAGCATACCAATTATTAATAATTTTTACTGATAAAATTACTACTGAAAACAATATAAATCTTTTTAATGCTTTCTTTCTTATTTCTACCATATTATTATCCGTTATTATTTTTCATTGTAAAATAGCTGCTTTTTTTCTTGTATCCATACTTATACTCCTACATCTAAAATATCTATGATATACGGCTAATTCCATAATTAGAATTTAATCTTATGATTAATTATACCATGTTTGGTATGTTATGTAATATAGGTAAACAAAAAATAGGGAAGTCCTTAAGGCTTCTCTGCTTTTTTGAAATTAATTATTTTTGATTTTTGCCTATTATAGATAAAGAAACTTTAATTTGTTAGATTGTTATGTAGCCCTTTGCGGAATATAATTAATATGTAGAAATTGTAAGCAACTGATATAGATTAAAGGGGGAAACTTATGAAAAGCTTGAAAAAATTTATGACGGCTTCTATGATTATTGCTTTGGTAATGACGACATCAACCTTTAGTAGCTGTAAAAAAAGCAACAGTGATTCAGGTAATATTGGAGAAGCTACTGTTAGTCCCAAACACCCAATAACAATTTCAATGTTTTGCGGGAGTTCTACAATTTCTGCTGCTACAGCTAACAACAAGATTTACAAAAAAATCAAAGATGAATTGGGCATTTCATTTAAAATTGAACTCTTAACTGGTGATCTTAATCAAAAGCTTGGAGTTATGATTGCTAGTGGAGAATTGCCTGATGTGGTAAATTATAATTCTGAATTACAAGCTGCAGATGATCTTATACCACTTGAAAACAAAGTAAAAAAATATGCACCCAATATTTATGAGCATTATACCCAAGGAAATGTTTGGAATATGATGAAAGATTCAAATGATGGGCATACGTATTATTTGACAAGCCTTGGTGTCATTAACAAAAACACTGCTAAAACATACTATAGCGGTCCTGCGTTCTGGATTCAGAAGCAAGTGCTTGCAGAGGCTGGGTATCCAAAGGTAACTACTCTTGATCAGTATTTTAAGCTTATACAAGATTGGGTTGCTAAGCATCCAGTTATTGATGGAATGTCGACAATAGGTTTTGAAACATTGGTCACTCCAGCTCAATCTTTCGTGCTTGAGAATGCACCTGAACATCTTTCCGGACATCCTAATGATGGCGGGGTTATTGTGGATAATGGTATTGCATCGCTTTTTCAAGATAAGGATATATCTAAAATATATTACAACAAATTAAATGAAATGTATAACATAGGGATAATTGATAGAGAATCTATTACTCAGAATCAAGATCAATATCTTCAAAAGATTGCAACTGGACAAGTTGTAGGCATGTTCGACCAGCATTGGGACTTTCAAAGTGGTGAGTCTGTGCTTAAGAAAGATAAAAAATATGGTGAAACCTATACCCCTCTTGCTTTAACTTATGAGGGAGTAACTCCTCATTATTTAGATAGCCCAATTCCAAATCTTACAAATGGTTTTTCAATCACAAAAAATTGTAAAGATACTGATAGAGTTTTGGTAGCGCTTGATAAACTTATGGATGAGAAATGGCAAAAAATACTTAACTGGGGTATAGAGGGAGAAGATTATTCTATGGACACTAGTACGAATCAACCAGTTTGGACAGAACAGCAGCAGACTAATCAAAATGATTCCGCTTGGAAGGCTGCAAACAAGGCAGAGGCACTTTACAGCTGGCTGCCCAAAATAGAAGGAGAATACAGTGATGGAAATGCAACAACTTTGGGTGATAATTCAGTACAATATAAGAAAGGGCTAAGCGCTTACGATAAAAATTTCTATGCTAAATATAATGTAAATAGTGAGTATGAAATGATGGGGGAAGCTACTAAAAATGAAATGTATTATCCATGTTGGAACATAAATATTCCATCTAATTCAGCAGCTTCCTCAGCAAGCACTGCCATAAATGACACAGAAATTAAATGGCTTCCAAGAATTATTTCTGGAAAATCTAGCGACTTTGATAGACAGTGGAGTGATTATGTGGCTGAAATAGAAAAAGATAATCCCAAAGCTTATCTTGATGCTATTAACGAAGGCATACAATACAGAATTAAGAATTGGGATATGAAAAAATAGACTGAATTAAGCAGTTTAGTATATATGATGTTATACCATTTTTACCCCTGATACTTAAACTGGCTATTATAGAGCTTTGCATAGGTTCCCTTCTTAGCTATAAGCTCATCATGATTTCCTCTTTCAACTATATGGCCATTTTTCATAACTAGTATCATTTCTGCATCGTGTATGGTTGAAAGTCTGTGAGCTATAACAAAGCTTGTACGGCCTTTCATCATGGCAAGAAAAGCATTTTGTATCTTTATTTCTGTTCTCGTATCAACACTGCTGGTTGCTTCATCCAGTATAAGCATTGGTGGATTTATAAGCATAACCCTCGCTATAGTAAGAAGCTGTTTTTGCCCTTCTGAAAGGTTGCCGCCGGATTCTGTTATCATTGTGTCATATCCATCTGGAAGTCTCTTTATAAAGCTGTGAATATAGGCTGCTTTGGCTGCGCTTTTGATTTCTTCTAAAGTAGCAGCTGGTTTGCCGTAAGCTATATTTTCTCTTATGGTGCCTTCGAAAAGCCAGGTATCTTGAAGTACCATACCAAATTGATTTCTAAGGCTGTTTCTTGTAACTTTGTTTATTTCCCTGCCATCTATAGTTATTTTACCCTTATCCAGATCATAGAATCTCATGAGCAGGTTTACCATAGTAGTTTTTCCAGCCCCAGTAGGTCCTACAATTGCCACGGTACTTCCTTGTTTTATATCAGCGCTAAAATCCTCTATGAGTGGCACTTTCTTATCATAAGAGAAAAATACATTTTCAAAATTAACATTTCCATGGCATCTTTCCATATTTTCAGCGTCCTTTGAATCTGCTTTTTCCGGCTCCTCATCCAAAATAGCAAATACTCTCTCACAGGAGGCAAAGGCAGCTTGAAGCTGAGTGGCTACACTTGTTATATTATTTATCGGCTGGGAGAATTGAGTTGAATAGGTTAAAAAGCTTGAAATTACACCAACACTCAATCTGCTTAAGACAGCAAGTATTCCGCCAACTAAGCCAATTAATACATAAGTGATGTTATTTACCAGCCTTGTAGAGGGATTTGTAATGGAGGAATAAAATTGAGCTAGCTGTCCACACTTATATAATCTTGCATTGATTTTTGAAAAATTTTCTTCTGACCTTTTCTCATAGCCAAAAAGCTTTACTATTTTTTGATTTCCTATCATTTCCTCCGTGTAGCCATTCAGCTCTCCTAAGGTTTTTTGCTGCGCTTTAAACATCTTATTAGATCTTTTAGTTATGAAGGAGGCAATAAAAAAGCATAAAGGGGTCATCAACACTATCACAATTGTCAATTTAATGCTTAAGGACAGCATTAAGATAAGAGAAGTTAATATGGTTATAATGCCTGGGTAAAATTGTGTTATGCCTTGAAATAATCCATCTGAGATATTATCCATATCATTTGTAAGCCTGCTGATAATATCTCCATGAGGATTTCTATCAAAATATTTTAAAGGCAAGGTGTTTATTTTTTCTAAGGCTTCATTTCTAAGATCCTTAACAGTACTATAAGCCACAATATTAGCTACCGTAGTAAAAAGCCAGGTAAATACTGCACTGACTATGTAGATTATTCCAAGTATTAGGATTATTTTCATCAAGTCATTAAAATTAACATTATTCTTAGCCACTATATTATCGATAGCTTTACCAACCACGAAGGGCATAAAGGCAATTAGGACATTGCTTATAAGCGCAAATATCAAGGAAGCGAACATGTAACCTTTGTACTTTGAAATATAGCTAAGTAATCTATAAAGTGCATGCTTTTTCATTTACATAGCCTCCTTTGTAGTTTGTGAATTGCATATCTCTTTGTAAACGCTGGATTTTTCAATTAATTCATCATGGGTTCCAACTCCAGCTAATTCTCCATCCTCTAATACGATTATTAAATCTGCATTTTTTATGGTGCTTATTCTCTGAGTTACCATAATTACAGTTGTGTCCTCAGAATTTTCTCTGAGAGCTTTTCTAAGGGCGGCGTCTGTGGCATAATCAAGTGCACTTAAGCTGTCATCCATGATTAATATTTCTGGCTTTTTTATTAGAGCTCTTGCTATGGTGAGTCTTTGTTTTTGACCTCCGGAGAAATTGACTCCTCCTTGAGAGATATAGGTATCATACTTTTCAGGCATTTTATCTATGAATTCTGCTGCCATGCCAATTTCAGCAGCTTTTTTTATTTGGCTCATGCTGGCAGCTTGAGAACCCCACCTTATGTTTTCTGCTACAGTGCCAGAAAATAAAACAGCTTTTTGAGGAACTAATCCAATATTGCTCTCAAGCTCTTCCTTGGCATAATCTTTAACGTCTATACCGTTTATCAATATTCTGCCTTGGCTCACATCGTACAGTCTGGGGATTAAATTAATTAATGTAGTTTTTCCTGCTCCTGTACCTCCTATTATTCCAACCATTTGTCCTTTTTTTATTTCAAAGGATATATTGTTTATAGAATATTCTTTGGAACTGTTATAAGAATAAGATACCTTTTCAAATTTAAGTATAGGTGTGTTTTTATCATAGTCTTTGTTAAAGCTGCTGTTTCCATTGTATTTAATGCTTGGTTCTGTATCAAATATTTCATTTACACGAGCTGCACTAGCCGCTGCTTTAGTAAATAAAACTATAAGGGTAGCAAGCACTATAAGGGCGGACAGTACAAGATTTATATAAGTTATATAAGCAATCACTTTTCCAGTGGTCATGTGTCCTGTATTTACCCTTACTCCGCCAAACCAGATTACGGCTATGAGTGCAAAATTCATTATTATGCTTGTGACTGGATTCATAAGCGCAGATATCTTTCCTACGTTAATTGCAGTATTGGCAAGAGCTTCATTGGATTTTTTAAATCTCTCTTTTTCCTTCTCTGCCATGGAAAAGGCTCTTATTACTCTTATTCCAGACAAGTTTTCTCTTAATATAAGTGCTAATTTATCAAGTCTTTTCTGGACTACTTTGTAAAGCGGAAGAGATTTATTCATAATCATATATATTGCAAAGGTTAAAAATGGAATGGACAAATACAGTATTGTGGATAATTTAATATCAATGAACATTGCCATCACAACTCCGCCGATGCATAGAAATGGAAATCTCGTAGCTTGCCTAATAAACATTGCAAGAGCAAGCTGAAGCTGATTTACATCATTTGTTATACGATTTATAAGAGAAGGTGTACCAAAGCTATCAATTTCATTATAGGAAAAGGTGTCTATCTTTTTAAACAATTCATTTCTAAGAACTGTTCCAAAGCCTTGAGATGCAACAGATGCATAATACTGACAGGTAAAGGAGAACATTGCTCCGCAGATTGCTATAAAAATCATTATAAGCCCTATCTTGAATATGTAATTTATATCTTTTGTCCTTATGCCTTTATCAGTTATAAGTATCATAATTGTGGGTATCAATATTTCAAGGATGGCTTCCAGTAATTTAAAAATAGGACCTAAAATAACTTGTTTTTTATAAGGTTTTATAAATTTTAATAAGTTCTTCAAATTCGTTCGCCTGCTTTCTAATAACCATTGAATATTTTCTCTATTTCCTTTACTATTATAACTAAAATCTATGTATATTAAAAATACATAAAATATGCACGAAGTATATATTTTTTATATAGAAAGAGGTAATTAGATGGACATTAAACAATTAAAATATTTCTATACAATTGTGGAAGAAGGTCAAATAACAAGCGCAGCTAAAAGACTTCATATCGCACAGCCTCCATTAACTTATCAGCTTAAAAGCCTTGAAGATGAATTAGGCGCTAAGCTTATTGAAAGAGGAAGTCGAAGCCGAAATATAGAATTAACCGATGCAGGTCGCATGCTCTATAAGCGCGCTAAACAGATATTGACCTTAACCGAAACCGCTGCAAATGAGGTTAAGGATATAAAAAAAGGAATGAGTGGAACTCTAGCTATAGGTACCATATCTTCCTCTGGAGCTCATATTTTGACCAGTCAATTAAATGAGTTTCATGAAAGATACCCTTTTATAAACTTTGAACTTTATGAGGGAAACACCTATGAATTATTAGAATCTTTAAATAAGGGGATAATTGAACTTGCCTTTGTCAGGACACCCTTTAGCAGCTTTGGAATAAACACAGTTTATTTACCTAAAGAACCTATGATTGCGGCCATGACTGAAGCTTTAGACTGGACTAATAGCGGTAGTATTGATATTTCAGAGCTAAATAACAAACCGCTAATATTTTATAAAAGATATAAGGAACTCATATATAAAGCCTGTGAAGATGCCAATTTTCAGCCGAATGCATTTTGTATAAATGAAGATGCAAGAACCTCTCTACTTTGGGCGAATCGAGGGCTTGGCATTGCAATAGTTCCAAAATCCTCATTTGATTTAATAGGCTCTTCAAATTTGATTTATAAAGAAATTGATAACAAACTGTTATCAACTCAAATAGCTATAGTATGGTCTAAAAATGGTTATCTGTCATCTGCAGGAAAGAATTTTTTGAGCATATTTTCCGGCATATAAGAGTTTATAAGCCATCTTATTTGACATTTTATAAAAAACGAGTATAATTACTCTAGGTAATGATTAACCAAGGTAACTATACAAATTTTGGAGGTGACTACATGAAAGGGATACTTCAGCGTTATTTTTCATTATATCGTCCGCTGGTAAATAAGCTAAATGAGCTGTTAGGAGAATATGGACTTTCCCACTCCTTATGGCAGGTAATTTTATATATAAAACAAAATGGACCATCCTCCCTTGTGGATATTGCTAATCACTATAATATAGAAAAGCCAAGTATTACAAGAAGAGTTTTTGCATTACAGGAGAAATCACTTGTGGATACAGTACCAGGTAAGGACAGGCGAGAAAAAATAATTCATCTTACCGAAACTGGTGAAAAGCTTTATGAGGAATGCCGTAGAAGCATAACTGAATTAGAATACAAGCTTATGGAGGATATTACTGAAGCTGAGCAGGTAACCTTATTTGAGACACTTCCCAAAATACAAGATAAGCTTACAAAAGAAAAGGGGTTATAAAAATGGATAAACCTAAATTGTGGACGAAAAATTTTATGATAGTATCTGCTGCTAATTTTTTTCTTTATTTTACATTTTACTTATTAATGGTTACTATCACTTTATTTGCAACTGAAAAATTTCATGCTTCCCCAAGTGAAGCCGGACTGGCATCTGGAATATTTGTTATAGGAGTACTGGTGGCACGCTTATTTTGCGGAAGATACATTGATCAAATAGGCTGGAAGAAGACTCTTTACATTGGATTTATATTATTTTTGATTACTACTTGTTCCTATCTTTTAGTAAATAGCATGACTATTCTTTTAATAAATCGTTTTTTAAATGGTGCTGCCATGGGAATCGCTTCTACAGCTACTGGTACTATTGTGGCAAAGCTTATTCCTAACGAACGAAGAGGAGAGGGCACTGGCTATTACGCCTTAAGTCTTACTGTGGCTGCAGCAATTGGACCTTTTCTAGGAATGTTTATCACTGAGCATGCAAGTTTTTATATGAATTTTATTGCCTGTATTATCTTCTTAGCTTTAAGTTTTATTGCTGTGTTTTTTGTAAAGATTCCAAAATTAGAATTTACTAAAGAGCAATTAAAGAGTAAAAAGGGTTTTTCCGTACATAATTTTTTTGAAGTAAAAGCTCTTCCTATTTCAATTATTGCTGCTATAATTGCTCTTGGTTATTCTAGCATTCTTTCTTTTATAACTTCCTATGCCAAGGAAATAAATTTAATGTCTGTTGGTACATTTTTCTTTATTGTTTATGCAATTTTTGCTTTAATTTCAAGACCTTTTACTGGAAGATTGTTTGATGAAAAAGGGGAAAATTCGGTTATGTATCCGGCAATAATATTGTTTGCTGCTGCTCTATTTCTTCTTGGTCAAGCCCATAATGGCGTAATGCTTTTACTTTCAGGGGTTTTATTAGGCTTTGGATATGGGACAACCTCTGCCAGTATGCAGGCAATTTCAGTTAAGGTTGCACCAAAGCATCGTTTAGGGCTGGCAACCTCTACTAACTTTATATTTCAGGATCTAGGTGTAGGTATTGGACCCTTTGTCTTAGGGTATTTTGTGCCGATAGTTCATTATCGCGGCCTATACATGATGATGGCAGCAGTGATATTTGCATGCCTTTTCCTATATTATTTACTGCATGGCAGGAAGGCCGTAGGTAGAAATGAGATCTCTGAGGAGATGTCGGCATAATTAGCTGAGACATATGTTATGTTAAATCCGGCAGAGTTTAAGGATACTGCTATGACAGCAGCAGTGGAAATATTGATGGACTCGAGAATATGCCTCTAGATTAAGAGAGTAGGCGATTTTACTATATTGAATTACAGCATAAATTTGATATAATTAACTTATAATGTAAACTGAAACATATTCATTTGTATCGTAAGTATTTTTGAGATTTCACCTAATCTATTAGTATAATTTGTAATTGAAATCACATAAATCTATATTTTAAATTTTGGTTCTGTTTTAAATAAGTGTTGATTTTTACACTTATTTAAAACTTCATTCCGTTGGGAAGGCTATGATTTAAAATGTTGATATTATCGTTTGAGTTCTAGGAACTGTTAGGGATTGCGACTTATAATTGGCGTAATTTTGCTCACGGACGAGCAAAGCCATTCAAGCGCCATGGATGGCGAATTTGAATGGGTAGCCAATTATAACAAAGCGGCCCTTAGAGTTTCTTTACGAAAAACGCCTTTATCAACATTCTTTTAAAACATAGCCTAAATTTTATATTCACAGTTTCCTTTATCTAAGTTACATTTATATTAAAGGGAGTATGCTTAAATGAAAAATAAGAATATTAAGTTTATTTTTATCTTTATGTTTATTTCATTACTTGTATGTACTATTTTGCTATCGCATACCATTCAGAAGAGCATAATACCGACAGAGAGGTCCACTGTAGCACATATTCCTCCAAATGCTAAGCCGCATTCACACCAGCTTATTCCTATGCACTATTCTTTTAATAATAAAACATATACTAAATACTCTAGCTCTGTTTCAGCAAAAGATATAGATTTGCAAATAGGTTTAACAAGTAATAAAGATCTATGGCCTAATTTACCAGCATATAAAATTAAGGGGCTTGACTCAAATAAATCGATAGCAGTAAAGATATCAGATAATGTTTATTACCAAGTATATAACTATAAATATTGGGTAACTCAATTACCTCAAATTATTATTTATTCATTATTAATACTATTTATTTCTATAGGTATTTTCATGTTTTCTAAAAGAAATTTTAGAAAATAAAGGATATGTAAATAATAAAAAGGCAATTGCCACTTACCAGACATATTACTGGCACTTTAGCAACAGGTAATTCGGTATGAAGCTTTGATAGATTATACAAGGTGGTGTGAAAATTATACAGAATATTAATAACCGTAAAAAAATATTGATTATTATACTTTCAATTTTCTTTCTCACTATTACACTTTTAGGATATACTAAATATAAAAACTAGGTTACTTTTAAAGATAGTCCTGAATGGTCTAATGAGCTAATACTAACCTTTAATAATCATGAATACAAAGTAACAGACAAAACCACCCAAGACGTTGGAACTATTATATTAATGCCATTAAATAGTATAATCCATAAAATGGCTTAGTGTGCGTTTTGTCGAATTAACTATACTAGAAAATGAGATAGAACTCATAGTACACTATGAAGCTTCTATCTCTATTTTTTATACTTTGTTTAACAAAAAACTATATGTATAAAAAATAGTAATAGTAGAACACTACGTATAGAAGATTAATGGTGAATGAGAGAGTGAATAGAAATGAGAGTTGAAGCATTAATTACAGGAGAAGGAAAAGAAAGATATATGCTGGTTGACGATAAGGGGGAACCGGTAGAAGTAGTATTAAAGTACATTAGATATAAAGATAATTCAGGTGCAGCAAGAAATACTTTGAGAGCTTATTGCTATCACTTAAAACTCTTCTTTCAATTTTTAGACCAAGAGAGCTTAGATTATAGAGATATTGGATTGGATGAAATGGCTTCATTTATGAGATGGCTTCAAAATCCTTATGGTAGTCTAAAAGTTTCTCCCATAGCCTTAACAACATCAACAAGAACTGCACAAACAATAAACATAGGGTATGGTTGTTGTTGTTACGCAAAATAATAAAAATACGAATTAAAACACAGCAAAATTCACTTCTGAAATAATAAGATATTCTGGTTCGTTGACTTTATTTTCTCTCTACAATTTCACCATTATTTTTCAAAATACTATTCTCTGGAATATAACCTCTTACAGAACTTAATGGATAAACAATACTATCTTTTCCTATTATTGTCCCTGGGTTTAAAACTGAATTACATCCTACTTCCGATAAATCGCCTACAATTGCACCATATTTCCTTAAACCAGTTTCAATAATATCTGTTCCATATTTTACTTTTACTAATGTTCCATCGGACTTTAAATTAGAGGTTATTGCACCTGCCCCCAAATGGGATTTATACCCTAATATTGAATCACCAACATAATTGTAATGGGGAACCTGCACTTTATTAAAGAGGATTGAATTTTTAATTTCAGTTGAGTTCCCAATTACAACATCATTACCAATGATAACATTGTCTCTAATGTAAGCAGAATGCCTGATTTCGCAATTGTAGCCGATAATCGCTGGACCGTTTATAAGAACACTTTTTTCGATAGTAGTGCCTTTTCCAACCCATACAAATTCCTCTATTCTTTCAAAATCGCTTGGCAGATTTTTTGCGTATTCAAAAATGAAATTCTTAATTTTTGTAAGAACTTCCCAAGGGTACTTAACCCCTTCAAATATGGCTCTTGCATCTAATTCTTCAATGTTTAATAGTTCGTTTACAGAAATTTTCATTATAATCCTCCTCTAATTTATTTCGTCATATCTCACAAGTTTAAATATATCGTGTTTTTAAGATATATGCGTCAAATAAGAATAATGTTCATTAATTACAGTCTATATTATTCTTTTAACACTTATGGAAGTTCTAAAATTTCCTTTTCCAAGTGTAGTCACTATCATAGGTACTAAAACCAGCACTATTATAGAATCCACGTAAACTATCACTACATCCAACATAAGCTTTTTCAGCACCAAGTTCTTTCAATCGCCTTAATCCCTCAAATAGCATTGCTTTTCCAATTCCAAGCATTCTATAATCCTTTCGTGTACATACAGGTTCAAACAGCCCTATATTTAATTTTTCATCGTACCAAATCACACAATACGAACATAAATTACCATTTTTATCCTGTGTCATTAATTGCAATTCAGTTCTAAATGTGGGTGCACATTCCATAAGAAAATCTTTAACTGGTAGTCTATCTGGTTCGTCATCAGGGTGAAATCCCAAGTGACAGCATAGAAGTCTTGCGTTTGGGTCTTTTATATCGTTTCCATCTACAAATTGAAAACCATCTGGAAGTATTGGAACATATTCCTTATTTAAATCTTGAACATTATAGTAACTACATTCATCATTCTTTATATATCCTCTTTGTGTAAGAATATCTTCCATCCAACGTTTGGTGTCATTTACAAATAGATTTAATTCACATTGAATGCCATGCTTCTCAAGTGGCACAGTGTTTTCAATAAAATTAAGCATTTCATCAGCTAAAAATTCATAATCAGGTCTAATTTGTAGAAATACTTCATATTTAGTTTCTTTATGAGCAATTGCAACTATTTTATAGTTTTCCTCCCAAATACGAATATACTTCTTCCAATCATCCCATCCTCTTTGTATGTACAAAGGATTGCAATTATATTCTGCATATTCCCATCGCTGTGGAAGCCAACAATGTTGTTTCCCTGTTTGAATATATATTTCTCTTAAAAAATCCATTATTTTTTCATAATCACCATCTATAAAATTTCTGCTTTTAATCAAAGTAATCCCACCCATCAAAATATAAATAATTTTCGCAATAATATACAATTTTGACGTAACTATATATAATATTATCATTATTTACCACACTTTGGAATGATTTTTTCTTGAATATAGGTCATACATTGTTTATATATAAACAACATTCAAATCAATTGACTAAGCCATTTCTATATAAGTTAGTATAGATAAGCCGAAAATGTTGGTGATACTAATTAAAAAGCTTGCTACTACATAATTAACTAATTAATTATGTAGTAGCATTTATTTTATAGGTTCTGTTTTAAATCAGTGTTGATTTTTACACTGATTTAAAACTTCCTTCAGTTCGGGAGGCTATGTTTTAAAATGTTGATATTATCGTTTGAGTTCATTTACGAAAAATGCCTTTATCAACATTCTTTTAAAACATAGCCATTTTATAAGTTTAAGCCATTAGCTAGAATAGTCCGGTTATCTCGCCATTGCTATCCACATCAATATTGTAGGCAGCTGGAGTTTTTGAAAGACCAGGCATAGTCATGATGTTGCCCGTAATAGCAACCACAAAGCCTGCACCTGCGTTTACATAAACTTCTCTAACATTTATAGTAAAATCTGAAGGTCTTCCTAGTTTAGTCATATCATCAGAAAGGGAATATTGAGTTTTTGCAATGCAAACAGGAAGATTTCCAAAACCAAGCTTAGTAAGCTTATCTAGCATTTTATTAGCAGCAGGGGAATAAGTAACAGCCTTGGCCCCATATATTTCAGAAGCTACAGTTTTTATCTTATCCTTTAATGGCATTTCGTCTTTGTAGATTGGCTTGAAAGCATTAGGTTTTTCTAGGGCCTTTAATACTTTTTCAGCTAGTTCAATTCCGCCATCTCCGCCTTTTTCCCAAACCTCTGAGAGGGCAAATTCGCAGCCTCTTTCTTCACAGAAGTTTTTTATAAAAGCATATTCCGCTGCAGTATCACTCTTAAAGGAGTTTAAGGTAACTACTATAGGCACACCGTATTTTTGAAGGTTTTCAATGTGCTTTTCAAGGTTGCAGATACCCTTTGAAAGCGCCTCAAGATTTTCTTTTTCAAGCTCTGTTTTAGGAACTCCTCCATTATATTTTAAAGCACGTACAGTTGCTACTAATACTATAGCATCAGGCTTTAATCCAGCAATACGGCATTTTATGTCCATAAACTTTTCAGCACCAAGGTCAGCACCGAAACCAGCTTCTGTTATAGCTATGTCTGATAATTTTAAAGCAGTCTTTGTTGCACGTACGCTGTTGCAGCCGTGAGCAATATTAGCGAAAGGTCCTCCATGAATGATAGCAGCTGTGTGCTCTAAGGTTTGCACAAGATTTGGCTTAAGAGCATCTTTTAGCAGTGCTGCCATTGAACCTACTGCCTTTAAATCACCAGCGGTTACAGGCTCGCCATCCATATTATAAGCTACGATAATGCGGCTTAATTTCTTCTTTAAATCATCAATGTCTTCCGCAAGACATAATATAGCCATTATCTCTGAAGCAACAGTTATGATGAAATGATCTTCTCTTACCACGCCATCCACCTTGCTTCCAAGACCAACTATTATATTACGAAGCACACGATCATTCATATCTAAGCAGCGCTTCCACACTATTTGTTTTGTATCTATATTAAGTTCATTTCCCTGCTGAATATGGTTGTCAAGCAAAGCAGCTAAAAGGTTGTTAGCTGAGGTTATTGCATGAAAATCACCTGTAAAATGAAGGTTTATATCTTCCATAGGTACAACCTGTGAATAACCACCTCCAGCTGCACCGCCTTTTATACCAAAGCAAGGTCCAAGAGAAGGTTCTCTTAAAGCAACAATAGTTTTTTTGCCTATTTTTTCAAAAGCCTGCCCAAGTCCAATACTGGTAGTAGTCTTGCCTTCGCCAGCTGGAGTAGGGTTGATAGCAGTTACAAGTACAAGCTTTCCGTCTTTATTATCCTTAAGCTTTTTAAGAAATGAATTTGAAAGCTTTGCTTTATAGTGTCCATAAAGCTCTAAATCTTCTTCTTTAATATCATATTTTTCTGCGACTTTTTTAATATAAAGCATTTCTGCTTCATGAGCAATTTGAATATCAGTTTTCATTATTAACATCCTTTCATCTCTAATTATATGAGTTTTAGTGGGGATAAGTGTTAAAAACAAAAAAGACGATTCAATAAAGAACCGTCCAGACGTTCGACATTAAAGACAACTCCGCTACACTGTGTCAATTCACATAAAACGTCAGTAGCGCGAGTCCAAATTTATTATAGCCTATAAAAAGTATATTGTCTATAAATTATTACTTTTTAGAATATTGTTTTGGAGAAAAACCTGTTATGTTTTTAAAGGCCTTATAAAAGGAGGAATAGTCTCCAAATCCAACGGCATGAGCAGCATCCAGAGTTGAAATGCCAGATAGAAGCAGATCCATAGCTTTCATCACTCTTTTATGGGTTAAATATTCCATTAAAGTAAAGCCAGTGCTGGATTTAAATATATGACTTAAGTAAAATTTATTTATGTAGAATTTCTTTTGAAGCAAGTCTAAAGTTATTTTATCTTCAAGATTATTATTTATGAAATCTAATATATTTAATATTTTCTTATCACATTCTCCGTTTACTTTAATAACATTTTTGTACTTTGAAAAGACTTTATTGATTGCTACAAGCATCTGAACAAAAAATGTTTTTATCACTATGTCGCTTTCAGCAGATTGTTTAAGAGAAGTTTCTTCAATATTATCCCATAGCTTATTTATGTCACTTTTCAGCACATCTTCTGCTGATACCTTATTAAAATATCCTAATTTTCTTTTCTCCATGCAATGCAGCATATTATAATCCTGTGTTTGATATGCGGATATGTATTCAGGTTTAAAGTTTATATATTTTCTCTCATAGCAGTGTTTTGAATTAAAAACTATTCTGTGCAGCTCTCTGGAATTGGTTATTATAATATCATTAGGCAAAAGATTGTAAGCCTGACCTTCTATGTAATAGGTTAGATTTCCTGAGATAAAGTAAAATATTTCGTAGCAGTCATGAATATGGGTAGTTATGTCATTTGGATCCTCTGTAATAGAATGATTCATGTAAAAATTATTACTGCAATAATGCAAAATTTCTTTGTTCATTCGATCACCTCTTACTTATATTTTATAGGAGGCATTGAGATACATCAACTTAAAAAAGCAATATTTGCAATATTTTAAGCAAAGAATGCAATGATTATAATGGGTGGTTGTTTTAAAATACGAAAAGAAATCATATTGCAAAAATTAATAATGTTGTCTTAAGGAGGGCAAGATTATGAATAAATTAGATAATCAAACACTAAACAGCCATCTTCTTTCTTTCCATCCTTTAAATAAGAAGGTTGAAATGTATCGATATCATGACTTAGATAAAATGCGTTACGTTGAAGAGAGACAAGGCGTCACTGTTTTTGAAAACGGAGATGTTGAATTTTGCTATTTTGCTCCTAATGCTAAAAAAGTTCAGGTTTCTGGATGGGGAGGCTCCATGGGTAATGAGAAAATTGATTTATTACCAGAAGGCAATGGATATTTTAGTGCAATCGTTTCAAAAATTAATTCAGGCTTTCATTATCATGATTATTACGTAGATGGAAATTTAATGATAAACCCATTAGCACCTGTAGGATATGGAGGCTTTAGAAATGTAAACTTTTTTGAACTTCCTAAATGCAAGGAGGATTTTTACTTAATTAAAGCTGTTCCGCATGGTTCCGTGCATATGGAACTATATAAATCATCTATCACTGGAAGAACGAAGTGCTGCTATGTATATACACCTCCCAAATACTTTGAAGATGATAAAAAAACATATCCTGTTCTATATATTCAGCATGGTGTAGGAGAAAATGAATCTGGCTGGATATGGCAAGGAAAGCTTCATTATATTATAGATAATTTGATAGCGGAGAAAGCCTGCAAGGAAATGATAGTTGTAATAAATACAGGCTATGCTTTTAAAGAACATGAAAATCCTTTGTTTTATCCCGGAGATTTTGAAGCAGAATTAACAAAGGACTGCATACCTTTCATTGATAAAAAATATCGCACCAAAGCTGATAAATACGATCGTGCTATAGCTGGTTTATCTTTAGGAGGAGTACAAGCACGTGCTATAGCTTTTAACAACAAAAACATTTTTGGAACCTTAGGGATATTTAGTGCTATGTTTCATGGAACAGAAGATATAGGAAAAAATGGTGCTGATTTTGATTTAATCTTTTTATCCTGTGGAACAGGGGAACCCATGTGGGAGGAAATGTCTAAGGCTCGCAATTTGTTAGAAAAAACTGATACAAACTGCGTTACTATGCGTTTTAAGGGCTTTCATGAATGGCATGTTTGGAGGGAAAGCCTAAGAGAATTTGCTAAATTATTGTTTGATGACACTTCTAGTCAGCATATTAACTCTGAAAGTTACATTAGCTCTGATGACACAAAAATAGAGAAGAATACTGAATTTTATGATATAAAATCAGAAGATGAAAAATATAATATGCTGAAAATTAATCAAAGCTATAATAGCTATGGACTTAATTTTGACCCAGTTAACAGGCAGCTGATTTTTGCTGTAGATGAGCAAGGCAATCCTGCAGGGCGTTACAGAGAAGTAAGAAGCGGGGTAGAGGTAAACGTTGAAGGCACTGTAAGGTTCAATTTTATTGCACCAAATGCCCACAAGGTGGAAGTAGCTGTGTTTGGCATGGAGCCAATAGAGCTTAAGAAAGCTGGAGAATATTGGACAGCAGAAGTATCTACTATAGAACCTGGCCTTCACTATCATGATTATATAGTAGATGGAAGTAGGGCAATAAGCCAGTCAGCAGCTTTAGGATATGGCTGCTTCAGACCTATAAATTTTTTTGATATACCGGAGCCAGGGTTTAAATACCATGAATTAAAAGATGTTCCACACGGTACTGTTACTTTAGAACAATATGTAGCAAAAGTAGAGAAGGGAAAAACTCGCTGCTGTTATGTATATACACCGCCTAAATATGAAATTGAAACAAATAAGAGGTATCCTGTGCTTTATTTGCAGCATGGTGGCGGAGAAGATGAGACTGGCTGGGTATGGCAAGGTAAAATTGCTAATATTATGGATAACCTTTTAGCCGAAGCTTCCTGCAAAGAGATGATAATAGTGATGAATACGGGTTACTGCTTTAAAGAAGATGGCACTTCGCATCCCCTTATGGGTTCGGTAGACGAGATTATCACTAAAAACTGCGTACCCTTCATTGATAAAAAATATAGAACCCTAGATGATAGAAAAAATAGGGCTATGGCAGGATTATCCATGGGATCTATGCAGACTCAGAAAACTGTATTTGCAAATACGGACTTATTTGCCTGGGCAGGACTTTTTAGCGGCGGATTAATTGTAAAAAATGAGGAGTTTGATTATTCTGATATACTTCTCAGCAAAGAAACCTATGAAAAAACTTTTGATATGTTATATGTTGCCTGTGGTACAAAAGATGGCTTTTACGAAAAATGTGTAAATGGAATTAAAGAAGTTGAAAGCTGTGGCATTAAGCTTGAAACCTTCCTAGAGTATGGATACCATGACTGGACCTTCTGGCGGCATTGCATAAAGGATTTTATAACAAAATTATTTAATTAGTAATATGAGATATAAAAAAATTTGGAGGCTAAAGATATGATGAAAAATGCATTTGCCAAAATTCCTGGATACTCTAATCCTCTTATTAGTCATAAGTATGGAGCGGATCCTTATGCTATAGTTTTTGATGGAAGAGTATATGTTTATATGACAAACGATACCTTAGTTTATGATGAGCATGGCAAGGTTACTCAAGTTGATTACGGCATAATAAATAAAATAAGCGTAATATCCTCAGAGGATATGGTTAATTGGACAGATCATGGTGAAGTTCCAGTTGCTGGCCCTAATGGTATTGCAAAATGGGCAAAGAACTCTTGGGCACCTGCAGTTGCGCACAAAAATATTGAGGGTAAGGATAAATTCTTTCTTTATTTTGCAAACAATGGATCAGGTATTGGAGTACTAGTAGGAGATACACCAACTGGACCCTGGTCAGATCCTCTTGGAGAGGTTATGATTGGCAGCAATACACCTGGGATTGAAGGAGTTTGGTGGCTCTTTGATCCAGCGGTGTTGGTGGATGATGATGGAACAGGCTACTTGTATTGTGGTGGAGGTATTCCTCATGATCCAAATTGCACACCAGAGGAAATAGCTAATCCTAAAACAAGCAGAGTCTTAAAATTAGCGGAAGATATGATACACATTGATGGAAGTGCAGTTACAATTGATGCACCCTATATGTTTGAGGATTCAGGTATTCATAAATATAAGGATAAGTATTATTACTCCTATTGTACTAATTTCTCAGGCGTACATCCAAAAGGAGCGCCGCCAAAAGGTGAAATTGCATATATGGTAAGCGATAATCCCATGGGGCCATTTACCTATGTGGAAACTATACTGAAAAATCCAAGCGATTATTTTGGAGTTGGCGGAAATAATCATCATGCTATTTTTGAATTTAAGAATCAGTGGTATATTACTTATCATGCTCAGACTTTGGACAAGGCAATAGCTGGAGAAGGGCGAGGATATCGTTCTACTCATATTAACAAGCTAGAGTATTATGAAAATGGACTTATTAAAGAAGTTAAAGCAGATATGGAAGGCGTAGCTCAGATCACAAAGCTTAATCCCTTTCTTAGAAATGGAGCTGAAACCTTTGCTTGGAATTTCGGTATTTCAACTGAGAAAGCTGAGGCACCAGGAAATTTAGCTGAAGGCATTAACCTCAATGTTACAGGAATAAGTGATGGTGATTGGATTGCTGTTTCAAAGGCAGACTTTGGAGAAAATGGAGCTACAGCCTTTAAAGCTAATGTTGCAGCATCTCTAGGTGGAAAAATAGAAATACATCTAGACCAATATGAGGGCGAGCTTATAGGAGAACTTATTATAAATCCTACAGGAGGAGAGCAAAGCCGAACATTGATGAGTATCGATATTAAAAAAGTTACTGGTGTCCACGATATTTACTTTGTCTTTAAGGGAAAAGAAGAACATAATAACCTATTCAATATAGACTATTGGCAATTTAGTTAATTTTATAAGAAAGCACAATTGGTATTCTACCTTTTGTGCTTTTTTAAAAATTTACTATAAGCAATCTTTATTAAACTCGCGGAATAATTATCAAATTAGGTATTGCTAGCCCAATTAATTCTAAATTCTGTTGGAGTAAGGGAAGTAAGCTTCTTGAAACTTCTATTAAAATTTCTTTGACTTTCAAAGCCGCATTCCAAAGCTATATTCGTTATTGAAAGCTCTGTTTCGCTGAGCAATTTTTCAGCTTTGTTTATCCTAAGTCTATTTATATAGTCATTAAACTGATATCCAATTTTTTGAGAAAAAATTCTTGAAAGATAAAATTTACTGAAACCTAAAGCTTTAGCAATGCCATCTAATGAGATATTTTCGTTATAATGAAGCTCTATGTATCTTAGCACATTTTGAATTACGCTGTTATAAGAATAGCTGATTTCCTTAAAAGTGAAATATCTGTCCAGCTTGCCCAATATCGTATATAGAAGTCCCTTAATAACATATCTGTTATTACAATTGTTGAATTCCTCTTTAAGCATAAGGAAAAGAGAGCTTATTCCATCATCTATTAATTCATTTTGGATAAATGGATTTTCCAAAGTCTTGTCCATTCGCTTGCTGAAATAGCTTCCAGTAATCTGTGGAGAAAAAAGAAATAATAATATTTTTGAAGAGACCTTGCTGCTAAAGCTGTGTATATCATTAGGAAAGCATACAGCTATATCACCAGCTTTCAGAGAATTGGATATATCGTTTACAACAATGTCTATAGTTTCTTCCATGACATAAACTATCTCCACATATGGGTGCAAATGAGGCGGATAATTAAAATTTGTTAAAACTCCTGAACTAAAAAAGTCTTTATCTCCGGACTTGCTTGTTTCAAAAAAAGGGTACATGATAGCCTCCAATTACTTGAGATAACCTCTAATATAAAGAATATAGCATAGGGTGCAATATATGTCCATATGTGGTTAATTTTTTGCCAGTCATTTCTTTGAAATAAATATAGAATTAAAAGAGAGAAGAATAAAAAATTATGATGATTTTGACAAGGAGAATTCAGTATGGATAAAGGCGCTTTTTATTCTGGAAAATATATAAATTTATTTGAAGAGATAGGTATTTCTCAAGATGAAGTAGATAAAAAAATTAAAGATACCTTTAATGCAATGTTCTTTGATCCAGAAGAAAAAATATATTTTGAAATGGGCAAAGACAAGGGATATATGCTTGATACAGGAAATAATGATGCCCGTACTGAAGGCATGAGTTATGGAATGATGATGGCTGTACAGATGGATAGAAAGGATATATTTGATCGCTTATGGTTATTTTCTAAGACCTATATGCATCAATCTCAGGGAAAATACAAGGGATATTTTGCTTGGTCAGTAGGCACTGATGGTACAAAAAATGCTGAGGGTCCTGCACCGGATGGTGAAGAATATTTTGCCATGGCACTCTTTTTTGCAGGCAGGAGATGGGGAGATGGAGAGCCGCCTTTTGATTACACTTCTCAGGCAAAGGATATACTGAATCACTGTCTTCATCAATCAGAGTTGGTTGAAGGCGGAAAGCCTATGTGGGAGCAATCCAATCACTATATAAAATTTGTACCAGAAACACCATTTTCAGATCCATCTTATCATCTGCCTCATTTTTATGAACTCTTTGCTATTATGGCAGAGGAAAAGGACAGAGAATTTTGGGAGAAAGCCGCGGAAGCAAGCAGGCAGTATTTACACCTATGCTGTGATAAAAGTACTGGTATGGCACCTGAATATGCGGAATTTGATGGTAAACCTAAAAAATTATTTCGTGATGGAGAATTTTATTCAGACGCATATCGTGTTGCAATGAATATAGGTCTGGATGCAGCTTGGTTTAATAAGGATGAAGCTCTTGGAGATATAGTTGATAAACTTCAAGCTTATTTTAGTGAAAATACAATTTTGGGAGAGTATCATGCCTATATGATAAATGGAGAGGCTTTAGAAGAAGCTGCCATGCACCCAGTTGCAATCATTGCAACAAATGCTGCAGGCTCTCTTGCAGGAGAAGGAAAATACAGGTTGGAGTGGGTAAAATATTTTTGGAAGCTCCCTTTGAGAAAAGGAGATAGAAGATATTACGACAATTGCTTGTATTTCTTTAGTCTTCTTATGCTGGCTGGAGAGTTTAAAATTTATTAAAAGGTTCTGTTTTAAATCAGTGTTGATTTTTACACTGATTTAAAACTTCCTTGTTTTAAAATGTTGATATTATCGTTTGAGTTCTAGGAACTCTTAGGGATTGCGACTTATAATTGGCGTAATTTTGCCCAGGACGGGCAAAGCAATTTTAGCGCCACGGAGGGCGCATTAAAATTGGTAGTCAATTATAACAAAGTAGCCCTTAGAGTTCATCCCATGGGTTCTGAAAGAAACCATGCCATTACGAAAAATGCCTTTATCAACATTCTTTTAAAACATAGCCTATTAAAAAAATTATGTTTTTAAACCAGTATAAAAATCCATGTTAATTTAAAGCAGAATATAAAATTATAGCACCAACGGTGCAGAAAGGATAAAATTATGAGTATTTGGTGTACACCAGAAGGTTTTGATGAAAAAAAGTTAGGTATAAAATATGGAAAATTAGAAGAGGCAACCTATGATTCTAGCACCACAGCCGCTAAAAGAAAATGCTATGTGATAACACCAGCTGATTATGATAAATCAAAGAAGTATCCTATACTTTATCTTTTGCATGGCATAGGAGGAACACATTCTGAGTGGCTTGGAGGTAATCCGGTTGAAGTAATAGGAAACCTTGTATTCGAGGGCGAAGCTGCAAATATGGTGGTAGTTATACCTAATGTAAGAGCTTGTTCAGATGATAGTGTTCCAAGCCAAATTTTGAGTCAGCAGAATATAGCTGCTTTTGATAATTTTATTAACGATTTAAAAAATGATTTGATGCCCTTTATCAATAAAAACTATTCTGTAAGCACACGATGGGAAGATACTGCCATTGCAGGTCTGTCCATGGGTGGCAGAGAATCACTTTTCATAGGTGTTTCAATGCTGGAAACCTTTGCTTATATCGGTGCGTTTTCGCCAGCACCTGGCTTGCTTCGATATGAAGCACTTGGATATGCTGGACAATTAGATGAAAAAGACTTTACAATTCCAGCAGGAAAAAACATCCCAAAGCTCATATTGATCTGCAATGGAAATCAGGATGGAGTGGTAGGAGATGTACCAGAAACTTACCATCAGGCCTTGCAAAGTAATGGGGTAAATCATCTATGGTATACCATGGATGGGGATCATAATTTTGTTGTTTGGAAAAACGGTTTGTATAATTTTGTCAAAAGAATATTCAAATAAACTAAATGGATTTTTTAAATTCAGAAAGGAAATGAAAAATGGTATTAGCAGAAACTAAAAAAGCATATCAAGTACTTTGTTATACAAGGATGCCTCAGGAAGATATAATTTATGCACCAAGGCTTGCATATAGCATGCACCTTGCCTACAGTGAGGATGGCAAACTTTTTAAGGATTTAAATCATAACTCGGGGGTTTTATTTGCGAAAGCATCCGAAAACGAAGAGAGAATGCTTTATGCAAAGAGCCTTAAGAACCCATACATCTTCTATATGGAGGATGGAACTTTCGGCGTGGTTGCGGTACGTATAGAAGCTGACGGAGATAATGATGAGAGCAGCAAGGGAAAAATATTGTTGTTTACTTCTGCAGACCTTTTGCAGTATAGGGAAGTTGGATTTATTGAACTTAAGAAAGATACTTATGTAAGTGATGCAGTTTGTGAATATGATGAAGCTAATAAAATTTATGTTATCAGATGGTGTGATGCTGAAGGAAACTATTATAAGAATTACATTAAGGACATAGCAGGTTTAAAAAATGTATCTTCTCCAGAGATAGATGAAGCCTTCACCATAGAACCTGTGTATGCAGGAATAGAAGGAATAGTTCAAAGGAATATCGTAAAAGTATCCAAGGAGGTTGTAGATAGACTTGTATGTAAACTTACAGTTCCTGAAAATATTAAAATAGAGCTTGCTGAAGAGGTATGTATAAGCTCCAAAAATGAATTAAAGGATGTTAAAGCCACTGCAATTTACAGCGATGGAACAATGGATATAAAGCCCATAGATTGGGATTTATCAGACATAGAAGATGATAAGCCAGGAGAGTATAACGTAAAAGGTACAGTACATAAAGATCAATACGTTTTTCCTGTTGCAATAAATCGAGCAGATCCATGCATTGCTAAATGGAAGGAAAAATATTATTTTATTGCTACTAATGATGCTGATGGTAATCATACCTTATACATGAGAGAGGCAGATACAATTCCAGAGCTTGTCAATGCAGAGGAAGCCTTGATACTAGACTCTACTACTTACGATGGGATCAGAGGGCTTCTTTGGGCACCAGAATTTCATATCATAGAGGATGAACTATACATTTTTCATGGTGCAACGTCAGGAGAATTTTTTTACGAGGAATCCCATGTTATGCAGCTGAAAAATGGAGGAAATCCAATGTGCGCAGGAGATTGGTCCAGACCTCAGCGAGTGCTTAAAAAGGATGGGACTTATCTATGTGAAGCAGGGAAAACCATATCTCTTGATATGACAAATTTTGAGGTGAATGGGGAGTACTATGTTGCATGGTCACAGCGTCAATTTCTTCCTGTAGATCTTGGAGCATGGATTTATATTGCAAAGGTAAATCCAAAGGAACCTTGGAAGCTTATTACTGATCCTATATTGCTTACCAAGCCAGAATATGGATGGGAAAATAATCATGTCTTTGTTGTTGAAGGACCATTTGCATTAATGAGAAATGAAAAGCTGTTTTTAACTTTTTCTGGAGCTTTAATAGATGCTACTTATGCTGTTGGATTACTGACAGCGGATAGGAATTCGGATTTATTAAATCCTGAAAGCTGGGTAAAGACAAATTATCCTCTTTTAACTTCTAGAAGCATACCTG
Organism: Clostridium sp. 19966; assembly: GCF_032335695.1. Taxonomy (NCBI): domain Bacteria; kingdom Bacillati; phylum Bacillota; class Clostridia; order Eubacteriales; family Clostridiaceae; genus Clostridium; species Clostridium sp. 19966. The sequence goes on from NZ_JACTOJ010000003.1 coordinate 222,469, forward strand.
GTGAATATGGTCCAGGACATAATGCTTATGCCATAGATGATAACGGAACCGTTTGGAATTCTTATCATGCAAGGCCTGGAGTCGATGGACCTAGATCCAGTGGATTGCGCAGAGTTCATTTCGATATTGATGGATATCCAGTGCTAGATCTGCCAGAATATAAGGATTTAAATAAAGGCTTATCAAAAGTAGAGACGAAGGTTATTTTGAAATAATAATTAAAATAGTGATGGGGGGCTTTTATATGAATAACAATCCTGTTATTTATGCAGATTATCCAGATCCAGATGTGATACGTGTAGAGGATGTATATTACATGGTAAGTACCACCATGCATTTTATGCCAGGCTGTGTGATATTGAGATCCTATGACCTTATACATTGGGAAACAGCAGCTTATGTATATGATTCTTTAGATGACACACCCAGTCAGAAACTTGAAGTTGAAAAACATATTTATGGAAAAGGAATGTGGGCAGCCTCTCTTCGTTATCATAAAGGAAAGTTTTATGTGTGTTTTGTAGCTAATGATACACATAAGACTTATTTATTCACAGCCTCTGATATTAATGGGCCTTGGGAAAAGAAAGAAATCCAGGGCTTTTACCATGACTGTTCTTTACTCTTTGATGAGGATGAGAGGGTTTATATTATATATGGAAATACTGAAATTTATATTACAGAGTTAAAGGAGGACCTTTCTGGGATTAAACCAGGTGGGCTGAATCGTATCATAGTGAAGGAGGTGGAACCTCATTATCTTGGTTATGAAGGTTCTCATCTTTATAAAATCAATGGAAAGTATTATGCTTTTTTTATTCATATGCCCAAGGCTAAAGGTCGTAGAGCAGAAGCATGTTTTGTGGCAGATACATTGCAAGGAGAATTCATTGGCGGGGATGTTTTTGATGATGACATGGAATTTCACAATTCAGGTGTTGCACAAGGTGGAATTGTAGATACTCCTGAAGGCAAATGGTATGCTATGTTATTTCAGGATCGCGGTGCAGTTGGACGTATACCGGTTATTGTGCCAATGTGCTGGGAGAAGGATTTCCCTGTGTTTGATAAAAAAGCACCTAAGCACATTGAAATTTCTAGTACAAGACCAGCTTATAAATATAAGCCCCTAGTTGGAAATGACAATTTTATTTATGAATCCGATGAGAAGGGAAATATAAAGTTAAAAGATTTTTGGCAATGGAATCATATACCTGAATCTGATTTGTGGTCAGTGACAGAAAAAAAAGGAACATATAGAATTCATTCGGGAAAGATTTGTCCTAACATAAATTATGCAGTAAATACGCTTACACAGCGAACTATGGGGCCTAGATGCGAGTCAGTAGTAACCTTGGATGGAAGTGGACTTAAGGATGGCGATTACGCAGGTTTATGCTTATTGATAAGCTCCTATGGCTTCATAGCGCTCACCAAAGAAGAGGACAAAACTTATCTTGTTATGTGCGCTAGAGTTGCTGAAGATAAATCAATATTTGGCAATCTAATTGATGACCAACCGGCAGCGGAGTATCAAAGAATTCCATTGAATACAGACAAAGTTACCTTAAAAGCATATGCAAATTTTGAAGATTTGAAGGACGAGTGTGAGTTTTACTATAAAGATGGTGATACCTGGAATAAGCTTGGAATAACTCATAATTTAGTATGGAAGATGGATCAGTTTGTAGGATGCCGCTTCGGTTTATTTTTGTATTCCACTAAGGAAATGGGAGGAATCGCCGATTTTTCTGATTTCATATATAATACTTTGTAAAAATTCTAAAATAAAGCCAAATAAGGAGGAATTAACGTGTCTAAAAAAATTCAGGTACCTGCTTCAGGCGAACCTTTTAAAAATAATGCAACCTTTTGTGTAGGAACTGGAAGAATGGGACTAGCACTTCAAAAGGAATATATTGATCATTTAAAATTGATTCAGAATGAGGTACATTTTCGTTATATACGAGGTCATGGACTATTTTCTGATGATATGGGAATATATCGTGAGTATTCAATGGATGGTGAAACAAGCACTTTCTATAATTTTACTTACCTTGATAGGGTCATGGATTCTTACCTTGAAAATGGTATAAGGCCTTTTTTAGAATTAGGTTTTATGCCGGAAAAGCTAAAAAGTGGTGAGCAAACAATATTTTATTGGAAGGGCAATGTGACACCTCCAGTTTCCTATGAAAAATGGGCAGAGCTCATAACAGCAACTCTAAATCACTTAATTGAAAGATATGGCAGAGAGGAAGTCGTAAATTGGCCTGTTGAAGTATGGAATGAACCTAATATAGGCTTCTGGGCAGGCTCTATGGAGGAATATTTTAAGCTTTATGAATATTCAGCTGCTGCTGTAAAAAAGGCGGATTCTCGCATAAAGGTGGGGGGGCCTGCAATATGCGGTATTCAAACTGAAAAGTGGCTTAGAGCATTTTTTGAACATTGCATAAAAAATAAGCTGCCTTTAGATTTTATTACTCGACACTGCTATACTGCTCAAGAGACTACTGCCCGGGGACACTATGTATATCATGTAATGAATGAACCTACCTTCATGATTGAAGAATTAAAGGAAACTCGCAGGATCATGTCTGATTATCCAGAAATTTCGGATATGCCACTCCACATAACTGAGTTCAACAGTTCCTATGTTCCTCTTTGCCCTGTGCATGATACAGACTTTAATGCAGCCTTTATAGCACGTATATTAAGTGAAGCAGGAGAATATGCAGATTCCTATTCTTATTGGACCTTTAGCGACGTATTTGAGGAAGCGGACGTTCCAAAGTCAGTTTTTCATGGAGGCTTTGGCTTAGTTGCCTTAAATTCTATAAAGAAACCAACATTTTATGCTTTTGAGTTTTTCTCTAAGGCTGGAAAAGAACTGCTTTATAGAGATGATTATATAATTGTAACCAAGGATGAAGATAAGTATGTAATTATAGGCTGGAACTGGCATGATATGAGAGATCATAAGGCGGTGGCTGACAAGGAATACCTGCTTTCGCTTCCTTCAATAGGTAAGCAGGCTCTGCTGCTTAAACAGGAAGTGGGCGGCAAGCATGCAAATCCAATGCAAACCTGGAGCAACATGGGCAAACCACGCAGCCTTGACAAGAATCAGCAGAAGCTGTTACAGGCTTCTTCAAAGCCTCTGCAGACTGATGAAAAGTTATTTGAAGAAAATGGCTTTTATGAAATAGAATTGAGAATTCCATGCAATCATTTATGTATGCTGGAAATTATTCCAGTGAAGGATGCTACGGACAGTTATCTTGGTTATGATCCAGAGGAATTTTATGGTATGGAATAATTTCAACATAGTTGATTATTGCAGTTAAAAATAAGTCGGTGTAAGGGTTGAAAGGCTCTTGTCACTAGATATTAAAAGGAGGAATAAAATTATGATAAGTGATGTTAAGTCGGGACCCAAGGCACCAAAGGATCCTCAGAAAAAAAGAAGTGGCTTTTATATAATGATAGATAAAATTTTAGAGGCCACTGAAAGGATAGTGGCAAAACCATCACAAGAAATATATCTTGATGAGGGAAGACTTTCCTTTAATGCTCAATTTGTAGGCAGTGTGGAGGATGAAAATATTCTTACATTACTGAAAAACTGGGAAGGAGCACGTAAGATAATTCACAGCATTGGTATTTCTGTGGTTGCTAGTGAGGATACAGGTGATATAGATTTTGTGCTTCAAAACTATGGAAAGGTAGACAGATATGGAGGAGGAACCTGCATCAAGTTGCCCTGCAGCAAGGATGGTTCAGAAATGCTTCTTAAGCTTGAAGACTATACTTGGTCTTCAGATGATGATGTGGTAGGAAAGATGGCTTTTGAATTTGAAAAGCCAGGACTTACTGCAAAGGCAACTGTAAAAATATATTTGCAGGATGGCTATGAGGTGCCCGAAATATCTGTTGACCCTACAGTTGAATTTTATAGTCCTCAGTATGAAGCTATGATTTCAAAATCTCTTTTAAATAGTGGTAACAACGTAAGGCTTAAGAAGGCTATAGATAAAGCAAGAACAGGAGAAGAGGTTACTATAGCTTACATAGGAGGATCAATAACTCAAGGAGCTGGAGCTAAGCCTATTCATACAGAATGCTATGCTTATAAATCCTATGCTAAATTTAAAGAGATGTTTGGTAAAAATGGCGGGGATAATGTCCATTTTATAAAGGCAGGAGTTGGCGGAACTCCTTCAGAGCTTGGAATGATAAGGTACGATAGGGATATTCTTAGAGATGGAAAGGTAAAGCCTGATATTGTTATAGTTGAATTTGCGGTAAATGATGAAGGAGACGAGACTAAGGGAGTGTGCTATGAAAGCTTAATTCTTAATATACTTTCCTCTGAAAACAAGCCTGCAGTAGTTCTATTATTCAGCGTATTTGCTAATGATTGGAATTTGCAGGAAAGGTTATCACCAGTAGGAAGGCTGTATGACTTACCAATGGTGAGCGTATCCGATGCCGTGGTTGAACAATTCAAGCTAAGTAAAGAAGAAGGAAACATAATAACTAAGAGACAATATTTTTATGATATATATCATCCAACTAATGAAGGACATATTATAATGGCTGACTGCATTAGCTATTTGTTTAAACAGATTTCTGAAAGTGCTTATGATGATAAGGATATCCTATTGGATAAAGCGCCTGCTATAGGAAATTCATTTTTAGGAGTACACCTTATTGATAAGAAGGATAATGCTTGCGATGCAATAATAGAAGAGGGAAGCTTTAGCTTCACGGATACTGAGCTTCAATTTGTAGAAATGGATGCTAATCCTTCAGGAACCCTACAGTTCCCATACAATTGGATGCATGCTCCTGAATCAGGTAATGACAGCTTTAAGCTGAAGCTTAAGAGCCGCAGTCTTCTTTTAGTATTTAAGGATTCTGGAAGAATGGATTTTGGTAAAGCAGAGGTTTATGTTGACGGAAAGCATGTGATTACTGCAGATCCTACAATAGCAGGATGGACTCACTGCAATGCGGTTATTATATATGGTGAAGAAAGCAGCAGTGAGCATGATGTAGAAATTAAGATGGCAGAAGGTAGTGAGAATAAATACTTTACCATACTTGGATTTGGATATAATTAAACATAGCCTGGCCAACTAAATGAATGTTTTAAACAAGTGTTAAAAATCAACACTTGTTTAAAACAGATCCAGATTTAAAATACTATTAGGAGTGATATAAATTATGAATAATTTTGAAAACCCAATACTACCAGGTTTTTATCCTGACCCTTCAATTTGCAGGGTGAAAGAAGACTATTATTTAGTTACTTCCTCTTTTGCTTATTATCCTGGAGTTCCTATTTTTCATAGCAAGGATTTAGTTAATTGGAAGCAGATAGGGCATGTATTAGATAGACCTTCTCAGCTTCCTTTAGACGGACAGCAGCAATCTGGAGGGATTTTTGCACCTACAATCAGATATAATAATGGTATTTTTTATATGATTACCACAAATGTAGGTCATGGCGGAAACTTTTTAGTTACTGCCACTGATCCAGCAGGTCCTTGGTCTGATCCATATTATTTGGATGCTCCAGGTATTGATCCTTCATTATTTTTTGATGATGATGGAAAGGCTTACTACATAGGTACAAGACCTGCACCTGAAGGACCAAAGTATTTTGGTAATTGGGAGGCATGGCTTCAAGAGCTTGATTTAAATACAATGAAATTAGTGGGAGAACCTGAGGAGTTATGGAGAGGGGCTTTAAGAGATGCAGTTTGGCCTGAAGGGCCTCATTTATATAAAATAAATGGAGTTTATTATCTTATGATTGCTGAAGGCGGCACAGGGCCTGAGCATGCAGTTTCAATAGCCCGCAGCAATTCTGTTACAGGTCCCTATGCTGGAAATCCAGCAAATCCTATACTAACTCACAGACATTTAGGAAGAGAGTATCCGGTGGTAAATGTGGGACATTGCGATTTGGTAGAGACTCAGAATGGTGAGTGGTGGTCAGTGGGACTAGCATCGCGTATTTATGGAGGATATTATAGAAATCTTGGAAGAGAAACCTTCTTGTTTCCGCTTATATGGGAGGAAGGTTGGCCCATAATGTGTCCAGGCGTTGGCAAAATATCAATGACTTACCCTAAGCCTGATTTACCTGAAGATAGGATGCTCATTCCTTCAGCCTGCGATAATTTTGAAGATGATGAACTTGATTATAAATGGAACTTTTTACGTACTCCTAGAGGGGAATTTTACAGTTTAAAAGAACGTCCAGGTTATTTGACTTTAAAGCTTAAACCTGAAAAAATAACAGAGCTTAAAAATCCAAGTTTTGTGGGAAGGAGGCAGCAGCATATAGAATTTTCAGCTTCCACTGCAATGGAGTTTAATCCAAGGAGCGAAAGTGAAGCGGCAGGAATGGTTTTACTTCAGAGCAATGAATTTAATTTTAGCTTTGTATATACCAAAAAAGGTGATGACAATGTGATAAGACTCATCAAGTGTGAGGCAGGAGAAGAAAAGGTTTTGAAGGAAATAGCTATTTCAGCAGCTAGATTATATTTGAAGGTAGAAGCCCATGGGCAGGAATACAGCTTTTACTATGGAAAAAGCTCTCAAGACTATAAAGCTTTAATTGAAAATGTTGATGGAAGGATACTAAGCACAGATGTGGCTGGAGGTTTCGTAGGTACTGAATTGGGCTTGTATGCAAGTTCTAATGCTGCAATTAGTAATAACTCAGCCTCATTTGATTGGTTTGAATATGTAGGTGTGTAAAATAAAGGAAATATGCTGAATTTTATTTTTGAGGTGATAGTATGGATAATAAATGTGAGAATATGAGGGCTTTAATTTATACAAGAAAACCCAAAAATGAGTATACTGAGTCGTTAAGTAATAGTATTCATTTTGCTTTTTGTGATGAAAAAAATTATTTCAGACCTTTAAATGAAAATTATGGCATATTGTTTGCTTCAACAATGAGGAAGCAGTATATGAAATACGTTGGCAGGGTAATGATGGAAACTGCTATTTGAATAAAATAACGGATTTAATGAAGGGAGATAAAATATCCCTGCCAAAAGCAATAAAAGAATATGAATTTAAGCATCCAACTGTGAATTTACAATATATAGAACCTGGTAATATACTTTCTATCAATAGAGAAGTTTTTCATGCTTTTAAGTTACAGTGGACACCAATTTATAATACCGAGGTTCTTGTACCAGACAGCGTAACAGTATCATCAGCAAAGGACTTGGAAGCAGTAAAAGCAATAGCCACTTATTCAGATGCTTCAATCCTAGAAAAATCAGTAAAATGGGATTGCTCTGAAGTTGATTTTTATAAGCAAGGAACTTATAAGTTAAAAGGTAAGGTGGTACAGGCTGCATATTCATTCCCGTTAGCCCGCGGATATGCAGATCCAGTGATTTTACCATGGAACGATAAATATTATTCAATGAATGTGGTTGTAAAATAATAGGTTCTGTTTTAAATCCATCAAAGCTGTTATCGACATTCTCTTAAAACATAGGCAAATAAGAAAAGGCTCAATTCTCAGAAGCTAGAGTTAGCATTATCTAAATTCTGAGAGTTGAGCTATAATTTTTGGAGCTATCTTTTAAATCAGCTTTGCAACCAATTCTCTAATGATGGCTTCTGCTTTCTTTACATCTGCCTTTCCCTTAGTTTGCTTCATGATGTAGCCGAACATAGAGTTGATAGCTCTATCTTTTCCGGCTTTTACATCTTCTACGGCTTTCGGGTTAGCAGCAATGGCCTCCTGACACAATTTGGTTAAAACCTCATCAGAAATACCTTCTAAGTCTTCAGATTTTATGAATTCTTTCGCAGATTTGCCGCTTTCCAGCATTTGCTGCAGTGTGCTTTGAGCCATTTTAAAATTAATCTTCTTTTCGTCTAAAAGCTTTACTAGTTCTCCAAACTGTTTAGGAGAGATTAAAACCTTGAACAGCTCCTTGTCTTCCTCAGTTGCCATATTGGCATAGATAGTTCCAGTAATCAGGTTTGAAGTATTTTTAGTACCTGCACCTTCAGCTAGTGCAGCTTCAAAGAATTCTGCAACAGCTCTGTATCTGAAAATCTGTTTTGCAGTTGCTTCTGGAATTTCCAGCTCATCCATATATCTCTTTAGCTTATCAAAAGGCGCTTCAGGAAGTGATGCCTGAATTTCATCTACCCTTTCCTGTGGAATTTCAAAACGTATAATATCAGGATCAGGGAAGTAACGGTAATCATCTGAGTTTTCCTTTTCACGCATTGGTGATACGGAATCTGATGCATCGTCATAACGCATGGTTTCTTGAACTATGGTGCCGCTGGCTTCTAAAATGTCGGTTTGTCTTTCAATTTCGGCATACATTGCTCTTTGTATATAGTTAAGAGAATTAATATTTTTAGTTTCAGTTCTAGTTCCAAATTCTTTTGTGCCTGCTTTACGCAAGGATACATTAACGTCGCAGCGCATGGAGCCTTCTTGCATCTTGCAGTCGGAAATCCCGGCATAACGCATGATAAGCTGCAGCTTTTCAGCATACTCCTTTGCTTCTTCGGGAGAGGAAATATCTGGCTCTGATACAATCTCAATTAGTGGAACTCCGCCTCTGTTATAATCAATATATGTGTAACCATTCTCATGAACTAGTTTACCAGCATCTTCTTCGATATGAATACGAGTGATTCCAATCCTTTTACCGCTATCCAGCTTGATGTAGCCATGTTCACAAAGGGGCTCATCATATTGAGAAATCTGGTAAGCCTTAGGTAAATCCGGATAGACATAATTTTTTCTATCCATATGAGAAATATTATTGATTTTACAATGAATGGCGAGCCCAGCTCTTACTGCATACTCCACTACCTTTTTATTTAAGATAGGAAGGGAACCAGGCTGACCAGTGCACACAGGGCAGCAGTGAGTGTTAGGAGCTCCTCCAAATTCAGTGGTACAGCTGCAAAAAATTTTAGTATTAGTTGCCAGTTCAATATGAGTTTCTATACCACATACTACTTCATAGCTCATATTCTGACACCTCCTTCATAAATACCGACTTTATCTTCGGAATTTTGTTCATAGAAATAAGCCATATTTAAGATGGTTTTCTCATCAAATTTTTTGCCCATAATCTGCATACCAATTGGAAGACCTTTTGCATCTTTTCCACAGGGAATTGATATGGATGGTATACCTGCAATGTTAATAGGTACTGTACAAATATCTGAAAGATACATTTCCACAGGGCTTGCGCCTTTAAAATTTAGAGGAAATGCAGTATTTGGTGCTGTAGGGGCAATCAATGCATCACATTTTTCAAATATATGATTAAATTCTCTGTTAATCTCTTCACGGATAACTATAGCTTTCTTGTAATAGGCATCGTAATAGCCGCTGGACAAAACGTAGGTTCCCAGCATTATACGACGCTTTACTTCATCACCGAAGCCTTCGCTTCTAGTTTTGTAAATCATATCATCAATGCTGTCATAGGAAGTTGTGCGGTGACCGTAACGAATACCATCATATCTTCCAAGATTGGAAGAAGCTTCAGCACAGGCTATTATATAGTAAACAGGGAGCGCAAGCTTAAGAGCTGGAAGCTTTATGTTTACTATTTCTGCACCATTTTTCTCAAATAATTTTATTCCTTCAAATATCTGAGCCTTCATATCCTCATCAATGCCTTCAAAGAATTCCTCAGCAATTCCGATTTTCTTGCCTTTAATATCCTGATTTAAGCCAGCTAATATATTATCATAGTCAAAAGCTTTACTTGTCTGGTCGCGTCTGTCAACGCCTTTTATGGCATCGAATACCACTGCAGCATCCTTTACGCTGTAGGTTAATGGGCCAATCTGGTCTAAGGAGCTTCCATAAGCGATTAATCCATAACGTGAAACTGCACCATAGGTTGGTTTAAGTCCTACTATACCGCAGAAGGAAGCAGGCTGGCGCACTGAACCACCAGTATCTGAACCTAAAGCATAAGCTGCTAAGTTTGCGCATACTGCTGCAGCTGATCCACCAGAGGAGCCGCCAGTTACATGTGCAGTGTTTCTTGGATTTAAAGGAGCTCCGTAGCAGCTTGATTCAGAAGTGCTTCCCATGGCGAATTCATCCATATTTGTCTTACCTAAAAGTACAGCACCTTGTACTTTTAATTTTTCCCATACAGCTGAGTCATAATATGGCTTAAATCCATCAAGAATTTTGGAGCAGCAAGTGGTAAGCAAGCCGTCAGTACATATATTATCTTTTAATGCCATTGGAATACCGCATAATGCAGAAGCATTTCCTTCCTTTAGCATCTTGTCAGCAATTTGGGCACCTTGAAGTGCAGTATCAAAGGTGGTATGCACATAGGCGTTTATAGTTGGATTTATATTTTCTATAGACTTTATATATTCTTTTGTGATTTCAACAGAAGATATTTCACCCTTGTGAAGCTTTGATGATAATTCAGAAATTATTTCTTTCATTTTTTACTCCTCCTAACGCTGAAAAACCCGTCCTTATCCTCTACATTAGAAACAATTTTTTCATTAGGAAGAGAAGGAATTACTTCATCTTCACGAAGTTTTTCAAAGGAAACAAGCTCTGAACCTACACTTCGAATCTCTTCTGTGCCACCTTCTACAGACTGGTTAATGGTATCTGCAAATGCAATAATTTCATCAAATTCATTAGCAAACTTTTCAAGTTCTTCATCAGAAAAGCGTAACCTAGCAAGTTTGGCAAGTCTTTCAATTTCTGTTTTACTTACTGCCATAATTTATCTCCTTTCCGAAATCAATTATTTCCTAACTTTAATATGAACTTCACGGAGCTGCTGTTCTGTTACTTCATTTGGTGCACCGCACATAAGATCCTGAGCGCTGCTGCTCATTGGGAAGGCTATAACTTCACGGATGTTCTCTTCATTTCTAAGCAGCATAAGCATACGGTCAACCCCAGGGGCCATACCTGCATGAGGTGGAGCTCCAAATTGAAAGGCGTTGTACAATGCTCCAAATTTTTCTTTTAAGATATCTTCATCATAGCCTGCAATTTCAAAAGCCTTTACCATGATATCCATGTCGTGGTTTCTAACTGCACCGGAGGAAAGCTCAATACCGTTACATACTATATCATATTGATATGCAAGGATATCTAATGGATCTTTTGTATTAAGTGCCTCTAAACCTCCTTGAGGCATAGAGAACGGATTATGGGTAAAGCCAATTTTGCCTGTATTTTCATCAATTTCGTACATTGGAAAATCATTCACATAGCAGAAACGGTATGCATTTTTTTCGCAAATATCAAGTCGCAATCCAAGCTCATTACGAATCTGTCCTGCATATTTGTTTGCAAGATCTTCTGCGTCTGCAATGAAGAATATAACATCACCTGATTCAAGAGAAGCCATATCCAGAAGTTGGCTCTTCATTTCCTCTGGAATAAATTTATCAATAGGTCCCTTATAGGATAAATCTTCTTTTACTTCAAGGTAGCCCAGTCCGCCCATTCCTATAGATTGTGCAAAGGAAAGAATTTTTTCATGAAAGCCTTTAGACATCTCTGCATGAACCTTTATAGCTCTCACTGTTTTATTGTGGAAAGGCTTAAAGGAGCACTTCTGAAAGAAATCAGTAACATCTATGATGCGAAGCGGATTACGAAGGTCAGGCTTATCGCTGCCAAACTCAAGCATTGCTTGTTTGTAGCTAATAATTGGATAAGGCGCTTCCGTAACTTCATAACCCTCTGGAGAAAATTTCTTGAAGGTTTCTGTTAATACTTCTTCTCCTATATGGAATATATCCTCTTGAGTAGCAAAGCACATTTCGAAGTCCAATTGATAGAACTCACCAGGAGAACGGTCAGCACGAGCATCCTCATCACGAAAGCATGGGGCAATTTGAAAATATTTATCAATGCCTGATGCCATAAGCAGCTGCTTATATTGCTGTGGAGCTTGTGGCAGTGCGTAAAATTTACCTTTATATTTTCTTGATGGAACAATATAGTCACGTGCTCCCTCTGGAGAAGATGCACTTAGAATAGGAGTTTGTATTTCTACAAAGCCCATATCACTCATCTTTTGTCTTAGAAAGCTTATAACCTGTGAACGAAAAAGTATGTTATCCTTAACCTTACGATTTCTTAAATCAAGATAACGATATTTTAGACGAACATCTTCACGAATTTCTTTTGAAGTGGCTATTTCAAAAGGCAAATCTCTATATACTTTTCCAAGAACAGTTATGGCATGAGCTTCAAGCTCGATGGTCCCTGTTGGAATATTAGGATTGTAGGTTTCTTCATCACGGTGTTCAATAACTCCTTCTATGGATAAGCACTCTTCTTTTTTGATTCCATTCAGCAGATCAGTATTTCTAAGTACAACCTGCATTACACCATACATATCACGTAAGTCTATAAAAGACACACCGCCATGGTCACGGATATTTTCTACCCACCCAGCTATCTTAAGTTCTGATCCCATATCGCTTTCAAAAATTTGATTTAAGGTTTTGCTTCGATACATTTGTGACATTTTTTTCTCTCCTTTTCTGCTTTTTAGATATTATCATTTCGGAAGAGCATAAAAATTTATCTGCAAGATTCTTTATATATTGCTTTAATGGCCAGCCTTAGCATAATACCTTGCTTCAGCGGCTTATTATTGCATAAAAAAAGTTGCCCGCCCCGAAATAAAAAATTTCAGGACGAACAACTGTTATATGTCCGCGGTACCACCTGATTTACTGTCAAATGCAGTCACTCTAGTGTTGCCAATTTACGATAGGCTTACGGCTCACCTACTAGTCAAAAGACTTTCAGATTGCAGCTGGTAAAGTGTTATTCGCATAAATTCATTTTGCAGGGTTCTCACTATCTCCCGCTCACTGTGAACGATAATCCATGTTACTTCTCTTCGTCATTGCTTTGGCAAAATTATATTACAATTTAGACTCTTTTGTCAATTTATTTATATATGTTAATTTTTACTTTTTTTCACTCATAGGATATAGTATTCGCAATTAAGCATATTTAAATTCTTAAGGAAAAATGCTATAATAATTTCTCTAAACTTTATTACTAATGAAGTGATTTTGGATAGTTATGGAGGGCCATGCCTATGTCCTTATATAGTGATATATTATCAAAAGTAAAAACTAGAGAAAAAGGGGTTAGTGATATGCTAAAAAGCGATAATAAAGGAACTGTAGTAATTGATGGAGTGGTAGGGGTTGGAAAATCCACATTGATGAAGATATTATCTGAAATAGGGTATACAGAATTTGCTGAACCTGTAGTGGACAATCCAATCTTAGAAAAATTTTATTATGACAGAGCAAGATACGCTTTTTCTCTTCAAATATTTTTCTTAAATAAGCGTTTTAAATACATAAAAGAAGCATCCTCTATGGGAAATGCGGTAATGGATAGATCTATTTACGGCGACTGCATATTTGCAAAAATGCTTTGTGATGGAGGAGACATGTCAAAAGATGAATTTGAATTATATAGAGAGCTGCTTGAGAACATGTTAGAGCATGTGGAGCCTCCAAAGCTAATGATTTATTTGGAGACAAGCGTTGATGCAGCTATGGCAAAGATAAAAAAACGCGGAAGGAATTATGAGCAGGTGGTAGAGAGAGCATATTGGGAAACTCTTAACAAGGAATATGAAGCATATTTCGAAGCTTACAATATATCACCAATACTTAAGATTAACGTGGATGCCCTAGATTTTGAAAATAATACTGAAGACAGAAAATATGTTTTGAAGCTGATAGAGCATAAGCTTTCAGAAATTGAAAGGGAGTTTTAAATCGGTATAAAAATCGATACGGATTTAAAACAGAACCAAATAAAAAGATTGAAGACTATTCTTTAAGCTTCAATCTTTTTATTTTTACGGATTTTTTGTTTTAGTCTTTATTCAGACTTCCATCCCAATTGTTCAATTTTTCTTTTATTTTTGATATTTTGTTTTCTGCTTTTTCTTTTGTAAGCTTACCTTCGGAAACTCGCTTATTTATTTCCTCTGTCTTGCAGGCTAGTATTAGAGCTCTTACTTGTTCAGGAGTGAAGCCTTTCTTTTCTTTTGCAAGATCAAAAATAGTTTTTTTCTCCTCCTTTGCTTTGGAAATATCATCTTTAGAAATTCCTAATTGATTTAAAACATCAGGTGTAAGGAACCATCCTCCTTTAGGATGCTCATGACAGTGTTTACAGGTTCCATCGCTGTCATTGGATTTTTTTTCGATTTTAACTGATGGCTCATTTGTTGCAGCAAATGCAGTGGAGCCAAAAGCTATAAGAAGAGCAAGGCTTATAGCTGCAGTTATTTTCAAGTTTCTTCGAATCATGTGTAAATCTCCTCCTATTTTTGGCAATAAATTTTGCCATTGATTTTACGCTACTTAGTTTTAGCAAAAATGTGACAAATTAGTGGAGAAAAAGTTAACATATTGTGAACATTCATAAAATATTACTAACTTATAACTGTGATTACAATTTACAATGACAAATGTCATATTTAAATATAATTTAACTCACTATTTTTATAGATGGGCTTCAAGTATTATAACATTAGAAAAAGAGTTTGGAGGCAAGAAAATAATGATAGTTGAAATAAAAAATCTTGTTAAAAGATATAAGGAATTTGTAGCTGTAGACAACTTAAGTCTGTCTATAAGGGAAGGAGAAATCTTCGGACTTCTAGGACCAAATGGAGCGGGCAAGACCACAACTATAAATACAATTTTAGGACTGAGTAAAAAAGATAGCGGTGAAATAAAAATCTTTGGGAAAAGCATGGATAAAGATCAGGAGGAAATTAAGAGAAGCATAGGGGTGGTACCTCAGAATATTGCAGTTTTCAATGATTTGACTGCTTATGAAAATGTGCAGTTTTTTGGGAGACTCTATGGGCTGAGAGGAAGTCTGCTTAAGGAGCGAATAGAAGAGGCTCTGGAGTTTAGTGGCCTTCTTGATAGAAAAAAAGATTTCCCAGGGAAATATTCAGGAGGTATGCAGCGAAGATTAAATATAGCCTGTGCTATTGTTCACAAACCAAAGCTTATAATAATGGATGAGCCTACTGTTGGAATAGATCCGCAGTCTAGAAATCACATACTGAATTCAGTAAAAAAACTAAATAAAAGCGGTGCTACCGTAATTTATACCTCACACTACATGGAGGAAATAGAGGAGCTTTGCACCGATATAACAATTATGGATTGTGGAAAGATAATAGCTAACGGATCAAAGGAAGAGCTAAAGTCATTAGTTGCTTTAGAAGAAAAGTTAACTTTTACACTATCAAATATTAACTATACAATGATTGATCAAATCAAGAAGATAGATGGTGTTAAGGAATGTATGCTTGATGATAGGAACCTAACTGTAATATCGCAAAAGAATAGCAAGAATTTAAGCAGAATAATAGATTCCATAAATAATTCAAGCTCAGAAATAGTAGGAATAGATGTTGAAAAGCCAAGTCTTGAAGGAGTATTTCTTACTCTTACAGGAAAAAAGCTAAGAGACTAGGAGGGATAAAGATTGAACATCTTATATATAGCTGCAAGCACTATTAAATGTGACTTTAGAGACAAAAGATCGATGATTAGATCAACTGTGATTCCAATACTGATGATTTTAGTTCTTGGAACAGCTCTTAATAGTGCCTTTAAGGGTTTGAAGATAGATAAATTTGATGTATGCTATCTCAATCAGGATAGAGGAATTCAAGGAAAGGAGCTTAGCAAATTTTTTAATAATGATGATGTTAAAGATATATTAAACCTAAGAGAAGTGGCTTCAATTAATGAAGGAGAAAAGTTAATTGATGATAAAAAGGCTTCTGCTTTATTAGTAGTTCCAAAGGATTATTCGGAGAAAATAAAATCTGGAGAAAAAGCCTCAATTCAAATATATAATACAAAGTATGCAGATTTTAAAAATGAAATTATTAAGAATCTTATGGATGCATATAATTCTTCAGGGAATGCTTTGATGGCTGAGGCAAAACTTAATGCTAAGAATTTAAGCTATGTGCAGTACAACACGGTGAATGAAAATAGGATTTCTACTGAAGGAAATGCTCCGAGAGCAATAGATTACTACGGTGTTGCGATGCTTGTCCTAGCCATAATGAGCTCAGCTTTATTTTCCGCAGATATGGTTTCAGAAGATTATTTTGAAAATGTAGGGATTAGGATTAATGCAGCACCTGTAAAGAAATACGAAAAATTAATAGGAAAGATTCTAGGCTGCGTCATTGATACATTTATTAAAAGTATAATTATCATAGCCTTCAGTAAGGCTGCCTTCAACGTGAATTGGGGAGGAAATTTTGGAATGATAGTTTTGATTATAATAAGTGGAGCTGTGTTTTCTACCATATTTGGAATGTTCATTACTATGGCTGTTGGCAGCGGAAACAGGGCATCAGGGATAATCACATTATTAAATAATATTTTTACCTTCTTGGCAGGAGGATACGCTTTAATTGTTACACAGGATATTAATCAATCAATAATAATGCATTTTTCGCCAAATTTTTATCCGCAAACAGCTTTGTTAAATGTTATATATTCTAATAACTATAGAGTTAATGTACATTTCTTTAACACTTTAGGTTATATTTCAATGCTTTGGATTTTTTCAGCTCTGTTATTCATAGGCTTTATGGCACTTGAAAGGAGGAGGATAAGATGACAATTTTTATTTCAAATTTAAAAAGAATATTTAAGAAAAGAATAAATAGAATCACCATATTTCTTGCTCCGATAGTGTTTATTATATTAGCCTATAGTTTAAACACCACAGGCAGCATAAATGTATCAATAGCAGATAAAGACAACACTGAATTTACGAATACTTTTATAAAAGAGTTAGAGAGAAAATGTAATGTAGGAATTACTTCAGAAGATAATATTAAAATAAGGATTATTAATAAAACTGCTGATTACGGTATTGTCATAGATAAGGGATTTACTGATGAGATAATAGATGGTGAAGATGCTAAAATTAAAGCTTTTAGTACTGATGATGCAAGTGTTACTTCTGCTATAAAACTATATGTGGAAAATTATATGAATGCAGCTAAGAATATTGCTAGAAATACCAAAGGAAATAAAGAATTGTTCTATTCTTCTCTTAAGAACTATGAAAATGGAGCTTTCAATAGTGAAAATATTATTTTTGGAAATGCAGGTGGCAATGGGCAGAAGGAAGAAATGGCGTTATGCATGTTAGGCTATACAATGCTTCTGATTGCAACTTTTTCAACAAACCTAATGCTTGAGGATAAGAAAAATAACACCTATATTCGTATGTTTGTTTCACCTCTTAAGAATTGGAATTACATGCTTCAAAATATATTAAGCTTCCTGCTCATAGTATTATTACAAGTACTTGTAGGTTTTATATTTATGGTGGATGCTTTTAAAACTCAGCTTGGAGCATCAGGACTAAATATGTTTATTATATTTGCAATTTATGCTACTAGCTGTGTAGCTTTAAGCCTTGCAATAAGCAGTCTTTCCAAAAATATTAAGCAGGCTTCAATTTTAGCTTTGCTTGTAAATACTATCATAGGAATGCTTGGAGGCTTCTTTTGGCCAAAGGAATATATGCCTAATGTTCTAATTACCATAGGAAAGTTTACTCCAGCATATTGGTTCACAGATGGCATAAATAAATTAATGACCTCCGCATCTATTATTGCTGCCGGTCAAGATATAGGAATAATATTATTGTTCACATTAGCATTTTTTCTGGCATCCTCTTGGAAAAAGGTATATATTGAAAACATTTAATGCAGATATATCTCAACACCTGTATAATAATATTATTATACAGGCTATTTTTTATATAGTTAAAAAGAAGGTCGGAACATGGAATATTTAATTAGAATACTAATTTTCATGATTATTATAGGGGAGTTTGTAATTCAAGGCAATGTTCTTACAGTTGAAGTCGGAGTTTTTTTAATAATAGTATCAGCAAATATATTTAAGCATAAATTTAAAGTCACTGAGATAGGTTTAATAATAGAAGGGGCACTTGCAGCCTTTGGGTGTAGATATAGTAGTAATTTTTCCTTAATCTATGCCTTAATTGCATATGATGCTGGCAGAGAGAATATGAAGCTGCTTGCAATTCCAGCTGCTGCATTGGGAATGTATTTTTCAGGTTCAAGGAATACTTTGGAGGCTTTAGCATTGTATGTTATGGCTTTTATGTTAGGAAATCTTAATTTAAGATTTAATGAAAAAATAGATTCCTTTAAGGAAACCTATGATAATGAAAGAAGATATAGATATGAACTGGAAGCTGCCAAAAAGAGACTTTTGAATTCCGCCAAGGAGACTGCTTATATTGCTGAAATCAAGGAAAGAAACAGAATTGCAAGGGAAATTCATGATACAGTAGGGCACAGCATTGCCAGTATTTTAATTCAGCTTCAAGCAGTGCAAAAACTAAAGCTTAGAGATGAAGAAAAGTCTGATAACCTGTTAAAGGATTCCATTAAAAGATTGTCAGAAACCCTAGATATGATGAGAAATACGGTGCATAATATAAAGCCAGGGAATGCAATTGGTCTGGAATATATAAAAAGTATTATTAATAACTTTAATTTTTGCTCTGTGGATTTTAAATATTCAGGAGATATTAACAAACTCCAGCCTAATGTGCTTGAGACTATTAGCTCTGACGTAAAAGAGGCTCTTACCAATGCATATAGGTATTCCAAAGCAACAAACATAGAAATAAAAATTGATATAAGTGATAGTGCGGTAAGGGTTTATATTAAAGATAATGGGAAAGGCTGCCATAACTTAAGAGAAGGATTCGGACTACTTGGAATAAGGGAGAGAATAAAAAACCTGGGGGGAACGGTTTCCTTCAGCGGTGAAAATGGTTTTATTATAGTTTATGTAATTCCGATTGGAGAAGAAAGGTGAAGAGTTAATTGAAAATAATAATAGTAGATGACGATGGCCTTATTATAGACAGCCTAAAATTACTTTTAAGTTTGGAAGAAGATATAGAGGTATTAGGCACTGCCCAAAATGGGAAAGAAGCTTTTGAACTTTGTAAAGTGAACAAGCCAGATATTGTATTGATGGATATAAGAATGCCTGTTATGGACGGTGTACTAGGAACTAAACTTATAAAGGAAAACTTTCATGATATTAAAGTAGTACTTTTAACTACCTTTAAAGACGATGAATATATAAGAGAGGCCGTAATGAATGGAGCTGAAGGTTATATATTAAAAAATCAGTCATCGGACAGCATTATAGAAAGTCTAAGAGCAGTATGCAAAGGAAATACTGTTTTTGAAAAGAATGTAGTTAACGCAATCACGGGCATGCTTAAGCAAGGAAAAAGAAAAAAGCCTTCTGATTTCAATTTGTCACAACGAGAATTTGAAATTCTGGCATTAATAGCGGAAGGTTTTTCAAATAAAGAAATAGCAGAAAAACTATTTTTGGGAGAAGGAACAGTTAGAAACTATATAACAAATATTTTGGAGAAGCTGGAGCTTAGAGATAGAACCCAATTGGCTATATTTTACTTGAAAAATTTTTAATGATTTGATATGTTATAAAAAATGCTAGTACATTTCTATATTGACATATGAATTTCATAATGATATTATTAACTCCATAAAAACTGAATAAATCTTCAGGGCAGGGTGCGATTCCCTACCGGCGGTATAGCCCGCGAGCCGTAAGGCAGATTCGGTGAAACTCCGAAGCCGACAGTAAAGTCTGGATGGAAGAAGATGAAAATTTGTACTTGATACATAAGTCTATGCTTTTTTAGTCATAGTATTTATGATCAGGATATTTTGTGGATTTTGAATGCCCTGAGATTTAGTTCTCAGGGTTTTTTATTTTCTAGAAAGAGGATTGGAGTGGTGGTATGGACGAGATTAAACATATGAAAAGAGCATTGGAATTGGCTGAGAAGGGAATGGGATATACCAATCCTAATCCATTGGTAGGAGCAGTAATAGTAAAGGAGGGCAGAGTGATAGGAGAAGGCTATCATAAGCTTTATGGTGATAATCATGCAGAGGTCAATGCTTTTTTAAATGCTGCAGAAAATGTAGAAGGTGCAACAATGTATGTTACTTTGGAACCCTGCTCTCATTATGGAAAAACACCACCTTGCGCTGACAAAATAGTAGAAAAAAAGATTAAGAAGGTAGTTATTGGGTTGAAGGATCCAAATCCCTTGGTATCTGGAAAAGGTATAAAGATTCTAAAGGACGCAGGAATAGAAGTAGTGACAGGGGTTCTTGAAGAGGAAGGAAGAAAGCTGAATGAGATATTCCTTAAATATATAACCACAAAGCTTCCTTTTTGCATAATGAAAACTGCCATGACATTGGATGGGAAAATTGCAGCTTATACAGGTGATTCCAGATGGGTAACAGGGGAAGCTTCAAGAAAGTATGTACATAAGTTAAGGCACAGAGCAGCTGGAATTATGGTTGGAATAGGAACTATACTTGCAGATGATCCTATGCTGACAACACGACTCGAAGATATAAAAGGAAGCGACCCCATAAGGATTATTGTAGATAGCAGAGCTGGAATTTCACTTGAAGCTAAGGTACTAGATGCTAATTCCAGTGCTAGAACAATAATAGCAACTACTGAAAAGGCATCAATAGATAAAATTAGAGCTTTGGAGAACAAAGGAGCAGATATCATAATAACGCCGCTTAAAAATGAAAGGGTAGATTTATCTTTTCTTATGAAGGAGCTTGGAAAGAGAAAGATTGATAGTGTGCTTTTAGAAGGAGGCAGCGAACTAAATTATGCCGCGCTTGAAGAAGGCATAGTTGATAAGATAAATGCTTTTATAGCTCCTAAAATTATCGGAGGAGGCAGGGCAAAGACACCGGTTGGAGGAGAAGGAAAAGCTTGTATGAAGGAGGCTATTTTGTTGGATAGAATAAATGTCCATAGTTTTGGAGATGACATAATGATAGAAGCATATACGAAAAAAAAGGGGGATTAACATTAATGTTCACTGGGTTAATTGAGGAAATAGGATATGTTGAAGCTGTAACTAAGTCTGTAAAATCGTCGAGAATTACCATCAGTGCTAATAAGGTTTTAGAAGGAACAAGGCTTGGAGATAGCATATGCACCAATGGAGTATGCCTTACAGTGACATCCTTTGGGAAAAATAAATTTACAGTGGATGTTATGGCAGAAACTGTGAGAAGAAGCAATTTAAAAGATATCTCTTCAGGAGATAAAGTAAATCTTGAGAGGGCTCTAAGGGTAGGTGACAGATTAGGAGGACATATGGTAAGCGGTCATATCGATGGTACAGGTACCATTGAGAATTATGAGAAAGAAGACAATGCAGTATGGATTACTGTGGCAGCATCTGGAGAGATTTTAAGATACATTGTGAATAAGGGCTCTGTTGCAATAGATGGAGTAAGTCTTACAGTGGCATACGTGGATGAAAGAGTATTTAAGGTTTCAATAATTCCGCACACTAAGGATATGACCACACTTCTAAGAAAGAAGGTGGGAGATGAAGTAAATTTAGAGTGCGATATGATAGGCAAATATATAGAAAAGTTTTTAGAAGTTAAGGAGCAGGCACAGATTAAAGGTGGAATTGATCTTAATTTTTTGTGTGAAAATGGTTTTGCTTAATGTATAGGGAGGATGGATTATGTATAAATTTAATAAGATTGAAGAAGCAATTGAGAATATAAAAATTGGGAAAATAGTAGTGGTAATAGATGATGAGGATAGGGAAAATGAAGGAGATCTATTGATGGCAGCGGAAAAAGTTACTCCAGAAGCCATCAATTTTATGGCTAAGTATGGCAGAGGGCTTATCTGTATGCCTGTCATAGGCGAGAAATTAAGAAATTTAGATATATCAGCAATGACGGATAATAACACAGATCCTCATGGTACAGCTTTTACGATATCAATAGATTCTTCGGATGCTACTACAGGAATTTCAGCCTTTGAGAGGGCAGCTACTATAAAGAAGGTAATGGCTTCTAATGCAAAAGCAGAAGATTTCAAAAGGCCTGGACATATGTTTCCGTTGGAGGCAAGAGAAGGCGGAGTACTGAAAAGAGCTGGTCATACCGAGGCGGCAGTGGACTTAGCAAGACTAGCTGGACTTTATCCTGCTGGAGTTATTTGCGAGATAATGAATGAGGATGGCAGCATGGCAAGGACACCTGAGTTAATGGAATTTGTAAAGAAGCATAACCTTAAAATTATAACTATCGCAGATTTAATTTCTTACCGCAGGAATAATGAGGTATAGGATTAACATTATTTAAAACAGAGCTAAAAACTAAGAAAGAAAAGCGTGGACTATGCTAAATTTAAAAAAGAAAATGGAGGAAACCAAAATGAAAACATATGAAGGTAAATTAGTTGCACAAGGATCAAAGTTTGCTATTATTGTAGGAAGATTTAATGAGTTTATAGGCGGTAAACTTTTATCAGGAGCATTAGACGGCTTAAGACGTCATGGAGTAGAGGAAGAAAATATTGAAATAGCTTGGGTACCTGGCGCTTTTGAAATTCCTTTGGTGGCGAAGAAGATGGCAAAAAGTGAAAAATATGATGCTATTCTATGCCTTGGAGCAGTAATAAGAGGAGCTACACCACATTTTGATTATGTATCAAGCGAAGTGTCAAAGGGTATAGCAAATGCATCTTTAGAAACAGGAGTCCCGGTAATCTTTGGAGTGCTGACAACAGATACCATTGAGCAGGCCATAGAAAGAGCAGGTACAAAAGCAGGTAATAAAGGCTATGATGCTGCAGTTACTGCTATTGAGATGGCTAATCTTTTAAAGCAGCTTTAGGCTTATAGAATTTGTAAGTGGTATATCACGAATGTTGTTTACAATTTGGCAATAAGTTTAATATATAATATAAGGATAAATTGTAAATGCTAGGGTGGTAAAATCATGAACAAAAGTATACTTGTTATAGAAGATGAAGAAGATATAAGAGATATCCTTACCCATTATATAAAAAAGGAAGGCTACGTAGTTAAAGAGGCTATGGATGGCGAAACGGGAATTAGATTAGTGGAGAGGGAAAGTATAGATTTAATAATTTTAGATTTGATGCTTCCAGATATGAGTGGATTTGATGTGTGCAAAAAAATCTCAAGTAACCATAAAATCCCCATTTTATGCTCACTGCCAAGTGTGATATCGTAGATAAAATATTGGGCCTGGAGCTTGGGGCAGATGATTATATTACAAAGCCTTTCGATATAAGAGAGGTCATGACAAGAATTAAGGTGTGCCTAAGGAGAATAGAAAGTTTAAAAGAGGATGATGCAGAAAATGTAATTAAGCTTTCTCAGGATATAAGGATACTTGAAAATAGCCGAGAGGTTTTTAAAGGGGAAGAGGGCATTAGGCTTAAGCCTAGAGAATTTGATTTGCTTCTAGCCTTCGCTAAAAATAGAAAAGTGGTAATGTCTAGAGATAAGCTGCTTCAGAAGGTTTGGGGCTATGATTTTGAAGGAGATAGCAGAACTGTAGATGTTCATGTTCAAAGGCTTAGAAAAAAATTGGAGGAGTCCAGCCAAGAAGCAATAATTCAAACTGTATTTGGAGTAGGATATAAGATGATATGAGCTGGAAGCAGATTAACATGAGATTTTCAATTAGATATAAATTTACTATAGGACTCCTGATTATTTTTTGTATATGTTTTAATGTGATGACTATTTACATAAATAATATGACCCTGCAAAATAACAAAAGAATAATAAGTAATGAATTAGTTGCCTCTCAGAGAGATTTGAATATTTATTTTAAGCAGTATATTATCATCAATAATATAAAAGAAACTTCAGCTGAGGTGGAGAAAAATTGTGATGAAATAGGTACAGCTTTAGCCTCTAAGCTTAATAATAGGATTTTACTTTATAAAAAGGATGGAAGCTTGCTGCTGGACACGGATTATAGCGCTGGACAGCTATATTTAAATGACGGCACCATTGTAAAAGACGATTTTAGCGATTTGAAAGAAGCTTTGAAGGGAGGCAAACAGAGATGAAGTAAGCAGGCTTTTAGTTAATATAATAGACAATGCCATAAAGTACGGATATGTAAAATCCACAGTGACCATAAACCTTTTTGGTGACGCAGAGAGCTGTAATATAGTTGTTGAAGACCAAGGACAAGGTATAAGTGAGTTGGCTCTTGAAAAGATTTTTCAGCCATTTTATAGGGATAAAAGTGCAGCTATGCGAAGTCGGGAGGGAAATGGTCTAGGGCTTGCCATAGCCAAGCTGTAGTAGATGCTTATAGCGGAACTATAACTATTGAAAGTAAAATTAACCTAGGTACTAGGGTTCATATAAAAATTCCTCTGTTTTACAATTTGGCAACAACCTGATTGGATAATAGAAATAAATTAATTTTATCATTTCATTATCAATTAGGAAGAGGTGGAAGCAAGTATGAAAAACAAAAAAATGTCTTTAATAATAAAAGTTCCTATTCCAATTTTTATAATAGGGGGCTGCATTTTGGTAGATAGATGGAGCAGCCTTTCTGAAAAATATTTTTCTGAAAAACCTGTAATAGTGGATGCAGATACTTCAGCCGCTGTTGGTGATGATAAACCTTTGGAGATAATAAGCAAGAAAACTTATGGAAATGTGGAAGGATTCTCTGCGAATCTGGGCTTTATAGGAGATAATGAGGCGTTGGTTGGAATAGGTATGACCAGTGATGAATTTTTTAAAAAGTATCCTAATCCAGTTAGTAAAGAGGATAACGAGAAAGCTCTTTATGATATAAGTGGACAGCTATATAGGCTAAATCTTTCTACATTAGAAAAAACACCTATAGGTATTAATACTAGAGATGTACTAGCAGATGTGCTGCCTAACGTTAAAAAAGTAAGCTATTTTTCTCAAGGAAAATTTTCAATATATGATTTGAAAAATAATTTAATTACTGTAGGCAGCAAAGAGGAAAAGCAGTATAAAGCTAAGGGTAACTTTTCAGAGGATGGAAATTATTATATAAGGGGCAATAACGAGGAAGGCATTGAATTATATGATATTAATAAAAAGAGTTCTAAAATAATTAAGCTTACTGGAAATACAAGCATACTTATGGATGCTAGCTTTTATAGTAAGGATGGGAAAGAAATATATTTTATTGGAGGACAGTATAAGGGAAAGGATTATTCAAGGATGGGTATATTTAAAATAAATAGCGAGGATGCTAAAATTACTGAAGTTTTACTGCTTCCATATAATGATACTAAAAGTAGCAATTTAAATAATATGAGCAATATATGGTCAGAAAAATATTATGTGCTGGATGGTGGAAAAAAATATTTTTCTCAGCTTCTATAAATGGTGTCTATGGAATTTACATGTATGATACGGTGAACAAAAAATTTTATGATGATATTCCTTATGCAACAAAATCTAAAGAGGGTCATTACATGTGCCCATTTTGGGTATCACCAGATGGTACCAAGATTGTTTATGTAAATTTGGCAATTGAAAATAATGAAGAAGAATGGAATTTGTATTCAGCTAGAATAAATGGAAATATTTTAACAGGCAAAACCTGTATATATAAAAATTATGGTAGTGATAGCTCCAGCCTTAGAAATATTCAATGGAGTCCAGATAGTAAAAAAGTTTTATTTTTTAAATTTAGTGACGAATATATAAAAAATCAATATCCTTTTTTTAATAAAAATGAAGTTAATGTTTTCACCTTTAAATAATGCAAAGGTAAAGTTTTTAATGAATATGATGTAGAGATAAAATGGGCTTAAAAGCCCATTTTACGGGGGGATATTCTAGCAACTATTTGTTTTTGTAGTATTCCCCTAAAGATATTCCATTTGCTCCTAGAGGTATTTGATGATCAAGCCCTATAAATTTCCCATCTGATTGCCAAAGGGCTGGCTTTAATAAGGCATATATTGCTTCGTCCCAGGTTTTCCAGTCATAACCTAAAAGACCACCAGTATCTCCGGAATTTGGATTCAAACACCAGAAGGTTTGATTTATGTGATTAGCAACTATATAATCTCTTAAATAGGTCATCCATTTCTGATTTTTTCCGCCATCCATCTGGCCGCCCCATTCTCCTATTAAAAGAGGAGCTATCCCTTTATCATTTATATATGCCCAGCTATTATACCAATAATCATCAAGCAATGTCTGCTGAGTGAAATCCTTATCAAACCAGGGCTGGTCTGATACTGAAGGCCCGTAATCATGAGGTGAATATACTATTTGGCTATTTAAAGTTCCTAAATCAATTGGATAATCCTTTACTCCTCTTAAATTGCCTCCCCACCAAGCACTGTACCAAGGTGAAGTTTCAGAATTAGAACCCCAGATGTCAGGAGTAGCATAAGTGTAGCCTTTTTCTGTTTTCGGATATTGCTCAATGCCTTCAATCATTATTAGCAGTTTTGGATTAGTGGCAAGTACGGCTTTTGAACACCTTTCAGCGGCATATTTCCAATTGTTTTCGTCTTGGGAATTATCCCATTTTGCAATATTTGAAGGTACATCAGCAGAATAACCTCTTTTTCCATGCGGTTCATTTTTTAAGTCAAAGGCTAAAATGGTATCATCATTTTTATATTTATTGGCCAGCCATGCTAAAGTATCTATCCACTTATCTGTAGTTATTATACCAGCTGTGGAAGTATTTAAGCCGTACCATAATGGATAATTCTGACCTGAGTTATTAGCATCGGGACTATGAACATCTACCATAACCTTTATTCCTAGCTGTTTGCAGTATCCCATTATGACATCAAATATTTCCATGCTGTTTTTAACACTTTTGGTATTAGGATCATAAAAATCAGGATTGCAAACGAAGTAGGGAGGGTTGTTGGAGGCTGTCACACTTGAAACCTTATTTGGATTTCCTATCATCCAGCTGTATAGAAGTTCAGAGGAAATGGGGATTCTTAAAAATCCTATACCCCTATTTGCCACATCTGTAAGTATGGTCTTTATATCATACCAAGCACCATGTAATACGTTTTCACTGCAATTAAACCCAAACCAATTAGCTCCAGTAAGCCAAACTTCCTTACCATTCATATCGTAAATCTTATTGCCTACACAGTGAAGCCAATCATCGTTGTTGGTATCAGCTGCTCGTACTTTCAAGGCTTTGTTATAGTATGTGGTGGAAATTAAAGTCATTAAAACAAGAAGTAATGAAAAAAATTTCTTGAGCTTTTTCATCATAAATAAGTCTCCTTAATTAAAATACTTTATAACATTTTACTGAAGAAGCAAATTAAAAAAATCACCTCCATGAAAATTGTTAAACCACAGTACCTATCAGTAAATGTTTACTTTAACTAATAGGTTTTTATGCATAATATGAGTAAATGCAGGGCTGTTTTTACAATTAATAAATAAAGATCATTTCTTGTTTTTCCTTAAGCTTGAGGGAGTATATCCCTTAAGCTTCTTAAAAGCTCTATTGAAGCTTCGTATGCTGTTAAAGCCGCTGTCTAGAGCTATATCAGTTATAGCCTTGTTTGTGTTAATTATCATGTCTTCTGCGTTAAAAAGTCTCATAGTATTAATATAAGTCTTTAAATTTGTACCCGTTAGAACATTGAAATATTTGCTTAAATTATAAGGATCCATATTCAAATTTTTAGCGATCATTTCTAAAGAAATGTCTAGATGATAATTGTCTTCTATATAACTGAAAACTCTTTGCATGCTTCTAATTTTTGAAGAGTTACCTTGCGAAGTATCTATTTTTATATCCACATTTCTTAACAAAATTCCACAAAGCTCATTTAGACCTGACTTGATGAAAAGCTCGTAATAATCATTTTTTGAATTAAATTCTCCTAATATATTTTTAAGTATAGCTTTTATTTTTGAGAGCTCACAGCTTTCTATAATGGAGTTTGATACTACAGGAGAGGAGAAGCGTCCCTTTGGGGGCCAAATTGAGGGAAGACCAATAAATTCTGTTTTAAATACAAGGGTTATCATTTTAGAATGAATTTCTGAACTCTCATAGTAATGAATGTCGCCACTATTAAATAAGGCTATATCTCCTTCTTTAAGCAGATATTTTTGGTTATTTACACCTATATAAATATTTCCTTCTATAATATAGCTGAGTTCAGCATCATTGTGCCAGTGAGCAAGATAGTTTAGGTTTTCATTTTCATAGATTGAAACCTGTATGTCATCATATAATGAGTCAGATCGATTTTCATAAAAATAATTCATACCATCACCTTATTAATCATTATATTAAATTCACCAATTTTTGTCTAGTTAATATATTTTTTATGTCGAGTAATTATCTTGATAGGTAAATATAATTAAATATGTAGTGCAGTAAAAATATAGAAGATTACAACTAAAGTAAACGTTATCTTGGCTATTTATTAGAAAGCAGAACCTAATAAACAAACTTATTATAAGAAGGGAAGATTTTAAATGGAGAATAAGTCATTTTATGCTCACCATAGTGCTTTTGGTGCATTTTCAAGTTTTATGGTCGGAAAGCTAGGAATGGGAGGAGGTTTTGTACTAAGCGATGTAAAGCCTCCGAAAAATAATATATATATAGGCTATAAACAGGAAAACAGCATCAAGCTTATGCCATTTTGTGCAATAAATGATAAGAGCGCTGAAGAAGAATTCACTGGGGAAATTATTTCAACAAAAAATGGCAGATCTATTTCTTTATTTAAAGAAGACGAAATAGATAGGGACATGGGGTGGAGCTTCGATACCTGGTCTGCAGGGAACTTTAAGTTCTCTATTATTACTCCTTTTGGAGAAGTAAAAGAACCTTCTACTATGACGGAAGAAGAAAAGAAATTTGCTTTTGCTCCGGTTATATTTGCTAAGCTCACCTTTGATAATAGAGAAAATAATAGTGATGCAGAAATGATATTTGGGTTAGAAGGTCTTAAAAGAAGACTATCTATTTCTACAGCAGGTAAATATCTTGGAGCAGCTTGTGAAAGAAGCTATGGTTTTGCAGTATTAGCCTCTAAAGATATCAAAGAATTATCAAGACTAGATATACTCTCATCTTGGGCTAATGACAATTATGAAAATCATGATCTTGGAAGAGCTCCATCCTTGCTTTTTAAGGTTCCTGCAGGAGAGATAAGAACTTACACCATAGCTCTTGCTACCTATCAGCAGGGTATCATAACTACAGGAATCGATACAAGCTTTTATTATACTGGATTATTTAAATCCTTAGAAGAGGTATTAGCTTATGGAATAAAAAATCTTGATGCCTACATGAAGTTGGCAGAAAAAAGGGATAATGAACTTAAAGAAAGCAATTTAAATGAATATAGAAGATTTATGATAGCTCATGCAACACATAGCTATCATGCTAGCAGTCAACTGATGAAGAGGGAAGATGGCTCTCCCATTTGGGTAGTTAATGAAGGTGAATATATAATGATGAATACCTTCGATTTAACAGTAGACCATATATTTTATGAGATGAAATTTCATCCGTGGACAATTACAAATGCCTTAGATTTATTTGTGGAAAGATATAGTTATTATGATCAAGCGGGTATAGCATTTACCCATGATATGGGAGTGGCTAATGGATTTTCTCCAAAACAATATTCTTCCTATGAACTTCCAAATCTTAAGGGCTGCTTTAGCTACATGACCCATGAAGAATTGCTTAATTGGACATTAACTGGTGGAGTTTATGCTTTAAAGATGGGAGACACAGTTTGGACAAATCAAAACATAGATATTTTTATAAAATGTTTTGATTCATTATCAAAAAGAGATAAAAATAAGGATGGAATAATGGATGTGGACAGCGAAAGATGCCAGTCTGGTTCAGAGATAACAACCTATGACAGCTTGGATGTTAGTCTTGGACAGGCAAGAAATAATCTTTATTTAGGAGTTAAGAGCTGGTCTGCTTATGTGCTGCTTCATAAAATTTTTGAAAAGCATAATCTGAAAGAACTCTCTTTTAAGTCTGTAGAGAAAGCTAAAGCAGCTGCAGCTTCAATAGTAAGCAAATTTAATGAAAAGGAAAACTATATTCCGGCGGTGTTTGAAAATGGAAATGAATCGAGAATAATTCCAGCGGTGGAGGCGCTCATATATCCATATATAACAGGAGATAAGGATTCAGTGAGTGAAGATGGGACTTACAGAGAACTTATTAATGTGCTTAAAAAGCACATTAGAACAATAATGAAACCTGGGATTTGCATAGATGAGGTTTCTGGAGGCTGGAAACTCTCTTCTACCAGTAAGAATACTTGGAACAGCAAGATATTTTTGTGTCAGTATGTAATAAAGGAAATACTTCATATAGATTTTGAAAAAGAAGAGGAATGGGATAGAGTTCATGCAAGCTGGCAGCAGTTAAGCTGCAGCTTAGATGGAGCTACGGATCAAGTAAACAGCGATACAGGAAGTCCAAGAGGAAGCAGGCTTTATCCGAGGCTTGTAACAAACATTCTATGGATGAATTAGAAGTTATAAATGATATTTAAGATATATACAAATAAGCATTAGAGAATTAGAGGAAGGCAGCTTTTATAATATAGGAAAGAAGTCTTCTTCTTTGCACATTATAGTGTAAGCATATATAATGAAAATGTATACATAATTTTTTACTTTATTAAAATATGTATGATTGTAAATATAAAAAAATCACAGGCTTAGGGGGAGATTTTGATGTTTAAGGTTTTACTAGTAGATGATGAAAACTCAGTAATAGAGCTTTTGGAAAGCTTAATTGACTGGGAAGCCTTAGGATATACTATATGTGGCACGGCATCAGATGGTGAAGAAGCTCTAAAAATTCTTAAACAATGCAATCCGGATTTGGCGCTTATAGATATACGTATGCCTAAAATCAATGGACTACAGCTTTTGCATCAAGCTTCTGAAATGCTATATTTAAAAACAAAATTTATTATTTTGAGTGCATATAGTGATTTTAATTATGCAAAAACCGCCATGCGATATAAAGTGAAGGATTATATACTAAAGCCTATAGATGATGAAGAAATAGTTGAAACTCTAAAGAGAGTAAGCAGCGAAATTATAAATGATATTCATAAGCTTAAGGCAGAGAGAAATAAAGAAAAGTTTGAGGCTAACAATTATATTAACAGCCTCATAAAGTATGAGATGAATGCAAATATTGCTGATAAATGCAGAGAAATTCTGGATTTGAATAATAATTTATTTAAGTGTGCATTGATAGAAATCAATGAATTTGAAAAATGGATGAATGATTTTGACGATATGGAGATTTATAAGAAGAGGCTGACTGTAAGAAAAGTAATTGAAAATACTGTGGGAAGTGAGCAGGTTCTTAATATATTTGATGACGATGTTAATAGATTTGGACTAATAATAACTCAGGAGGTTTTTAATAATGAAGAGCAGTATCTGAAAAATTTGGCAGCATATATAAATAGGGAGTGTAAATGTTCTGTTTCAGTGGCGTTGAGTGAGAAGTCAGAAGATATACAGGATATGAGTAAATTATATAAGCATGCATTTACGGCTCTTCAGTATAGACTTTTTCAGATGAATGACGAAATTTTATATTACGATAGAATTAAGAATATTTCATTAGACTACAATTTTTATGAGTCCAATCCTGAGGCGTTATTACAAGATATAAAAAATAAAAATATAGATGGAATAAAAAATAAGATAAATGATGTCTTTAATGAATTCTATAAAAGAAAATGCGCTTCAGAGGTTATTGAAAATTATATAGAGAATATTGAATTTGAAATATTAAAGCATATACATGCTCATAATGGCAATATAGACGAAATTATAAAAAAATTAAAAAATATCAGTACCATTGTTGGAAAGGTATCAGTTAACTTCTTGAAGGAAGAATTTTATAGGTTATGCTTAGATATGTCGGATTATTATAAGAGTGTTAGTATTAGAAGCTCTAAAGACGTAATCATAGAAATAAAAGATTACGTACATAAAAATTATGAAAGAGATTTAAAGCTGCAGGAGATCGCTAAGGATTATTTTATAAATCCTGTATATCTTGGCAAAGTATTCACCAAATCGGTTGGCATGCATTTTAATGAATATTTGAATAATGTTAGGATAGAAGAAGCAAAAAAGCTTCTTAGAAGAACAGATATGAAAATTTCTAATATTGCTTCCAAAGTAGGATATAGTGATTCAGACTATTTTGTAAGTAAATTCAAAGTGATCACAGGAAATTTACCTTCGGATTATAGGAGAAAAAATCATGTTGAGAACAAAATGTGAAAGGGTGATTACTTTGATTAGAAGGAAGAAACTTCCCAACTTAATAAATGATATTCCTTTAAATTTTAAATTTCTATTGATATATATTCTTTGTGTATTAGTACCCATAATGACAATTAATTTAATTTATAGTGCAAAAATATCTAATGACGTGAAAAAAAGAGAGACGGAAAATTACAATATATCTATCAATAGAACAGAGAAAGATATCTACAATATTATAGATGCATGTGCTAATGTGAGCTATTCAGTATCCTCTGATAAAAGCTTGTATGAAGCATTAGAAGCAAAGTATAAAGGGGACAGCGAATATTATCAAACTTATAATGATACACTAAGAGATCGTATAACAAGCTATATTCCAGTTCATAGTGATATTAGTGAAATAACCGTATATACCTCCAATGACACTATAGATAATGGAGGAAATTATTATTATATTAATCAATCTGTTATAGATTCACCTTGGTATAAGAACATTGAAAAGGTGAGTAATAAAATAATTTTATACACCTATAGAGATAAAGATAGCAATGTAATTAATTATAATCCACTGCATTTAAGTATTTTACGTCAGCTGAATGAGTTTGCATCCAGTAGTGATCCATACAACCATGTTCTTAAGATAGATATTAATATAAATGAAATATACGATATATTCGACAGAGAAAGGGATTATTTTAGTTTTTTATTGGTTGATCCTGAAAATAGAATAGTTTGCTCAACTGATCACAAATACGAAAAGGACTTATTTGAGCAATATACAAAACTTGACAGCGTAAAATTTGGTAAAACTGCACAGGATTATCTAAAAGTGGACCTTGGTAACAATGGATATTTGGCTGGCTGGAATATAGTAGCAATGCCAAATCGAGAGAATATTACCAAGGAGGCTTATGAATCTAATATTTTTGTAGCAGCTGTTAGTATCGGTGTTACAGTTCTTGCTTCATTGCTTATTTGGATTATTGTCAGGTCCTATAACTATAGAGTAAAAAAGCTTTTGAAACATATGAAAAAAGTAGAAAATCAAAACTTTGAATTAATTGAGACGTCTGAAGGAAAGGATGAAATAGGAGAGCTGATACTCAGCTTTAATATGATGACCTCAGAAATAAATACTCTTATAAATGATGTATATAAGCTGGAAATTAAAAAGAAAGATTTAGAAATTCAGCGAGTTCAAGCTGAACTGAGATTTCTTCAAAGTCAGATTGATCCTCATTTCCTTTTTAATACTTTAAATGCAGTAATGGCTATCTGTGTAAAAAATAATTATGAAGATCTTACAGAAGTTATAAAATATCTTTCAAAGATTTTTAGAAGACTTGTAAGCTGGAAAGATGATCTGGTTACCATAGGAGAAGAAATCTCTTTTACTGAGATGTACCTTAAGATAGAAAAATTCAGATTTTTGGAGAAATTTCATTATGAAATTCACGTGGATGAAGAAACACTCGCTTTGAGGATACCTAAGATGAGTATACAGACTCTTGTAGAGAATGCGTGCAAACATGGCATTCAGAATATCTCGGATGTAGGAGTAGTAAAAATAAAAGTGACACAGGATGAAAAATTTGCCCATATTTATGTGGAAGATAATGGCGGAGGAATTGAAGAAGATAAATTAAAAGAAATCATGGAAGGCTTAAGTGAGGAAGATAATTTATTTGAAAATATAGGTATAAGGAATGTTTATAAACGTCTTAGGCTTTATTATGGTGATGACATTGAGTTTGACATAAAAAGTGCTATAAATAAGGGTACAACAATACATTATGGTATTGATAAAAGCGTAATCAATAAAAATAAATATATTGAATAAAAAGGTGAGGTTTTATTAGGATTTACAAGTATTAGATTTTAAAGGAGTGTTTTTCATGTATAAAGTATTATTAGTAGATGATGAACCTATGGCTTTAAAAGCAATAGAATACGCAGCTGATTGGGTAAGCTTAGGATTTTCAATATGTGGTACATGCTGTAACGGAAAAGAGGCTGTTGATGCCATTGATAGGCTGCAGCCAGATATTGTGGTAACTGATATTAAAATGCCTGTTATGGATGGATTGGATTTGATACGATATGCTAAGGAAAATAAAAAAGATAATATTATTTTTATACTTGTAAGCGGTTATGGAGAATTTGAATATGCAAGAAAGGCAATGAAGTATGGTGTGAGATACTATCTCCAAAAGCCTGTTTTTCAAGAAGATATATGTGAAATAATTCAGGAGATTAAACAAAACCTAGATAAGGTAAATAAAAGTACAGTTATTAATAAAAAGGTTATATTGCAAGAGGTTTTGAGTCAGTTAATTAGAGGAATCGATGCGCATCAAGCGGTTAATTATCTTAAAAATTTATTAGATGGAGATGCATTTTTTATGAAATGGAACTGCATACTAATAGATTGCTTTAATTCAAGCTATGGCAATACAGTAGAGGAAAACGATAACAAAACCATAAGAGCTGCAATTGATGAGGTTACAGTAGATAATAAATACATTTTTGTTTTGGAACAGAATCTAAATAGATTTGTTATTGTTGAAGGCTTTAAAAGTGATAAATTATTTGATTCTAATAAGGAATCCTCAGCCTTAAGGATATACGATAAGCTTCTTAGCTTACATTTACAGAATTTCAGCATAGCTGTAGGAGAGTGTGTCTCAGAATTATCTAGAGTAAAAGATTCATATATAACAGCTAATGAAACCTTGAGATATAAATTTTATAGAGGCTTGAATTGTTTAGTTTTTTATAAGGATGTAAAAGAAAAAGCATTTAATTTTCAGTTTAATGATCTTTTTATGTCTGGAAAAGTTATTGAAGCAGTAGAAGAACTTGAAATAGATAAAGTGAGGAGCACTATCGACGAAATTTTTCAGTATTTTGAAATTCACAGAATAGACCCTGATATAGTCATTATGTTTATCTCAAATATGGTATGTAAAATAAATAATTTAATCGAGGCAAATAGCAGAAGCGAAATAAAATATAACAATACGATCTTAGAAATTAAAGAGCAGGAAAAAACAATATTGGCTTTGAAAAAGATTTTTGAGAATTTTTGTGTTCAGTGCTGTGAATGCCTTAAGGAGGCGAGACGCAGTAATTCTGAAAATAATATTGAAAAGATAGAAGCCTTTGTGAGAAGAAATTATAAAAGAAATATTACAATTCGGGAGCTGTCAGAAAATATATATATGCACCCTGCTTATGTAGGCCAGCTTTTTATTCATAAATTTGGAATTTGTTTGAATGAATATATACATGAACTGCGTATACAGGAGGCAAAAAAGCTCATGCGGGAAACTGATCTTAAAAATCATGAAATTGCTGAAGAATTGGGATATTGCAATTACAACAGCTTTCTAAAACACTTTCAAAAGTATGCTGGAATGAAGCCAAAGGAATTCAGGGATAATGCTTCTTGATCAACATAGCCCCATCGAACTGAATGAAGTTTTAAATCAGTGTAAAAATCAACACTGATTTAAAACAGAACTTAATAATTAAATATATATTAAAAATGTAGGGGGTAGACCTTTAATTCATTACATTGTTATGAATTCGTTTACGCCCTATAATAAATTTGTACAAGACATTAGATAGTCTTAAGAATATATAATATATGGGGGGAATAGATAACATGAAAAGAAAAGCAATATTTGCTCTATGCATGGTTTCTGCTATCGCATTATCTACTTTTAGCGGTTGCGGAAAGAAATCACAAAATACATCAGACAATGGCAGCACTGATGTAAGCCCTAAAAATCCTATAACTATTACTGCCTTCATTGCAGATTCTACAACAATTAATCCTACTTCAGACAATAAAATTTTCAAGAAAATCAAGGATGAATTAGGAATTACTTTTAAGTTCGAGATTCTTGCTGGTGATTTAGATCAAAAATTAGGCGTCATGATTGCCGGTGGAGATTTTCCTGATTTAGTTAGCTACAATAATAAATTTCAAGCAGCAGGAGATCTTATACCTTTAGAGGATAAGGTCAAAAAAGATGCACCAGATATTTACAAGCATTTTGTTGATGGTAATACATGGAATAAAATGAAGGATTCAAACGATGGACATATTTACTATATGCCAAATTACGGTGTAATCAGTAAAGAAGCAACAGGTTCATATTATAGCGGCCCAGCCTTCTGGATTCAAAAGGATGTACTAAAGGACGCAGGTTATCCAAAAGTAACTACCTTGGATCAATACTTTGATCTTGTACAGGATTATGTTAAAAAGCATCCAACAGTTAATGGAATGCCTACAATAGGCTTTGAAACCTTAGCTACAAGTCAGCAATCCTTTGTTTTGGAGAATGCTCCTGCACAGCTTAGCGGACATCCAAATGATGGGATGGTTAATGTAGACAAGGGAGTAGCAGCACTTTATGCAGACAAGGATATTGCTAAGCAGTATTATAAAAAATTAAATGATATGTATAACATAGGTATAGTAGATAGAGAAGCTATTACACAGACAAAGGATCAGTATCTTCAAAAAGTAGCCAGCGGACGTGTAATAGGTATGTATGATCAGCACTGGGATTTCCAAAGTGGAGAGGATACACTTACAAAGGAAAAGAAATATGGACAGACTTATGCTCCACTTGCTATAACTTATCCAGGGGTTACTCCTCACTATAAGGATCAACCTGTTCCAAATCTTACAAATGGATTTTCTGTTACCAAATCTTGTAAAGATCCTGATAGAGTTTTAGCTGCACTTAATCTATTAATGAATGAGAAATGGCAGAAGACTCTCAACTGGGGTATAGAAGGGGAAGATTATTCTATAGACCAAGCAAGCAAACAGCCAGTTTGGACAGATGAGCAAAAAACAAATCAAAGTGATAATGCATGGAAGGCAAAGAATAGAGCAGATGCAATCTATGCGAGCATACCTAAAATTGAAGGAAGATATAGTGACGGTAATGCTACAGCATTAGGAGACAATCCAATACAATATGCTAAAGGTATGAGTGATTATGATAAAGCTTTCTACAAAGCTTACAATGTAAACAGCCCATATGATATGATGGGTAAAGCTCCTGAAAACGAAATATACTATCCAGCATGGAATATAAATATACCAACTAACTCACCAGCTTCCTTGGCAAGCACTGCAATAAATAATACATCACTTAAATGGCTTCCAAGATTAGTTAGTTCAAAGGCTTCTGATTTTGATAGTCAGTGGAGTTCTTATGTAGCAGAAATACAAAAGGATAATCCTAGTGCTTATCTTGATGCTATAAATAAAGGAATAAAGTATAGAATAGAAAATTGGACTATAAAAAAATAATATAAATAAATGAATGAACAGGATAATGGAATACTCCATTATCCTGTTAAATAACAAAAGTATCATTCATTGTAGGAGGAGTATATATGGCTGAGATTCAACAAAAAATTTCAAGGAGCAATAAAAACGGAATTAATAAAAAAGATGGAAAGAAGAAAATAACATGGAAAATGATCAAAAGCCAAAAAGAACTTATGTTTATGTCAGTTCCTTTTCTGGCATATGTACTGCTGTTTTCTTATACACCCATTTGGGGATGGCTTATGGCTTTCCAAAATTACAAACCAGGAACTAGCTTTTTTGACCAGCAGTGGATAGGCTTCGATCAGTTTAAAAGTCTTTTTACTGCTATGGGATTTGTTCAAGTTTTAAGAAATACCATAGCTATGAGTTTTATATGCCTTGTTCTTGGCTTTGTCTGCTCTATTGCCTTGGCATTGTTAATAAATGAGATAAAAAACACATTCTTAAAGCGCGGTGTTCAGACTATTTCTTATCTGCCACATTTTCTATCTTGGCTTATTGCAACTGGAATGATCGCAAATGTGCTTTCTACAGATCCAGCGATAGGAATTATCAATAATGTGCTTATGAAGCTTCACCTTGTACAGGAACCTATTTTATTTCTAGGAATACCTAAATTATTTTGGGGGATTGTAGGTGTATCTACGGTATGGAAAGAAGTTGGATGGGGAACTATAATTTATTTGGCAGCCATAGCATCTATAGATCCTGCTTTGTATGAAGCTGCTGAAATTGATGGCGCAGGAAGGTTTCAAAAAATGTTTCATGTAACCCTTCCAGGAATAAAGCCAACAATAATGGTACTGCTTATTATGAATATAGGTCATATTTTGGATACTAATTTCGAACTTCCATATTTCTTAGGAAATGGATTAGTATCAGATTATTCTCAAACAATAGATATATTTGTTTTACAATATGGTATTAATCAATTTAATTATTCCCTTGCAACAGCGGCAGGTATTTTCAAAAGTGTTGTAAGTATAACTCTGCTTCTTACTGCAAACTTTATTGCAGGTAAACTCGGAGAAGAAAAACTTATTTAGGAGGGAATATATATGAAAAAGAAAAGAAATGCTTCCACTTTGGGAGATAAGATATTTAATATAGTTAATGGTATTATAATGTTAATTGTTGTTACTACTACTTTGTATCCATTTTTGAATACTATAGCAATTTCTTTAAATGATGCCACAGATACTATGAAGGGCGGTATATATGTATTGCCTAGGATATGGACCACATATAACTACAAATCAGTTTTTGCTGGTGGGACTTTATATCAGGCGTTTTTTATATCTGTATCAAGAACGGTTTTGTCAGCTGCTCTTAATATATTTTTAACCACTATGCTGGCTTATGCATTAAGCAGAAAAGAATATTTTTTAAGAAAGCCTATAACTATTCTTTTCGTTATGACCATGTATTTCAATGCTGGGCTTATACCTAACTACTTCCTTATCAAAGATCTTGGACTTATAAACCATTTTGCAGTATATATTGTTCCAGGAATGGTAGGAGCTTTCAATCTTATAATAATAAGAACTTATATAAAATCTTTGCCTGATAGTATGATAGAGGCTGCAAAAATAGATGGTGCAGGGGAATTTAGAATATTCATTCGTGTAATATTTCCACTTTGCAAACCTGTTCTAGCAGTAGTAGGGCTGTTTGTAGCGGTAGGAGCATGGGGTACTTGGTTTGATACTTATCTATATGCTTCCTCAAAGCAAAGCCTTAGCACTCTTCAATATGAGATGATGAAAATCTTAGCAACTTCAATGCAGACAGGAAACAATGCTGCAACTCAATTTGGACAGCACAATACAGGTACAAATACAGCATCTAATACGGTAACACCACAATCTATAAGAGCAGCCTTGACTATTGTCACAGCTGTACCTATACTTTTGGTTTATCCATTCCTTCAGAAATATTTCGTAGTAGGAATGAATGTAGGAAGTGTAAAAGAATAAATGTCATTAAGTGTATTAACCTAAAGTATTCTAATGTACTTTAGGTTTTTCTAAATATAAGGAGATGAAAAAACATGTATGAATTTTCTAATATAGATAAATTAACTATAAATACAATAAGAATGCTTTCAGCAGAGGCGATTGAAAAAGCTAAATCGGGACATCCAGGGCTACCTATGGGAACCGCTCCAATGGCTTATACATTATGGTCAAGATTCATGAAGCATAACCCTTTAAATTCAAAATGGATAGACAGAGACAGATTTGTATTGTCAGCTGGTCATGGCTCCATGCTAATGTATTCCATGCTTCATATCTTCGGATATGATGTAAGCATAGAGGATATTAAGAATTTCAGACAATTAGGAAGTAAGACACCGGGACATCCAGAATATGGTCATACTGATGGAGTAGAGACTACCACTGGTCCACTGGGTCAGGGAATATGCAATGCAGTTGGAATGGCTATTGCAGAAAGCTATCTATCTGAAAAATTCAATAGGCCGGGTTACAAAGTAGTGAATCATTATACCTACACTATAGTTGGGGACGGATGTCTTATGGAAGGTATATCTTCAGAAGCTTCTTCGCTGGCAGGTACCTTGAAACTGGGAAAGCTTATTGCTTTATATGACTCTAACAATATATCTATTGAAGGAAATACTGATATAGCCTTTAGAGAAGATGTAGCCATGAGGTATGAGGCTTATGGCTGGCAGGTTTTAAGAGTAAATGATGGAAGTGATTTGGAGCTTATTAGCATAGCTATTGAAGCAGCAAAGAGGGAGCTTTCAAAACCTACGTTGATAATAGTAAAGAATATAATTGGCTTTGGCTGCCCTGCAAAGCAGGGAAAGGCTTCTGCCCATGGTGAACCCTTAGGAGAGGATAATCTAAAGGCTGCAAAGGAATTTTTGCAGTGGAATTATGAAGCTTTTACAGTACCAGAAGAAGTTAAGGCACATATGGAGAAATTTAAAAAGGAAGCTTGTAAAAAGGAAGCAGAATGGAATAAATTATTTGAAGGTTATGCAAAGGATTATCCGCAGTTAGCTGAAGAGTGGAAAGCTTGGTTTGGAGACAATGCATCGGAAAGCTTACTTGAAGATAGAGATTTTTGGAGCTTCCAAAAACCTCTTGCTACAAGAGATGCTTCTGGCATACTAATAAATAGACTGGTGGATATTATACCTAATCTCATTGGTGGTTCTGCAGATCTTGCACCTTCTAACAAAACTTATATGAAAGAAAAAGGTGATTTCTCAGCTGAAGATAGAAAGGGAAAAAACCTTCACTTTGGAGTGAGGGAACATGCTATGGCAGCTATAGCAAATGGTATTTATGTTCACGGAGGATTAAGAGTATTTGTTTCTACCTTCTTTGTATTTAGTGATTATATGAAAGCATCCATGAGATTATCAGCACTTATGAAACTTCCTATAACCTATGTTTTGACTCATGACAGCATAGGAGTTGGAGAAGATGGACCCACCCACGAACCTATAGAACAGCTGGCAGCACTCAGATCTATACCAAATATGGTGGTATTCAGACCTGCAGATGCAAAAGAAACCGCTGCTGGCTGGTACTTTGCTGTTACAAAAAAGGATGGACCAGTATCCTTGATTCTTTCAAGACAAACTCTTCCTCTCTATAATGAAGCAGGCAAAGAAGCCATGAAAGGAGCGTATATACTTAAGAATTGTGAAAAAGAAATTCCTGATATAATACTTATGGCTTCAGGTTCTGAGGTTGAACTTGTATACAAGGCTTCAGAAGTGCTAAAGGTAAAAGGTATAGAAGCAAGAGTGGTAAGCTTTCCTTCCTTTGAACTTTTTGAAAAACAGACTGAAGAATATAAGGAAAGTATATTACCTAAAGCCGTAAGAGCAAGAGTTGCTGTAGAAGCCGCTTCCTCCTTTGGATGGCACAGATATGTAGGCTTAGATGGAAGTGTAATTTCTATTGATTCCTTTGGAGCATCAGGAAAAGCTCAGACATTGTTTGAAAAGTTTGGTTTTACAGTTGATAATGTTGTTAAAACTGCTGAGAATGTCGTTAAACTTAGATAGTGGCTATGATTTAAATCGTCACCTAAATAAGAAAGAAAATTTAATGTGATTCTCTAGCTCAAGCTATTATTGCTTGAGCTTTTTGCTGTGGAAAGTCTATGCAGTAATATTGACTTAAATACATGCTTACAATATACTTATAGAGTACAGTAGCAATAATATAATTTACGATTAATAATTTTTTATTTAATAAATAAGCATGGAGCCAATGCAGCGAAACCATCTGTCCACTCCATGTTTTTATATTTGTAAAACAAGAGGAGGATTTTTGAGATGGGACTAAATGATGAAAGTTTTTTTTCTTCACTAAAGAATGTATTTACTGTATTACCTACAGTATTTGCTTCTGATGCAGCAATAGCTATTACGGACAACGAAAATTTTATATTATTTAAGCAAGCAGAAACTTTTGAATTAAATATACAGGAAGGTATGGAGCTTGTGAGCGGCGGGGTTTCAGAAAAAGCTATTAAAACCAGAAAGAAACATTCGTTACGTTATCCTAAGGAAGCCTTTGGATTTCCTATAATGGCCTATGGAGTTCCTATTATTAATCCTGATACTAATAATGTAGTAGGAAGTATAACTTATGCTGTTTCATTAGAAAAAGAAAATGAAGTTATTGAAATGGCTAATGAATTGCAGTCTTTTTCTGAAGAATTAGCGGCATCTTCAGAAGAATTTGCAAGCTTAACAGAAGAGCTGGCAGATAAAAATGAAAATGTTAATAATTTAGTTAATGAAACTAAAGAAGGTATAAGCAGTATGGATGATATAATAAACTATATAAAAAGTATTGCTGAAACTACAAATTTATTAGGACTTAATGCAGCCATTGAAGCAGCAAGAGCTGGAGAAAATGGCAGAGGTTTTTCGGTGGTAGCTGGAGAGATAAGAAAGCTTGCAGCGAACAGCAAAACCTCTACAGTTCAAATAAATCAGGCACTTGAGAAAATTAAGCATAATATAAATGAAATTGTTGAGGTCATAAA
Source organism: Clostridium sp. 19966 (assembly GCF_032335695.1). Taxonomy (NCBI): domain Bacteria; kingdom Bacillati; phylum Bacillota; class Clostridia; order Eubacteriales; family Clostridiaceae; genus Clostridium; species Clostridium sp. 19966. Next base: position 265,221 of record NZ_JACTOJ010000003.1, read on the forward strand.
TGGGTATACATCTGCAAATGATGTACAAGCATCACAATCTAAGCAAATCGCAGCAGAAAGTCAAGAGCTCAGTGAATTAGCCTCTAAACTTCTTAAGCTGTCTGAAAATATAACATCATAATTTACATCTTTTGAGCTGACCGCATTTTATAAGGTGCGGTTTAATACATGCATTATAATTATATAATTGCATTAAGGTGGGGTGAATCAATGAATATAGATTCTATTATATTTGATTTGGATGGAACTTTATGGGATTCTACTGAGGTAGTATTGAAGGCCTGGGATAAGGTGCTAAGCAAAACCAAGGAAGTAAGAAGCCCTATTACAAAGGAGCAGATGCATAGCGTTATGGGACTTCAGCTTCCTCAAATAGCTGAAAAACTTTTCCCATATTTGGATAAAGCAGCTGGACTTAAAATTTTAAAAAATTGCTGCAGCATTGAATGTGAATTTATAAGAGAAGAAGGCGGGGTACTCTATAGAAATTTAGAGGAAACTCTGCAGAAGCTTTCAGAGAAATATGAGCTTTTCATTGTAAGCAATTGCCAATGCGGCTATATAGAAGCCTTTTTGGAATACCACCAGCTGGGAAAGTATTTTAAGGGCACTGAATGTGCAGGAAATACTGGTTTATTAAAGGGTGAAAATATCAAAAGAGTTATAGACAAATATAAGCTTAAAGCTTCGATATATGTAGGAGATACTCAGGGAGACTGCGATGCTGCAAAATTAGCTGACATACCTTTTGTATATGCTAGTTACGGCTTTGGAGAGGTAGCTTCCCACGATTATATCATTAAAGAAGCAGAGGAACTAGCAAAAATATTTTAGCTAATAGGAAGAAGAATAGGGTTAACAGCTCTGTTCTTTTTTATTAATAGGCTTTGTTTTAAAACATTCTTTCAAAACAAAGCCTATTATAAAGCATAATATAATTCTTTTAGAATAAAATTTATTAACAATAATATTTAAGGGAAAGACCTATGGAAGGAAGCAGTAATAAGGTTACACATATTGTTTACGGCATGGAAAGGAAAGAGATAATAAGCAAAAGATTTAGCGTCTCTGAAAGCTTAGCTATAATAATAAATTCTGTAATTATAAACAACAAGGCTAACAAGTTAATAGATGTACAGATAAAAAATGGCGATATTTTAATTATAATAACCGGAGAGGGTTTACCTCACACTATAAAATTTAATAAGCAAATCAATATAAACGATAACATATTACTGCTGGCTATGATAAAGCTTTGCAATGAAATGAGTATTATCAACACCAGAGATAATATTCAAACAACTAAAGTATTAAACTTTAAGGATGTAGATGACAATTCTTTTGAAGAAGATGAAAGTGCTGCTATGCGTTTAACTCCAGATAACAGCATAGAATTTAAAATATCAAAACAAAATCTTCATGCGGATGTAGAAACTATGATGAAATCTGAAAATTTAAAAAGCATCAAAGCTTATTTATCTCACATTTACAATGAGCTAATAGCTATGGGCTCAACTGTGATAATATTTGGAGAAAAAATAACCTATAAGGATAAAGACGGACAAATGCTGAATGAAAAACATACTAAAATAGGTGTTAATAGAAGAGTAAAGCTTTATAGGATGAAAACTCAGAAAAAAGGAATTGAAGTAATTGTTAATGGAATAAAGTTAGAAAATACTAACATAAAAAATATGATTAACTGGAATGTGCCTCCTTTTAAGCAAGATGGATATACCTTCAAAAGATTATTCATTTCTTTATTCATAGAAATGGAGAAGGTTGACTTAAACGATATCAGTCTTATCAATGAGTTTATAGAAAAATCCATGAAAAATATAAGAAATAAAGTTCAGTTATATAAGGAATACTTTACAAATGAGAAAGTAAATATAAATCTAGAATATGATAGAGCAGATATGGATAGAATAAAAAATTCTAAAGGTAAATATACTGCGTCTGAAGCTACTAAAGCAGTTTTGGATGGGTATTTGGAGCTTATAAAAAGAGATGATTGATTAAATTGGTTATGTTTTAAAAGAATGTTGATAAAGGCTTTGATCGCCTAGGCATGGTTTCTTTCAGAACCCATGGAAGAAACTCTAAGGTTTGCTTTGTCATAATTGGCTACCCATTTTATTGTGCCGTCCTGACACTAAAATAGCTTTACCCATCCTGAGCAAAATTACGCCAATTATAAGTCGCAATTCCTAAGAGTTTCTAGAACTCCAAAGATAATATCAACATTTTAAAACATAACCTACCAAACTAAAGGAATATTTTAAATCAGTGTAAAAATCAACACTGATTTAAAACAGAAACATAAATTTAAATACTTATATTTACATAATATTGATATTTTCATATACTTAAAGTAATAGCTTTTAAAGAAAGGACGTTTTTATAAATGGATTATGTGAAATACATAAGAGATAGAGTTGGACATGATGTTATAAATTTAACTGGAGTTAATGTGCTGATAATAAATGATAAAAATGAAGTGCTTCTTCAAAGAAGAGGAACCTTTCCATATAAATGGGGGCTTATCGGAGGGATTACAGAGCTGGGAGAGGCTCTTGAAGATACGGCTATAAGAGAGGCAAAAGAAGAGACGGGACTCCATATTGAAGATTTGAATTATATAGGTACAACCTCAGGCAAGGATTGTTATATGGAGTGTCCCAATGGTGATAAAGTATATTTTATAACGGTAGGATATATTACTAAAACTTTCAGCGGCACATTGAAGATAGATGATTTTGAGACTAAAGAACTGAAATTTTTCAGCTACCAAGAGCTGCCTAACATGCCTAAAACTCATAAAACCATGCTTAAAAAGTATTATGAAAGGTAGTATTAGTCTATAAAATATCTTTTGCTCATGTTGACATATTCGCTAACCTTCTCCCAATATTCTTTTTCATTCACAGGGATAGGGCTCCAGTCTTTATCTGGATATTTATCTATGATTTCATCATATTTTTTACCTTGAATATACTTATGATCTATGCTGCAGCCTTGAAGGCTTTTTAGAGGTTTAATAAAAATATATCCATCGAATAAATCCTTAAGAGAAAAATCATTATATCCTATGGAATAATAACTATCATCTCTTATATCACCCATTATACTATTTACAAGATCAAAGCCTGCTGATTTATTTTTTAAGTTATTCATTATTGCTTCTATGGTTTTAACTCCGCTGGTGTTGCTTAAGACTAAGGTGTTTATATTTTGAAGACCTTGATGGAGAAGAATAGAAAATATTCTATTTCCATATTTCTCATAAAGTCTATTTCCTAACCAGCCGCCTTGAAGATGATAAAAATGTTCTGCGTTATGATCGTATACAGGAGATTTATATCTGGTAAAGGCATGCACTATTCCTGTGAGTACAAGAAGTTTTTGACCTTTATTTAGAACTTCCTTTTCAATAATGTTAGCTCTATAGATTTCGGTATTTCCTTTATGAAATATTTTTTTAGCATTTATAGGAGTTCTGATTCTAGAAAAAGCACTCCAATTATATACATAGCTTAAATTAAGAACTCTAAATTTTACTGCATCTTTAGGTAGAGACTTATTTAGTTTCCAGGCAGCCTTGTAGACATCAGTATATTCTTTATATGCCCACTTTACATTATAATTGTACATTAATCCTCTAGCTTCATTTTCATCGTATTCTTCACTGGTAATTAGCCTATCTAGGTCGTCTTGATCTTCGGCAGCTCCAAATTCCATTCCTAAATTATATATTCCATTCTCATATAATTTGGGAATGATACTTATTACAAATTCAAGGTTATCCTTTACAGCATGATTTTCTCCTAGCAAAATGACATCATGAGTTTGAAATTTATTTAATACATACTGTTGGGGAGTTAGGTAATTTTTTTCTAAATAATTTACGTATGCTTCCAAATTAATACCTCCAATAATTAATAACTTTATTTAAGCTTAATTTCATTATATAGAGATATGAAATTTAAAAATGGTATATAATTATAATAAATTGTACTGTGTTAATATAAATTTAGGAGAGTGCTCATGGAAGATGGATTTATAAGCGATTGCTTACTTTTTATACCTTCATTTGACTTTTTATTAGATAAAAATGACATAGATAAAATATATGAAACTATTGAAAAAAAGCATAAATATGAAGCAGAGATAGAAAAAAAACTAGAAGATAAGAAAATAGATCTATTTATATGGCAGGGAGTTTTAGTTAGGAAGTTATCTATTAGTAAAAATACAGTTATGAATACTATAATGCATGAAACCTACAATAAGTTCTATAACCAAATAAAAGATAGCAGTACATTAAAAGAATTGCAGGTATTAGAAAAGGAAATATTCTATACATATTCAAATTTTGCTATTTACTACACTGAGGTTACTAATAACTATACTTTAAATAAAATATTGAAATATATACATTTAAATATTGAAAATTATATTTCCTTAAAGAATATGAGTGAAGAATTGAACCTATCAAAACCCTATATTAGCCTAGTGTTTAAAAAGCATTTAGGTACTACCGTTATGGACTATGTAACCAATTTAAAGGTTAACAGAGCTAAAGCATTATTGTCAAATACAGCTTTAAGCATCATGGAAATATCTCAAATATTAGGATTTTACGATTCTAGCCATTTTTCGAAGGTGTTTAAAAATATTACTGGTATGAATCCCCGCGGATATAGGGATAAGTATATTGAAAACTAAAAAAGATATGCAGTGGCAGTAAGACCAGAAATATTTTGAATGCTGATGGGGATTATTTAATAAATAAGTTTGATTAAGCAGATAAGATATTATATAATAGTAATGTATCCGGTTACATTCCTTAAATGGAGAAAATAAAATATAAATGGTAACAATACAATAATGATAAAACAGGTGAATTTTATGCGCAAGAAAAATATAACTGTACGAGATATAGCAAGAGAGGCTAATGTGTCTGTTGCCACAGTTTCCAGATTTATTAATAATAAGGGCGTGTTAAGCGAGGAAACTGCTGCTAAAGTTCAATTTGTAATTGAGAAATATAATTTCATACCTAATGAATTGGCAAGAAGTTTATATACTAAAAAATCAAAAATGCTGGGGTTTGTTGTACCTGATATTACAAACGGCTTTTATTCTCAGCTATGTTTAGAGGTTGAAAAATCTGCTGTTGAATTAGGTTATAATGTATTTCTATGCAACTCAATGAATGATCGTAAGCTGGAATCCTTGTATCTAGAAAAGCTAGCTGAGAGACAAGTGGACGGAATTATTCTAGCAGGTGGAAGAATCAATGATACTATCAATAATCCGGAGCACATTGATGAAATGAAAAAAATACTTCCGCATGTACCAGTGGTTATGATCAATGGAAAAATGGATGGCGTAGAGAGTTATAGGGTATTCTCAGACGAAAAAGAAGCTGTTTTTAAGATGCTGCAATATCTTACTAATTTGGGGCACAGAAAAATTGGACTTATAGGTGGAAGCTCAGGCATTACTTCTTTTGATATAAAGAAAGATGCCTTTTTAGAAGCAGCCGATAAAATGAAATTTGTATATAAGGATCAGTGGATTATAGAAGGTGGGTATTCTATAGAAGGAGGGATCGTAAGTATGAGCAAGCTTTTGCAAAATGCAGAAATGCCTTCAGCGGTTATAGCAATTAATGATTTGGTAGCTGCAGGGGCTCTAAAGGTGTGCAATAAGCAAAGAGTAAGGATTCCAGATGAACTATCCATCATAGGCTTTGACAATATTGATTTATGCAAGGTAACAAAGCCTGAATTAACCACCATGGCTCATCCATATGAAAAATTAGGAAAGAAAGCTGTAGAAGCAGTAAATAAACTAGTGAACGGAGAGATACCAGAACTAGAAATCTCGTTAGATACAGAACTGGTTATAAGGGATTCCTGCAGACGTATATAAAAGCTTAAGCTGTGCTTTAGAAAATATTGATTGCACAATATAAACATTTTAAAGCACAGTTTTTAGACTAAAACAGTAAAAACTTTTCAACATGATGGTAACCGGTTACATAAGGTTGAGATTATGGTTAAAAAAACAATATTAATGATTTTATATTAACTGTAAGGAGAAGTTAAACATGAATGATGTTAGGTCTGTATTTAAGATAAACCTTAATATGAAATTTAAATAGGGAGATGAGTAAAAATGGAAAATAAAGTTTTCGAAATTAGGGACAATTTTTATTTGGATGGAAAAGAAGTTAAAATCATATCAGGATCAATACATTATTTTAGGGTGGTTCCAGAGTATTGGAGGGATAGGCTCCAGAAGCTTAAGGCAATGGGGTGTAATACTGTAGAAACCTATGTTCCTTGGAATATGCATGAGCCTCATAAAGGAAAATTTCAGTTTGAAGGTATCACTGATTTAAGAGGATTCATAGAATTAGCTCAGGAGCTTGGGTTATGGGTAATTGTTAGACCTTCTCCATTTATTTGTGGTGAATGGGAATTTGGAGGACTGCCTGCTTGGCTTCTAGCTGATGATGGAATGAGAGTGAGATCTAATTATGAACCTTTTTTGAGACATGTTGATGAGTATTATGAGAAATTATTCAAGATACTTACACCTCTGCAAATAAATTATGGCGGCCCCATAATAATGATGCAGATTGAAAATGAATACGGATATTATGGAAATGATAAAAAATATCTTTCAAATCTCAGAGAAGTAATGAAAAAGTATGGAGCGGTAGTGCCTTTTGTTACTTCAGATGGAACCTGGAATGAAGCGCTAGAATCAGGAATGTTCAATAACTCAGATGTTCTGGCCACAGCAAATTTTGGTTCGAAGGCAGAGGAACATTTTGAAAAGCTTCAAGCAGCAATAGGAAATAAGCCGCTTATGTGCATGGAATTTTGGGATGGATGGTTTACTCCTTGGGGCGGCAATGCGGGTAAAAGGGATGCAAAGGAAACCGCAGAAGAATTGGATAAAATATTAAGCAGGGGACATGTTAATTTTTATATGTTTCATGGTGGAACAAATTTTGGCTTTATGAATGGTGCTAATTATTATGATAAATTGGAACCAGATGTGACCTCTTATGACTATGATTCACCATTGTCTGAAAGTGGAGATATAACTCCTAAGTATGAAGAGTGCAGGAAGGTTATTTCTAAATATGCAGATATTCCCAAAGTTAGGCTTTCAGCTCAAATCAGTAAGCTTGCTTATGGTAAAATAAGGGTTAACCAGAAGGTTGCTTTGTTTAACACTCTTCATACTATTTCTTCTAAGCAGTATTGTGATTATACTTTGCCTATGGAAAAACTGGGACAAAACTATGGATATATACTTTATCATTCAAATGTAGGGCGTGGAAGAAAGGTAGAGGATTTTAAAATTTTAGGTGCTAATGACAGAGCTAAAGTATATGTAAATGAAAAAGAGGTTTTTACTCAATATGATTTAGAATTAGGAAAATCTGCTGAAATTATTTTTGATAAAGAAGAAAACAACTTGTTAGATATATTAGTTGAGAATATGGGAAGAGTGAATTTCGGAGAAAAATTGAATGCTCAGAGGAAGGGAATTAGTTATGGAGTTGAGATAGATAAGCATGCTCACGCTGGCTGGGAGCATTATACACTTCCTTTAGATAATATCAACCAAGTGGATTTTAATTTAGGCTATAAAACAGGCGTGCCTGCATTTTATAAGTTTGAGCTTGAGGTTGAAAATTTAGGGGATACTTTCTTAAAACTTGATGGCTGGGGAAAAGGCTGTGTGTTTATTAATGATTTTAATATAGGACGCTTTTGGGAAATAGGGCCGCAAAACACCTTATATATTCCTGCACCTTTGTTAAAAAAAGGCAAGAATGAAATTGTAATTTTTGAAACAGAAGGAAAAGCTTCAGATTTTATAGAGCTTGTAGATAAAGCTGATTTAGGTAAGTAAGTGAAGGGAGCAAATCATGTCAGAAAGTATTTCTTCAAAAATGGATAAAAAGTATGCAGAGCCAATTGTTTTGCAAAGAGCAGATCCTTGGGTTTACAAACATTCAGATGGATTCTACTATTTTACTGCATCAGTTCCAACTTACGATAGAATAGAACTTAGAAGATCTGCTACCATAAAAGATATAGGGAATGCACCTTCAAAAATTATATGGCAAAAACATGAAACAGGGAAAATGGGAGCACATATTTGGCTACAGATCGTAACTGTTGCATGGGACTATTAACTGCTTCTCAGGAGTACAATCTATTGGATGCTAGAGCTTGGAGCAAAAACCAATACCCTGTTCTTGATACAAATATAGAGGATAAAATTTTTGACCAGGACATAATAGTTTCACTGTTTCAGAAAATGGAATGGAAGATATTTCAATATATCATGCCAGGAACTATAGGTATTTAAAGGGAAATCCTCTAACTGATCCTAATAGGCATACTTATGCGAAAAAAATACTATGGGATAGTGATGGAACTCCAAATTTCAAAGAAGCTCAGCAATATTAAAGATGTTTTATAAAGAATAAAAAAGAACTCCGCCATTAAACTGGAGTTCTTTTAGTTTATAGAAAATTATAAAAATTAGAATTAAGTAGTAATAGTGAATTTTAATCTTTTTTCATTATTAAACTCTCCTATGTGGTAAAATGTTACGTATAGATATATATAATTTTTATTTATAGGAGACGATGAAATTGAATAAGTTTAGTAATTTCATAAAGAAATTGTTATTGATATGTTGCGTGCTTTTAATGATTTGTACTCCAATAAATGTGTTTGCTAGAGCTGGAGGAGGAAGCAGCGGAGGAGGTTCTTCTGGAGGAAGTGGTGGAACTTCTGGTGGAAGCAGGAGTTCTGACTCATATCATGGAGGTGGATCCTCAGGAGGATATAATAGGCGAAGAAACAATCCAGTAGCAGATATAATAGCAGTTTCATTAATGGCAGTATCAGCATCCATAGGAATCATTGTCATTAAAGTAAGAATGGGGCAAAAGAAGATTAAATCTGCTGCAGTTATAAAAAGCTTATCTAAAAGCGATGATAATTGGAATTATGCTAATATAAAGCAGGATGTAGAAGAGGCCTTTTATAAGGTACAGCTTGCATGGACCGAGAGAAATCAGGATATAGCAAAGGAATACATGAGTGAAGAACTTTATATTAGGCATAAAACTCAGACTGAGTGGATGAAGGTACGAAAGGAAAAAAATATTCTTAAGAGAATGACTCTGCTAGGAGTATATCCTATAGGGGTGGAGGATTTCGAAGGAACAGAAAATGATATTCTTTGGATGCATATAAAGGCAAAATCAATAGACTACACTATTGATGAAGAAACAAATAAAGTTACTCAAGGCTCTAAATATAGAAGGGTTTACTTTGAGGAATACTGGAAGTTCATCAGAAGGGATCATAGATGGGTATTAGATGATATAAAGCAGTTAGAGGATATAGATGACTTAAGTTTCTTTGGGACAGAGATTGATCATAAGAAATAATATTAAAATACAGCGAAGAAAATCTATTAACGGAGGAAATTATGAGTTATAAATTGGTATGTGTAGACATGGATGGAACTTTATTAAACACTAAGCATAAAGTGAGCACTGCCTCTAGGGAAGCTTTAAAAAAAGCTCATGACAAAGGTGTTCATATAGTTGTAAGCACGGGTAGAATGTACACTGATGCAGAAGCATATTCAAGATTAATTGGTACTAAATCAGCGGTTATAGCCTCCAATGGAGCTTATATAAGAGAGAATAATGAAATCATATATAAAAGTTTTTTTAGTGAAGAGGTATGCCTAAAATTATTTCAAATATTTTTAAGATATAATGTAAGTCCCATGTTTTATACTCCAGAGAGAATTTATTATGGAAACTTGATGTTTAAAATATTCTCCGATTATTTAAAATTACGTGGATACATAAATAAAGCTGTAAAATATAAGTGGATTGGAAATGAAAAGCAGTGGAAAAGTGTATTTAGATTAGAAGAAGGTAATATTGTAAAATGTGAATTAATTAATACTGATGTAAATAAATTAAAGAGAGTTAGAGAAGAGTTAGAGAAGCTTAAGGAAATTCAGGTGGCAAGCTCTTCTAAAAATAATATTGAGATAAACTGTCATGGAATATCTAAAGGTACAGCGGTAGAGAGATTAGCAGCCCATTATAATATAAATAGAAAGGAAATTATAGCAATAGGTGACAGTGAGAATGACTTATCTATGATTGAATTTGCAGGCATGGGGATAGCTATGGGAAATGCTATAGATTTAGTAAAAGAGAAAGCTGATTATATTACAGAAACTAATAGTAATGATGGAGTAGCAAAAGCTATAGATAAATTTATTAACAGTAATGAGGATAGAATATGAAGAAGCTAAATGTAAGCTACAACAATACAAAGATAGAATTTGAATTATTATTGGCTCACAGAAAAACTATGAAAATCCAAATAAAAGCGCCGAATACTGTAATAGTGACTGCCCCAATTAATGTTAAAGAAGAATGGGTGCTGGAGAAAATAAAAGATAAGGGAGCTTGGATTATAAAAAAACTAGAAGAAGTGAAATCTGTCCAAATTCCTGCGGAGAAGAAATTTACTAATGGAGAACTTTTCATGTATCTAGGAAAAGAATATCCTCTTCAAATAAATATAGATACGCGGCTTAGAAAACCTAAGATTATGCTTTGGGCTGAGAAAATAATTGTAACTGCAGCTTCTAAGGAAAACCCAGTTATAAGACTATCTTTGGAGCAATGGTACAGAGAAATGGGACAAAAAGTAATAGAAGAAAGAGTTGAATATTATCAAAAATTTTTCCCTTTGAAACCGAGAAGCGTAAAGGTTAAAGAGCAAAAAAGTATATGGGGAAGCTGCACTGGGAGAAATGATCTGTTGTTTAATTGGAGATGTACCATGGGAGTGCTTACTTCCATAGATTATGTAGTAGTGCACGAGATGAGTCATATGATACAGAAGGATCACTCAAAAAAGTTTTGGAGTATAGTAGAAGGTATACTTCCTGATTATAAGGAAAGGCAAGGTTGGCTCAAAATTAATGGTGCTAAGATGAATTTTTAAGCTTATGTTATATTTTACTAATTTCATTGACTTTTTATATGGAATTAATTATAATTATTCTGCAATAAATGTAAAATTTAATTGAAATTTTATCTTATATCAAAAAAAATATAAAAAATAAACGCTATTTGTAATACTGTGTAATTTATTGTAGAGGGAGATATGCATGAATTATAAAGTTGGAAAAAGCTCTAAAACCGATTTGGAACAAGCAATAAAGGAAGCCACCCAAGAACTTAATTCACCTAAATTATTATTGTTTTTTTCTGATGTGGAACATTTCGAAGGATACAATGAAAAGATAGGAGAAGAGTTCAAAAATAGCATTATTCTTGGAGCAACTACTTTTGCTGGCTTTTGTAAAGAAGGAGCTTATAAGAATACATTGCTTGTAATGGGGATTGAAGATGGCATCGAATGTTATGCAGATGTGCTTGAAGAAGCAGATAAATATCCATTAAAATATGTTGACAGATTAATAAACTGTGTGGACAAATTTAAAGATACCTCTAATACGGTATGTTTTGAGATTTCTTCATCATTAATAAGCTGTGAAGAGCTAGTCTTATCAACTCTAAACTCAGTTCTAGAAAAAAAGAACATCCCTTTATTCGGAGGCTCCTCCGGTGACTATGGAAAAGCAGAAAGAACTATGATTTCTTTCAATGGTAAAATATACGATAATGCCTGTGCTTTTGTAATAATAAAAAATCTAGGCGGAAGAATTAGGCTATACAGAGAAAATATATATAGGCCAACTACACATTTCTTTACTGCTACTAAAGTAGATGTAAGAAATCGTATAGTACATGAATTTGATAATAAACCTGCTGCAAAGGTAATGGCTGAAGCACTGAATACAACTGTTGAAAATCTTCCAAAGTATTTAGATAGTTACCCTCTTGGAAGAATTATTGGCAACGATATGTACATTACAGCAAACCAAGCTGTTTGCGAAAATAATGCCATGTCTTATCATGCAAGAGTTTATAATAATTCTAACATGGTGCTTTTAGAACCTGATGATTATAAGAAGGTAATTAATGAAACCGTAGATAAAGTTAAAAAGGAGATACCTAATCCGTCCTTAAGCATAATGATAAATTGCTTGGCGCGATCCATGCTTTTCGAAAAAGATGGATACATAAATGAATTTGCAAAAAATATGAGCATAGCTTTAGGAAATTATATAGGCTTTGCAGGTTATGGAGAACAGCTTAATCATCAGCATTTTAATCAAACTATGGTTCTTGCTGTATTTGAATAGGTGAGGTATAGATATGAAGTGGTTTAGATCAGATAAAACTAAGACCGTAAAGACCAAGGAAGAATCAAATTTTTCAGTAGAACAAAAAGAAATTGTAGATTTGAGAAAAACTCCAGATCATGATAAAAATATTAACTATGGAATTCTACATATTGAAGAAAAACTTGAAGATTTTATGGAAGAAGAAGTAAAAGTAACTCAGTCTATTAAAGATATAGATAATACATATTCAAAAATCAATAGCATACAAGAGATGATTAATAAATTGGATACTAACTTTAATGATTTCAGCCAGTATGCTAGCAAGATAAATGGAGTTATGGAACGTTCTGAAGTGGCAGTTAAGCAAGCAGATGATAAAATGGGGACTTTGGCGCATAAAATTAATGGTACATGTACTCAGCTTGATTCTATTACGCAAGCTTTTTATGGATTGGAAAGCAGCTCTAAAAATATTCAAGAGATGTCTAATAGTATTACAAGTATAGCTGACAGCACCAATCTTTTAGCATTAAATGCGTCCATTGAGGCTGCTAGAGCAGGAGAAGCTGGAAGAGGCTTCGCAGTTGTAGCAGAGGAAATAAGAAAGCTTTCTTCTTCAACTACAGAATTAGTAAGCGGAATAGACGAAAGCGTTAAAAAACTATATGAAAGTATAGACTCCTTGAGAGAAGAAATAAGATCATCAAAAGTAGCCACTCAAGATAATTTTGAATACGCTCAAAATGTTCAAAAAGATTTTAAGCAGGTTACAGACTGCACAGATGAAGTAAAGAACTTTAGTCAGCATATAATAAAAGGCATGAAAATGACAAGCTCTGAAATAAATGGGGCAGCTACAGGAGTTGGATCAGTTGCTGAACTTGTTAATTCCTTTGGGGATAAATTAGACAAATTGAATTTAAGGATGAATACAAGATCTACTATTATTTGTGACATTACTGATTTCCTGCAGCAGATAGAGAACTTGTTAGCAGATTCGATAAAAGAGAAATAAAAAAATATTTTCAAAATATAGCTTTGAGCTTATTTAGTTGCTTGTAACTTGCATACTGAATAAGCTTTGTTTTTTATTTTTGCACCAGCTGTTTTCTATTAGTGAAGAAACCCTTGTAGGATAAATAGCATGCTATGAAAGAAGATATTGAGGTAGTTGAAAGGAGCATGAATGTCACCATTATCTGATATTTGATTGCTTCTACTGGTGGTGTGCCAGCAAGTATAAGCCCTGTCATCATACCGGGTAATGATACAATGCCTAAGGTCTTTGCTGAGTCAATTGTTGGAAGCATGCCAGTTTTTATTGAATCCCTAATTATATCAATAGCAGATGGCAAGATATCCGCGCCAAGTGAAAGCTTTGTTTCAACTTCTTCTCTTTTATTTTTAAAATTTGAACTTAATTGCCTGTAACAAAGTCCTAAAGCTACCATTGCATTGCTTATTATCATACCGCTGACAGGAATAATTTGATAAGGCTCATATTTGATTGCACGAGAAAATACAAGAATAGCAAGGGTTGATATAGTTCCTACAGCTATTGATATAAAAGATATCAGCAGTCCGTTTTTTATTGCTTTACCTCTTTTGGAAGCATTATATGCGGCATTGAAAGTCATGAATAAAAGAAGTATGGTTGTAAATATTGGATTGTTAAAACCAAAAATATAATTAAGCAAATACCCTACAATGATAAGTTGAAGGATTGCTCTGACAACGCTTATTATAATTTCCTTCTCAAGTTTTAATTTCTGAAAATATGAAAACAATAAGGACACCAATACTAGAGATGAGGAAATTAAAAGTGAAGAAGTATTCATTAAATTACTGCTTACGTTCATTTTAGCACCTCCAATGATTTTATTTTACCAGCTTCAATGGTTAATAATTTATGTGCATCTCTCTTACTTTGTTCAGGATTATGTGTTATCCAAATGATGGTTGTACCGTTTTGGTTCAGCAATTTTATCACATTTTCAACAATTAAGGTATTATTAACATCCAGTGCAGAGGTTATTTCATCCAAAAGCAATATTTCAGGCTTAGATAACAATGTTCTGATAAGCGCAATCCTCTGCTTTTCGCCGCCAGACAGATTTTTCACATCCTTTTCTAAATATTCTTTATCAAGATTAAAAAGGGTTAAAAGTTCTTCTGCCCTTTTTAAATCTACTTTAATGCCTCTTATTTGATATGGAAAATAAATATTATCCATAACTGTTTCGCCAAAAAGATATGGAGTTTGAAAGCAGTATGCAATATTTTTTCTGAGTTCAATAGGATTATGTTCCATAATAGATTTATTTTTATATATTATTGTACCTTTTGTTGGACTTATTAGGTGGCAGCAAAGTTTAAGAAAGGTGCTTTTACCACTTCCAGATGGACCGACAACAGAAATATAATCACCTTGATTAATGGACATTGTTATATCTTTTAGTATAGTTTTATTATCATTAATAAAAAATGTATTTTGGAATTCTAATAACGGCAAAGGACTTCCCCCAATCAATAAACATTTTTTTATGTTTTTAATATACGTTTTGAACTTATTATTCAAATTTAGTATCTTATTGACTATAGTTTACTTAGCTGATAAGATAATACAGAAAAACTATTAATTTTTACATCTTACTTCTTAATGAATAGAATAAATAATCTTTTTGCTACAGCTCCATATTTAATGACTAAACTATTTGTCTAAGCTTCATTAAGTCTGAGATTTCATAGGTTGGGTTTAAATTAGTTTTGTTGCTTAATTTTTTCGGATTGTACCAGCAAGTATCTATTCCAAAATTTATGCCGCCTTGTATATCTGAACTTAAGCTGTCGCCAACCATTAATACCTTCTTCTTATTAATGCATTTTAAAGTGTTTAAGGCATACTGAAATATTTCTGGATTAGGTTTTGATATTTCAATTTCCTCAGAAATGACAACTGTTTCAAAAAATTTTCCTATTACAGATTTTCTTACTCTATTATGCTGTACATCCTTTAGACCGTTAGTTACGATAGCAAGTCTATAGGAAGCTTCATGTAAGCTTTCTATTAAATTTGTACTGCTTTCGAATAAAAAGGATGCCTCTGATAGATGCTGAGCGTAGTGTTTTGCGAATTCATTTCCATCAAATTTTTCTTCTAAAGCTTTGGATAATCTTCTGAATCTTTCCACATTCAAGTCTTTCTGTTCAATTAGACCATTTTCGAGTTCCTTCCAAATGGCGGAGTTTATAGTCTTGTATATGCTTAAATGGTAATTTTCATTATAATCTATGTTGAAATCTATCATAGTATTTTTTAAAGCATGCTTTTCAGATTTTTCAAAATCGAATAAGGTTTCATCTGCATCAAATAATATAACTTCATATTTCATGAATATAAATCCCCCTGTAATCTGTGATATGTTATATAAGTTACCACATCTGCGAAAATATTAATAGGACATATGTCATGCTAGTATTTTAT
Source organism: Clostridium sp. 19966 (assembly GCF_032335695.1). Lineage (NCBI taxonomy): Bacteria > Bacillati > Bacillota > Clostridia > Eubacteriales > Clostridiaceae > Clostridium > Clostridium sp. 19966. The sequence goes on from NZ_JACTOJ010000003.1 coordinate 281,047, forward strand.
TGGAGTAAATTTTTCTTACTATAAAGTAAAATAAAAATTGAATTAGAAAATAGGCTAAGTATTTCTAAAATGTGAGTTTGCTTTTTCAGGTGCTATTGTAGCAATTATTGGAGCACCTTATTTTATATACTTGCTAGCTAGAAAAGGCAAAAAAGCAAATAAAAAATATTATAAAAAACTACAAAAAATTATTATAAAAACTGTTGACAGCTCCAAGAAAACAATGTATGATTAAAACATCAAGAAAACGTTTATATGGTTGTTTGGATTGTTACTGACTCGATCAGGCAAAACCTTAGTTAATTAAAAAGATTTATGTCTTTTATAAATTAACTAAGGTTTTTTTCATAAAAGCTATTATAGGATGGAGGATAGGGATGGTAATACAGAAGATATTTAATAATAATGTCATATTAGCAAAAGATTCAGATAAACATGAATTCGTTGTTATGGGGCGGGGAATCGCATTTAAAAAGAATGCGGGAGAAAAGGTGGATGAGAGTCTTGTAGAGAAGACATTCATTCTTAAACAAAAGGATGCCTCTGAAAAATTTAAGTTATTATTAGAAGATGTGCCTATGGAATATGTATCTCTATGCTATGATGTAATCGAATACGCTAAGAATGTATTAGATATCAAACTAAATGACTATATATATGTTACACTTACAGATCATATCAGCAATACATTAAATATGTATAGCGAGGGAATAAGAAATACTAATCCATTGATTTGGGAAATTAAAAAATTTTATCCCAAGGAATTCAATGTGGGATTAAAAGCATTAGAATTTATTAAGGATGAAACTGAAAAACTTTTAGATGAAGATGAAGCAGCTAATATAGCCCTTCATTTGATAAATGCGCAGATTAACAGTTCCTACAATAAGGCTGATGATGTGGCTAAAAATGCAAAAATGATACAGGATATTTTAAACATTGTCAAGTATACCTATAATATATCACTAGATGAAAAATCTATAAGCTATGAAAGATTTGTTACACATTTAAGGTTTTTCTTCCAAAGGTTAAATAAAAAAGAAAATTCAAAAATAGATGCTGCAGAAGGAGTTGAAGAAGATTTTTTATTGAAACAGGTTAGGGAAAAATATAAATCAGCTTATAATTGTATGCTTAAAATAGAAAAATATTTAGAAAAAGAGTTATCAGATGAAGAAAAATTGTACCTAACTGTTCATATTCAGAGGATTACTCAATAAAATTTAATATTTTGGATTGTTACTGGTAAAGCAGGCGAGACCAAATCAGATAGTAATATATTTTAACGTATTTTACTATCCGTGCTGGGTCTCGCTTTTTTATATAAAAAATACAAAGGAGATGTAAAAAATGAAATATGAAAAACTTGCAAAAGACATCATTAAAAATGTTGGTGGTAAAGAAAACGTTAATAGCTTGACACATTGCGTTACACGTCTGCGTTTTAAATTGAAGGACGAAAGTAAAGCTAATACAGATGTTTTAAAAAATATGGATGGTGTTGTTACTGTAGTAAAGAGCGGTGGGCAATATCAAGTAGTTATAGGTAACCATGTTCCTGAGGTTTATGCAGACGTGGTAGCAGTAGGAGGCTTTCAGACAGCAGCAGGAGCTGAAGAGCCAGAGGAAAAAATTAATGCTTTCAATAAATTTATAGATATTGTATCGGGAGTTTTCACTCCAATCCTAGGAGTGCTATGTGCAACAGGTATGATAAAGGGTATGAATGCATTGCTTGTTGCTTTTGGATTACTTAGTGATAAATCGGGAAGCTATGCAATGTTAAATGGTATTGGTGACAGCTTGTTTTATTTCTTGCCTATATTTCTAGGATACACAGCATCTAAAAAGTTTAAATCCAATGAATTTGTTGGTATGGCGATTGGTGCTTCTATGCTTTATCCTAAGATAGCGGCTTTTAGCGCAGCTCCAGTCATAAATACTTTATTTAAAGGTACTTTAATAGAATCTCCAATACATTTGAACTTCTTGGGTATTCCAGTAATATTAATGGATTATTCTTCCACGGTTATACCTATAATACTAGCAATATTTGCAGCTTCTAAAATTGAAAGAGGCTTTAAGAAGATAGTACCAGATGTTGTTAAAGCTTTCGTTGTTCCATTCTGCACATTGTTAGTTACTGTTCCATTAACCTTTATAGTAATAGGCCCTATAGCAACCTGGGCTGGTAAATTATTAGGAGCGATTACTCTTGCACTTTATAACTTAAGCCCAGTAGTAGCAGGTATATTTATTGGCGGGTTCTGGCAGGTATTTGTAATGTTTGGATTACATTGGGGTCTAGTTCCAATAGCTATAAACAATCTATCAGTATTAAAGGCTGACCCTATCCTTGGAACTATGTTTGGAGCTTCCTTTGCGCAGATAGGTGTAGTATTGGCTATATTAATTAAAACCAAGAATAAGAAGTTAAAGGCTATAGCTCTCCCAGCTTTCATTTCAGGTATATTTGGAGTTACAGAACCAGCTATATACGGTGTTACTCTTCCACGTAAGAAGCCATTCATATTGAGCTGTATTGGCGGAGCAGTAGGCGGAGGCATATTAGGTATTGCAGGAAGCAAGATATATATGATAGGCGGAATGGGTATATTCGGAATTCCAACTTATATATCACCTTCGGGAATAACCGCTGGTTTCTATGGTGCCATAATAGCAATGATAGTAAGCTTCGTTGTAGGTTTCTTATTAATGATGGTTACAGGTTTTAAAGATGACGAAATTCAAGTCGTTAAGAAGGAAGCAGAGGGAGAAGTTCTAGTTAAACAAGAAACTGTAGCTAGCCCATTAAAAGGCGAAGTTAAGGCTTTATCAGAAGTTAAAGATGAAGTGTTTTCCACAGGGGCTTTAGGAAAAGGTGTTGCAATAGAACCAACTGAAGGAAAAGTGGTTGCACCTATAAGCGGAGTATTGACAACAGTATTTCCAACTGGTCATGCAATTGGAATCACAAGTGATGGTGGCGCAGAAATATTGATTCATGTAGGTATGGATACAGTTCAATTGGATGGAAAATATTTTACCGTAAAAGTAAAACAAGGTGATCATGTTACCGTGGGACAAGAATTGTTAGAGTTTGATATAAAAGCAATAAAAGCAGCAGGTTATTCCTTAACAACTCCAATAGTTGTTACTAATTCAGCTAACTACTTAGATATTATAGAAACAGATAAAAAGTCAATTAATTACGAAGAAGAACTATTATCTGTGATGATTTAACCAACAGTAAGTTCTAAGCAGTTTATGCTTGGAACTTATTTCCTATAAAGTTTTCTAAAGAAAGGAGATATATATTTATGAAGGGGTTTCCAAAAGACTTTTTGTGGGGAGGAGCTACAGCTGCTAACCAATGTGAAGGAGGATACTTAGAAGGTGGTAAAGGTTTATCTACAGTGGATGTAATCCCAGCGGGAAAAGATCGCTTTCCTGTGATGCTTGGTAAGAAAAAAATGCTTGAATGTGATAGAGAACACTATTATCCAAGCCATGAAGCTATAGACTTTTATCATAGATACAAAGATGATATAAGATTATTTGCAGATATGGGTTTTAAATGCTTTAGACTCTCCTTATCTTGGACGAGGATATTTCCTAATGGAGATGACAAAGAGCCTAATGAAGAGGGATTAAAATTTTACGATGCTGTGTTCGATGAATGTATTAAGCAGGGCATAGAACCCTTAGTAACTATAACTCATTTTGATGTGCCAATAAATTTGGTAAAGACGATAAATTCTTGGAAGAGTCGTAAAATGGTTCAGCATTATGAAAGATTGTGTGAAACCATTTTTACTCGTTATAAAAATAAGGTTAAATATTGGCTTACCTTTAATGAAATTAATATGCTTTTGCATCTGCCTTTTGTAGGAGCAGGCTTGGTATTTGAAGAAGGAGAAGATGAAGAAGCCATTAAATATCAGGCCGCTCATCATCAGTTAATAGCCAGTGCTAAGGCTACTGAAATAGCTCATAGAATAAATCCAGAATTTAAGATAGGCTGCATGCTTGCGGCAGGGAATACCTACGCCAATACCTGTGCCCCAGAGGATGTCTGGAAGGCTTTAGAAAAGGATAGAGAAAACTACTTTTTTATTGATGTGCAATCACGAGGAGAATATCCTAACTATGCTAAAAAGATGTTTGAGATAAAAGGGATAAATGTAGTTATGGAACCTGGAGATGAGGAACTTTTAAAGAAGAACACTGTGGATTTTGTATCCTTTAGCTACTATGCATCAAGACTTACTAGTGCTGACCCAAAGGCAAGCTCACAGACAGAGGGAAATGTATTTGCCACTCTTAAAAATCCATATTTAAAAGCTAGTGAATGGGGATGGCAGATTGATCCTATTGGGTTAAGAATAACTCTTAACTCTCTTTATGACAGATATCAAAAACCTTTATTTATTGTAGAGAATGGATTGGGAGCAATAGACACTCTAGATTCACAAGGTAATATAGAGGATGATTATAGAATCGAATATTTAAGAGAGCATATTAAAGCTATGAGAGCTGCAATTAATGAGGATGGAGTTGAATTATTAGGTTATACCCCTTGGGGCTGTATAGATTTAGTAAGTGCCTCTACAGGAGAAATGAAAAAACGTTATGGGTTTATATATGTTGATAATGATAATGAAGGAAAAGGAACACTAATCAGAAGCAAGAAAAAAAGTTTTTATTGGTATAAAAATGTAATTACCACTAATGGTAAGGAATTATAAAAAGGAGTGATAATATGGCAGATATTAAATTTAAAAAAGGGTTTTTATGGGGAGGAGCTACGGCTGCTAACCAATTTGAAGGTGGATATAGCCAAGGCGGAAAAGGATTAAGTACAGCAGATGTAATGACTGGAGGGACTCATACAACTCCAAGAAGAATAACTCCTGTTTTAGAAGGAGAAACTTTCTATCCAAGTCATGAGGCTATAGATTTTTATCATCGCTATAAGGAAGATATTAAGCTATTTGCAGAAATGGGTTTTAAGGTTTTCAGAATGTCTATTGCCTGGTCCAGAATTTTCCCTAATGGAGATGATTTAGAACCTAATGAAGAGGGCTTGAAATTCTATGATTCTGTATTTGCTGAGCTAAAGAAATACAATATAGAACCTTTGGTAACCATATCTCACTATGAAGCACCTTTTAATTTAGCACAGAAATATAATGGCTGGGCAGATAGAAGAGTAGTTGATTTCTATGTTAGATACTGTAAAGTAATATTTAATAGATACAAAGATGTGGTTAAGTATTGGTTAACCTTTAATGAAATAAATTGTTTAACCATGCCTTTTGGAAGCTTCTTGGCGGGAGCTATTATTCCTAAGGAAGCTGAATTAAAGAGCGGTTTAGATAGCAATGCACAGGAAAGATTTCAAGGACTTCATCATCAATTTATAGCGAGTGCAAAAGCAGTGAAGCTTGGACATGAAATTAATAAGGATTTCAAAATAGGCTGTATGATAGCTTATATGTGCTCTTACCCGCTTACCTGCAATCCAGAAGACATATTATTAGCCCAAGAGAAGGATAATATCAGTAACTTCTTGTGTTCGGATGTTCAGGTGAGAGGTTATTATCCTGGCTTTGCTAAAAAATATTTTAGAGAGAATAATATAAACATATTTATGGAAGAGGGAGACGAAGATATTCTGAGAAATGGATGTGTGGACTTCTATACTTTCAGTTACTATATGTCAGTATGTGTCAGTGCAGATCCTAATCAGGAGAGCATAGGAGGAAATCTCGCTATCGGTTTAAAAAATCCATACCTTAAAGCTAGCGATTGGGGGTGGCAGATAGATCCCAAAGGTTTGAGATGGTCTTTAAATAACATATATAACAGATATCAGATTCCTTTAATGGTGGTTGAAAATGGATTAGGAGCTGTGGATACGATTGAAGCTGATGGGTCTATAAAAGATGATTATAGAATAGATTATTTAAGAGAACACATAAAAGAAATGAAAGAAGCAGTGGCAGATGGCGTGGATTTAATAGGTTATACACCTTGGGGCTGCATAGATTTAGTAAGTGCTTCTACAGGAGAAATGAAAAAGCGATATGGCTTCATTTACGTAGATAAGGACAATGATGGCAAGGGAAGCCTAGACAGATTAAGAAAGGACAGTTTTTATTGGTATAAAAAGGTTATAGAATCTAATGGAGAAGAACTATAATTGAATGTGTTTTAAATAAGTGCAGTGCAACCTGCACTTATTTTTTTAAAATTCAATTTTCTCCTATGCAATAATTTTTAATTAATGGATTGTCATAAACCAAATTTTATGTAAAAGTATAATTATATTATTTGAAATATTATTTTTTTATATATAAATTGCAGATAAAATTATTGAAAGAGGACGATTATGAAAATTAAAGCTTTTAAATTAAATTCATTTGCAAAAAAATCTGGAGGAGGAAATCCAGCTGGAATTGTTTTAGAAGCTGATTTTTTATCAGATGAAGAAATGAAAAGAATTGCTGAAAAATTGGGTTTTTCAGAGACGGCATTTATTTCGAAATCTAATTTAGCAGATTTTAAATTGAGATTTTTTACACCTAATGATGAAGTAAATTTATGTGGACATGCTACTGTTGGAAGCTTTTTTACCCTTTTTAAGCAGGGTATAATAGCATCAGGAGTCTACACTCAGGAGGTTAAAGCAGGAATTTTAGAAATAGAAGTGAACCAAGATGGAATAGTAACTATGGAACAAAACTGTCCAACTTATTATGACATTTTAAATAATGAAGAAATAACCGGCTCGTTGAGCATAGGGACTAATGAAATTATTGAAGAGTTGCCAATTCAAATCGTATCCACTGGACTAAAGGATATAATTATTCCTGTGAAAAGCTTGGATATAATCAATAAAATATCTCCGAATTTAGATAGAATAAAGCATATAAGCAAAAAATATGGAGTTATAGGATATCATGTTTTTACTCTTGAGACTCTACATAATGCTTCAGCACATTGTAGAAATTTTGCACCGCTTTACGGAATTAATGAAGAGTCTGCTACAGGAACCTCCAATGGTGCTTTAGCCTGTTATTTATATAAGTATGGTAAGGTAAAAGATATGGAAAATATTGTGATGGAACAGGGATATTCCATGAACAGGCCCTCAGAGATTCATGTAAAATTATCTTCGGAAAATGATAAAATAAAAAAAGTTATGGTGGGTGGAAAAGCTCTCGATTTGCAGGAAATAGAGGTTGAATTATAATGGTAATTAACCTCTTGATGTGATATTATTATAAATTAAGATTAGATTTTGATTATACACTTTGCATTAGAATTACATAAGAGGGAAGGAGAAACAGATGATATTTTTTGGACATTTGGGTATAACTACAGGGGCTTTTAAAGTTTATGAAAGCATATTTAATAAAAATGAGGATAGAGAAAGTAAGCCATTGATAGATTATAGAATCGTACTGGTGGGATCAATATTGCCAGATATAATAGATAAACCTATAGGAGCGTTTTTATTTAGAAGCACCTTTCACAATAGCCGTATATTCGGTCATACTCTGCTATTTTCTTTAATTTTGATATTGATAGGATTATTTAGGCTCTTAAAGGAAAGAAAAAATAGAATATTATTATTAGGAATAAGCAGCAGCATTCATTTAATTTTAGATAGTATGTGGCTTTATACTAAGATATTATTTTGGCCTTATTACGGATGGAAGTTTCCTGAAAGACCGGAAGGAAATTGGCTAAATAATGATATAATAAGGCTCATCACAGATCCATTCTATTATTTACCTGAAACAATAGGATTCATAATATTGGCTTATTATATCATAAAAACTATAAGAGGAAAGCAATTTAATAATTTTATTAAACAAGGAAAATTGCTTTAAAAAGGCTATGCTTTAAAAGAATGTTGATATGACCTAGAGAACTCCAAGGTAATATCAACATTTTTTAGTATAGTTTGAAATATCCTATTAAAAGCTTTTGGCTTTTTCTTCAGCTTCTTTTGTGGCTTTTTCAACAATATCATCCACATCGCTGCCAACTACATCTAATCCTTCAGCAGCAACAGTTGTAAAATCTGTAATGCCTAAAAAACCTAAAATTGTTCTTAGGTATCTGTCTCCCATCTCAAAGCCTGACATTGGCTCGGAGGAATATGCGCCTCCTCTTGAAGTGATGTTAATGGCTTTTTTCCCTTTACACAAACCTACAGGTCCTTCAGCGGTATATTTAAAGGTAATTCCAGTAACGCATATATAATCTATATATGCCTTTAATATAGCAGGAATACTTAAGTTCCATAAAGGCTCTGCTATTACGTATTTATCCGCTTCCACAAATTGAAAAGCGTATTTTAGTATGGGATGATTTCTGCCTTCTCCAGGTGCAGGCATATGAAGATCACTTAACTCTCCTTGAGGGAGAAAGTTTATTCCTTCATTATATAAATCTAGAGTTATTATTTCATCCTGTGGATGAAGCTCTTTATACTTGTGTATAAAACCTTCAGAAATCTTATAGGTTCTAGACGTACCATTAGGACGGGCATTTGCTTTAATATATAATATTTTGCTCATGATTATTCCTCCTCGTATAATACTTTTTTTATTAATAATAGTTTAATCTTAAAATATTTAAATATTCTAAGCATAATTTATAACTTACATCAATGGAGCGAAAACTCTAAGCACCAAACGAATTAGTACCTTATACCATTTTAAAGATTTTATATCTTCAAGGGTAATTTGTCTACATTTATCTAAAGTTTTAAGAAAGTCTGCTTTCATTGCTGGAATGCAGCTATTTTCATATAACCAAATACCACATTCAAAATGCAAATATAGGCTCCTAAAGTCCATGTTTATGGTGCCAACTACACCATAAGCATCATCGGCAACGTAAATTTTGGAGTGCATGAAACCAGGAGTATATTCATATATCTTTACGCCGCTTTCTACAAGTATTCGGTAAAATGATCTAGTAACGGAATGCACTAATCTTTTATCAGGAATGTGAGGGGTTATGATTCTAACATCAACTCCGCTCTTAGCTGCAGAAGTCAAAGCTATTGTCATTTCATTACCAATAATTAAATATGGAGTAGTAATATAAATATATTTTTTTGCTTTATTGATCATATTAAGATAAACTATTTCTCCCACAGGCTCATCATCTAAAGGATTATCGGCAAAAGGCTGAACATAGCCATCTGGACATATACTATCACTAAATGCAGCTTCATTTCTGAATTTGCTAAAATCTTCAGATATGCCCTTAAGATAGTCCCACATTGACAAGAAGATTACTGTAAGGCTCCACACAGCTTCACCTTTTAACATGATAGCACTATCTTTCCAATGACCGTATTTTTCTATGGCATTTATGTATTCATCCGCTAAATTCATTCCTCCTGTAAATCCGGTGTATCCATCAATTATGGCTATTTTACGATGATCGCGATTATTTAATCTAAAGGATAAAAGAGGAATTAATGGATTGAAAACGCAGCATTTGATTCCCAAACGCTCTAATTTTTTATAGTATCTATGGGGCAAAGTTAAAAGACAGCCAACGTCATCATAGATTAACCTAACATCTACACCAGCTTTAACCTTATCTATCAATATATCAAGTATGCTATTCCAAACAATACCATCATTTATAATAAAATATTCTAGAAAAATAAAATGCTTAGCATTTTTTAACTCTTCCTTTAATTTTTCAAAAGCCTCCTCACCCGAAGAAAGATATTTTGTTGAGGTATTTATATATGGAGGGCAATTAGCATAATTATGAATGTATCTTGATTGATTTACCGCAGTTTTACTTTTGCTTTGGATTTCCTCTAAAATATTATCATTGAAGCATAATGCTTCATTACTTTTAGAGGAGATACTTTTCATTTTTTTCTTAGTTAATCTATTTAGCTTATTTCGTCCAAAGAATATGTAAAATAATCCACCAAAAATAGGAAAAAGCAGTATAGGAATAATCCATGCTATTTTATAAGCGGGATTACTTTTATTATTTAAAATTAATAGTATTACAAAAAAACTTACAACAATACTAAGACCATAAAATAGGACGAAATATTCTTTAAACTTGAAAATCACCCATATTAAAACTAAAAGTTGTATTGCTATAGAGTAAAATACAAATGTAGCTCGGTGAAATAAAAGTTTTTTTACAAATTTCACGTATTCATCTCCCTGTGATTTTTTTTGTATAACTATATTATTACATAAATTAGCTATATTGTGTCAATAAATTATGTAATAGATGTTTTTACATAGTAATTATAATAGAAATATAAGAAAAAACTGAGCTAAACAATGATGCATATTATGACAAAAGCAGAACAAATAAAAATGCACTGACTTAACTTTTATGTTTGCAGTGCATTTTATTACTTGTTTCATACCTTATCAATTATACTGTTTGTGCTATTTTATCTAACTCAGCTATTAGAGAAGTTATCTCTTCTATGCTGGCAGTTATTTCTTCGGAAGCAGAAGCTTGCTCGCCGCTAGAATCCAAAACTGAATTACTTTCGCTTACTATATAATCTATTTTTTCATTAATTTTATTTGTTAAATCTTTGATTTTAGGTACGGAGTTTCTTGATTGTTCGGCAAGTTTTCTTACTTCTTTAGCTACTACACTAAACCCTTTTCCTAACTCGCCAACTCGTGCAGCTTCAATTGACGCATTAAGGCCTAGCATATTTGTTTGATCAGAAATTTGTTTTATAAGCAAGGATACAGAATTAATTTCTTCAGATAATGTATAAATTTCTTTTATGTAGGAGTTAAGCCTAATTTCATTTGAGTGAATTTCTGAGGCTGAAGAAGCTAATTGTTGAATAGCTGAAGATATATTTGTTATGGTGTTGTTTATATCATCTGCCATTTTACGCAATTTAAAAGAATTACTTTTTGGTAATACGATACCAAAAGTTGCAACTAATTCATTTTCATTTTCTTCATCAAAAATAGGATAGGTTATAAAAAGGGTTGGAACTTGCCATTTACTGGCATCAAATTCGGTTATTTGAGGTTCTTTTGTATTTATTACTTTTGTAGCATTATCATTTTCTTTTAGTTGATATCCGATTGGTATCGATGGAATATCAAACTTTTTTGAAGCTTGTCTATAGGCGATTTTTTCTAAATCGCTCATGTATATAAAAGCACCTTCCGGAAACATATCTGAAAGCATTGGAGCAAATTTGTTAAAAGCAGCAGCAACTGGATGAAGATTTGGAAGCACCACAGATACTGCACCTATAGCTTTGTTATCTTCATTTACAACAGGGGTAGAGGTAACAGTTAATCTAATTCCATATAAGGATCTAGGAAATTTTTCCGTGACTGTTCTATTTTCTTTAATTGCTCGAAGAGTAGCGCTTTTACTATTAATTTTTACGCCTACATCAAAAATATCTAAATCAAATTCCTGGGAAGCGGCCTTCCATACAAAAGTATCCTCTTCAATTATTAGATAGATTATGCCACTTGGAATTAGATTCACTTGCATTTCTGCAAAAGCTTTGAAACTTTCTAAATCAGATTTTTTTATAGACATAGCAATTCCTCCATATAAAATAGATATTAAGATTTGTTACGTAATAATATTTCTACATAAACATACAAAATCCTTTTTAAAGTTACATAAAACAATCTAATATTAATGTATAAATAATACATTTACAATATAAAAAGATATTAAAACTTATATTTTATATACATATTAATTATATTAAATAAATTTTTAAAAACGTTGAAATTTATGAGCTGATGATGTTAAAATACTAATGATAATTGGCTATGTTTTAAAAAATAGCATGCCCGCACTAAAGGAATGTTTTAAATCAGTGTAAAAATCAGCACTGATTTAAAACGGAATAATATAATTAAAAGGAGAGAAAAATTTGAAGAATAACAAAGGGATAGGCAGTAAGCTTTATGGATTGATAGCTTTTGTAATAATTTTAATATTAAGCATAAGCACATTTTCCTGGATTACATTTAGAAATTTTGATAAAAATTCAAAGGAGAGATTGCAGACAGCCAATGAATATATAAATTTGGTAGATGAAGCTAGACAAGCTCAAGTATATTTCAAAAAGCAGGTTCAGGAATGGAAGGACACTCTTCTGAGAGGTAATAACTCACAAGATTTTGCAAAATACTATAAGCAGTTTTCTGATGATAATGATAATGTGCAAGCTGAATTGGAAAAACTGAAATCAGATATGTCTAAAGAAGGTTTAGATACATCTTCTGTGGACAATTTATCGAATACTTTAAAAGAGCTGTTTGATAAATATAGCACTGCAATTAAAAGTTATGATGTAAATAATAAGGAAAGCTACAATATAGTTGATACTCTTGTTAAAGGTATAGATAGAAAGCCTACAGACGATATGGATACCTTGGTAAAGCAAATACAGGATAAGGCAAAAATGCAGAGTAAAAATGCCATGCTGCAGGCAGACAATGATTTTAAAAATTTCATAAGAAGTCTTGTAATAGTAGTAATAATAGGAATTGTTTTAACTATAATATTTACTATACTCATAATATCCACCTATAAGAGTATTACTAAATTCATAGAAGAAATTAAATGGTTAATGGAAAAAGCTGAAGATGGAGATCTTACAGTTGAAGGAAAACCATATAGAAAAGATGAGCTTGGAGATTTAATAGAACGGTTTAATATATTTATTAGTAAAATAAAAAATGTAATTTCTGAAGCTAAAAATACAAGTCATGTAGTAGCAGCTTCCTCCAATGAAATAAAGAGCGCTTCCCAGGATGTTAATAGGACAGCTGAAGAAGTATCTCAAACAATTGTAGCTGTGGCAGAAGGCTCGCAAAAACAATCCGAATTAGTTGAAGATAGCAATAATTCGCTTAAAAGTGTTGTATCCAGTATAAACAATATAGCAAAAAATACTTCTCACATAAATAAACTTGCTGATGAAGCAATGCTTTCAGTTAACAATGGAATAGCCAGTTTACAAACTCAAAGCGATAAAATGGATAGTACAAAATACAAAGCAGATAATGTTACAGAAGTTATTTTGGGGCTATCTTCAAAGTCAGAAGAAATAGGGGAGGTAGTAGAGTTTATAAATTCAATTGGAGAACAAACAAATCTTTTAGCTTTAAATGCTTCCATAGAAGCTGCCAGAGCAGGTGAAGCTGGTAAGGGATTTAGTGTTGTAGCAAACGAAGTTAAAAATTTGGCAGAGCAATCACAGAATTCCACAAAAAAGATAAGTTCAATTATGGCAGAAGTACAGAATTATATAAAAAAAGCAGTTGAGGAAGCTGCTGATACAAAGGAATCCGTAAAAAACCAAACTGATGCGCTCAAGCTTACGGATGAGGCTTTCAAGCTTATCAAAAACTCAGTTTCTCAAGTGGCTGACAATATAAAGAAAGTTTCAGAGGAGACAAAAACCATTAATGCTAATGCATCATCCGTGGAGAAATCATTAGAAAATATTGTAAATATTATTGAAGAAAATGCATCTAGCACAGAGGAGGTTGCAGCAGCCTCAGAAGAGGAGACTGCATCCATACAGCAGGTTGGAGAAGCTATAAATAATCTTGCAGAATTATCAATTAAACTTCAAAATTCCATAGATAAATTTAAGGTATAGATTGGATGAAAATATTTTATATTGACATTGATTTTAATTAATGATATTTTGATATTGTAATCAATTAAATTGGTTATATGTAACAATTAATTTATATAATTTGTTTTAGATGGAATTTAAAGAAAGGGTAAGGTATTTGCAGAAATGAGAATGTAATTCGCTTCAAAATTATTTAAAATCATAAATGAGGTTTAATTAAAAACTTTATAGCGATGATTATCGTCGTATGAATTTTATTATTTTGAGAATGGATAGCATTTTTATAGCTGCGTATATTTTACCTGTATTTAATATAAAGGAATGTTTTAAAGAAGTGTAAAAATCAACACTGATTTAAAAGAGAACTTAAAATTTAAATTTATGTAGAAATTTTGTTGATGTAATTGATGTTTTATTAGTTACTTTTAGTTTCTATGTCTATTTAAATTTATATTATAGGCAGTTGTAAGAAGCTATCTTCTCCGGAGAAAAAAGGAGGAGATTTTTTTATGCTTTTAATGGAGTGTAAGAATATAAAAAAGTATTTTGGAAATAGAAAAATATTAGAAATAGAGAGTTTAAAGATATATTCAGAAGATAGAATAGGTATAGTAGGGGTAAATGGTGCAGGGAAAACCACATTGACAAATATAATAAATCAAAGAAATCAGGCTGATGAAGGAATAGTTAAACTATATGGAAAAGCTTCCTATGTATCACAGCTGGAGGAACCTGAAAATAAAAGCATTAATAGCAGAATGTCCTCAAAATTCGGTGCTCCAAGTCTATGGAAAGAAAATATGAGTGGAGGAGAAAAGACCAGATTTAAATTAGCTGAGGCTTTTTCTGATAATACTGATTTGTTATTCGCTGATGAACCCACAAGTAACTTGGATATTGAAGGCATAGAACTTATAGAAAAAATTTTCGCTGAGTATAAAGGAGCATTAGTGATTATTTCACATGACAGAGATTTTCTAGATAAGGTATGCAATAAAATTTGGGAACTGGAAGATGGAAAGGTAAAAATATATAATGGCAATTTTAGTGAATATTATAGTCAGAAAGCTGAGGAATTAAAAAGAAATGAATTTGAATATGAGGAATATATAAAAGAAAAGAAACGCCTTGAGGATGTTATATTAGAATCTAAGCAGAAAGTTAAAAGCATAAGAAAAACTCCCAAAAGAATGGGCAATTCTGAAGCCAGGCTTCATAAGATGGGAGGACAAAAAGCTAAGGCTACAATAGAAAGAGCAGTAAAAAATGTAGAAAAGCGAATAGAAAATTTAGAAATAAAAGAAAAACCTAAGGTTAAAGAAAACATTAATGTAGATATTTCAGAAGAAAGCAAGCTCTATAGTAGGATTATTCTAGAAGGCTATAATATAAGAAAAAAGTTTAATAATAAGATTATTTTTGATAATGCAGAATTTAAAATATATAATGGCAGCAAGGTGGCGCTCATTGGGAGTAATGGATGTGGAAAAAGTACTTTAATAAAGATGATTATGAATAATGATTTCGCTATAAAAATCACCCAAAAGGCAAAAATAGGATATTTCAGCCAGGATATGAGTATTTTGGATGAAGAGCTAAGCATAATCGAAAATGTTATGAAGGATAGCATATATGATGAAACATTTTCTAGAATACTATTATCTAGGCTTCTATTTAAGAGAGAAGATATTTACAAAAATGTTTCTGTGCTAAGCGGAGGCGAGAAAGTTAAAGTTTCTTTGGCAAAAATTTTGCTAAGTGATATTAATATGCTAATACTAGATGAACCAACTAATTATATGGATATAGCTTCATTGCAGGCGGTGGAGAGCGCCCTGAAGGAATATGGCGGAACTCTGTTGTTTGTTTCTCATGATAGGCGGTTTATTGAGTCTATAGCTGATGAAATAATGGTTATAGAAAATAATAAAATTATAAATTTTAAGGGTAGATATGATGAATATTTAGCGAGAAAAGATAAAAGCTCTCATGAGGATAATAAGCACATAAAAAATGAAATATTAATACTCCAAAATCGCATGTCGGAAATTATAGGAAGATTGTCTGCTCCATCGAAAAAAGATGATATTAAAGCTTTAGATAAAGAGTATAATATTTTGGTAGAAAAAATAAAAGCGCTTAAGGAAGCTTTAAAATAGAAATTAATGCTTATTTTAAGGAATGAGTATATCAGAGATTGCATAATTGGTTAAGCATTTTAATACAATTGTGCAATTTCTTAATTCAATGTTTTTTGAATAAGGATATAATAAATAAAGCAACTATAACGCCAAGAACAAAGCCAGAAACAAATATGGCAGTTGCACTTATATGTATATACATTTGAATACCTCCTGTGCCAATAGAAGCAATGAAAAATAGAAATTATATACTATATTATACCATTTATATATTAAATATGATAATAGCTTTAATAAATTAATTAAATAGATTGTATATTTTTTAACAATATTATTGACAAAATAGACAGACTGGTCTATTATTTAATTGTAAGGAAAATTAAATAAAAAATTGGAGGTGATAGGGTGATAAAAAATACCAAAGGTGAACAGTCAAAATATAAACTTATAGAATGCGCTGCAGATCTATTCTTGAAAAATGGCTATAATGCAACAGGTATAAACGATATTTTAGGCTATGCCGGTTTGCCTAAGGGATCCTTTTATTTTCACTTTTCCAGCAAAAAAAATTTAGCCATAGAGGTGGCAGCCTACTTCGAAAAGGAAATAAGTCAATGGATATTGGAAATATCTAAAAATAAAAATTGGAATGAATTTGTTATTGAATTAACAAATCAAATGATATCAGGTGCGGAACAGAATAAACATATGGGATGCCCTTTTGCAGTTCTTGGCTTAGAAATAGCTTTTTCAGAACCTGATATTGCAGAATATTATGCTAAGTCTATGAAAAAACTTACATTAATTTTTACTAATGTATTAAAATTTTCAGGAATACCAGAAGATAAAGCACAAGTTTTAGCTAATAAAGAATTTGCTGTTTATGAAGGACATTTAGTATATTACAGAATAAGTAAAGAAATAGACGCATTAAGAAGGATGCAAAAGGATCTTATTGATATATATGAGGATAATAAGGAGGAATTGTAAATGAGAGAAGTAGTCATAGTTAGCGCAGTTAGAACGGCTATAGGAGCTTACGGAAAAACATTAAAGGATGTACCCGCTGTAGATTTAGGTGCAATAGCAATAAAGGAAGCTGTGAAAAGAGCTGGAATAGAGGCAACGCTGATTAATGAGGTTATCTTTGGAAATGTATTGCAAGCAGGATTAGGACAAAACCCTGCAAGGCAGGCAGCTGTAAAAGCAGGACTTCCTGTGGAAATACCAGCCATGACTGTCAATAAGGTCTGCGGATCTGGGCTTAGAAGTATAAGCTTAGCAGCACAGATTATAAAAGCAGGTGACGCTGATGTGATAGTAGCAGGAGGCATGGAAAATATGTCAAGAGCACCTTTTCTGCTAGATTCAGCTAGATGGGGATATAGAATGGGAAATGCTGCAGCTGTGGATGAAATGTTAAAAGACGGACTATGGGATGCTTTTAATGACTATCATATGGGAATTACGGCGGAAAATGTAGCAGAGCAATGGAAGATTAGCAGAGAAGAACAGGATGAATTTTCTCTTTTATCTCAGCAGAAGGCAGAAGAAGCTATAAAGTCAGGACAGTTTGTAGATGAGATAGTTCCTGTAACAATAAAAACGAAAAAGGGAGAAATAGTGTTTGATACGGATGAATTTCCTAGATTCGGAAACACTATTGAGGCATTAAAGAAGCTAAAACCAATATTTAAGGAAAATGGTACAGTAACTGCAGGAAATTCATCAGGGTTAAATGATGGTGCAGCAGCACTAATTATAATGAGTGCAGATAAAGCTAAAGAATTAGGAATAAAACCTAGAGCTAAGATACTTTCCTATGGATCAGCAGGATTAGATCCAGCAATAATGGGATATGGAGCTTTTTATGCTACAAAAGCTGCATTAGAAAAAACGAATTTAAAAGTAGAAGATTTAGATTTGATTGAGGCAAATGAAGCTTATGCGTCTCAGAGTTTAGCCGTAGCAAAGGATTTAAACTTTGATATAAATAAAGTAAATATAAATGGAGGAGCTATTGCACTGGGACATCCTATAGGAGCTACTGGAGCAAGATTAATTGTTACATTACTGCATGCTTTAGAGAAAAGAGATTTAAAAACTGGTCTTGCTACCTTATGTATAGGTGGTGGACAAGGAACTGCAATGGTTATTGAAAGAATTTAGCTTTAAAACTTATATTTTATAAAAAATGTTTTAAACCAGTGTAAAAGCCAGCACTGATTTAAAACAGAACTATAAAAAAGGTCATGAGAAAATTTAATTTCTTATGGCTTTTTTTATTACAAAATTAAAAACATAGCCTATCGAACTGAATGAAGTTTTAAATCAGTATAAAAATCAACACCGATTTAAAACCATGCTAAAAAATAATAAATTAAGTGGTATATTTTAAAATTATGATATAAATTGAATATTAATCATTATTATGATAAAATTATAAAAAAGTACAATAAATTCAAAAAATAAAGAAAAAATTGTAACATTATTGTATATATTTCACTTGTGACTAATCTATTTAACCTGCTCAATAATAAGTTTGCTAATATAATTTTAAAAATTCTATTAAACAATGAGTTTATCAAGAAATATTCTGAGGGAATCCTATATTTTGAAAATCATAGTAATTGATACATAAGGAAGTGCAATATGAAGCTAGGTGATAATGATCAAAAATATATAAGAGCGCTAAATGGAGCGAATATAGCTGTTTGGGAATGGAATTTAAAGGATGAGAATATGTTTTTTTCTTCTAATGCTCAAGATATGCTTGAAAAGAATTTGAGTGAATTTAATAGTTTGTTTGAATTTATTGATGGGGTTGTTATCAGTGAAGACAAAATGAATGTTAAGCTGGATTTGAATTCATTTATAAGTGGTAACGGTACTGTTTATCTAAGTGAATTTAGAATTGTCACCAGAAAAGGGAAGCTAAGATGGATACTAATTAAAGGGAATACCATAAGAAATTTTCAGGGTGAGCTAGAATTAATGTCAGGAGCCTTAACAGATGTGACCTACAATAAAAAATTAGAAGAGGAAATAGAATATTTAGCTTATTATGACTCTTTAACGGAGCTGCCAAATAGGGTATTGTTCATGAATAACTTAAAAAAAACATTGGAAAAAGCTCAAGCAAGTCATCAAGGAGGAGCTTTGATATGTATAGATATAGATGATTTTAAATTGATTAACGACACTTATGGTCATGATTATGGAGACTTGCTATTAAAAGTATTTTCTAAATTATTAACAACCTTGGTAAGAGGCATTGGAAATGTACATAGACTAGGAGCAGATGAATTTATAATACTTATTAACAATATAAAGGACATAAAAGATATAAGCAATATATGTTATGAAATAATTTATTATTTTAAGTATCCTTTTGAAATTAAAGGAAAGCAGATATATATTACTGCAAGTTTTGGTATAGCCATATTTCCTGATGATTCTGTTAAAGAGTTTGAATTGTACAAATATTCAGATTTGGCTATGTATCAATCAAAACTTAATGGGAAAAACACTATTACTTTTTTTCATAAGTCTATGGCTGAAGAATATTATAGAAAATTGATGATTGAACAAGAGCTGAAGCTAGCCGTAGAAAATGGTGAATTATATATGATGTATCAACCGCAAATTGACAGTGTCAATAAAAAAATAATAGGCTTTGAATCTTTAATAAGGTGGAATAGCAGTAAGCTTGGCTTTGTTTCTCCTGCTGAGTTTATTCCTATAGCTGAAAGCTCTGGAACCATATTAAAAATAGGAGAATGGATATTGAGGACTGTGTGCAAAAAGATTAATTATCTAAAAAGCCAAGGTATTGATTTTGGTATAATGTCTGTAAATATATCGCCCATACAAATTAAAAGAAAAAATTTCATAGATAAATTTCTAGAAATATGCAAGGAAAATTCAGTGGAGCCTTCTTTATTAGAAATTGAAATTACTGAAGGAACTTTAATAGATCTTCATCATTATAGAGCTGAAGTTTTAAATCAAGCCATAGAAAAAGGAATAAAGGTAGCTGTGGATGATTTTGGAACAGGATATTCTTCCCTGACTTATTTAACCGTGCTGCCTATTAATACATTAAAAATAGATAAATCATTTATTGATAAAATAACAAGTGAAAGCAGCAAAGCGGTAGTAAAGACTATTATTGATTTATCTAAAGCCTTGGGATACAAGATTATAGCCGAGGGAGTTGAAACAAAAGAACAATTGGAACTATTGCAGGAACTCGGCGGAAATATAATTCAAGGCTATTATTTTAGTAAACCACTATTAGAAAATGAAGTGGAGGTTTTTAAGATTGAAAAAAACTAATGATAATGATTTTGGAGTGAAGCTTGAAATTTATAAAACTGCTTTTGAGAAGGCAAATGATATAATACTTCTAATGGATTCTAATGGGAAAATTATTGAAGCAAATAATCAGGCGATTACTGTATATGGCTATTCTAAAGAAGAGCTTATGAATATGAATATTTTTCAGATAAGATATTACAAGCAAGATGAATTCGTGGAAAATCAATTTGAAATAGCAAAAATAGAAGGGATACAATTTACTACTTTTCATTGTAAAAAAGACGGATCAAAATTTCCTGTGGAAGTAAATTCTGTAGGAATTAACACAGGTTCTGGAAAGATGCTTATAAGTATAATAAGAGACATAACTCACAGATTGCAAAGTGAAGCTGAATTTAGAAATCTTGCTGCCATTGTTGAGTCTTCAGAAGATGCTATATTGAGCGAAGATTTAAATGGAATTATTACGGCATGGAATAAGGGAGCGGAGAAATTATATGGGTACAGTATTGAGGAAATTGTTGGCAAACATGTTTCTACTATAATACCAAAAGAAAATGTACGAGATGTTGACTTGATATTACGTAGAGTCATTAATGGTATTGGAATGGAAAAATATGAGACTTTAAGGGTAGGTAAGGATGGGAAGATTATAAATGTATCATTAGGGATATCTCCTATTTATAATATGGATAAGAAAATTATAGGTACATCAATCATAGCAAGAGATATAACAGAAAAAATGCAGCAAGAAAAAGCACTAAAAGAAAAATATGAGGAACTTAGCACAGTGTATGAGGAACTTACCGCGGCAGAAGAGGAATTAAGACAGAATTTTATTGAGCTGGAGAAAGCTAAAGATGAGGCAGACAGAGCTAATTTAGCAAAAAACCAATTTTTGGACAGTGTTAGTCATGAAATTAGGACACCTATGAATGGTATAATTGGGATTATAGATTTACTTAGCATCACAGAACTTAATGAAAATCAAAGGCAATATGTAAAAATATTAAAAAATTCCTCAAGATTGCTTTTAGATGTTATAAACAGTGTACTAGATATATCAAAAATAGAAGCAGGAAAATATGAGTTGGACATGAGACCTTTTAATTTGAAAAAATTTTTGGAAAAGGTTACTGCAGAGTTATCAGCAATGTGTACAAGTAAAGATTTAAAGCCTATATACATGCTTGATCCATTGATTGATGAATATCTCCTTGGAGATGAAGTAAAGCTTCATCAAATATTATTAAATATAATTAATAACGCTATAAAGTTTACAGAAAGAGGAGCTATAACACTATCTGCAAAAAAAATAGCTCAGCTTAATGATAGGTTAACATTAGAATTTTCTATTGCTGATACTGGTATAGGTATTAAAGAAGAATTTAAAAAGGATATATTTAATAAGTTCACCCAGCAAGATATGTCTTATGATAAAAAATATTTGGGTTCGGGACTTGGACTTGCTATTTCAAAGGAATTAGTAAAATTAATGAACGGCAATATATGGTTTGAAAGTAAAGAACAGCATGGAAGTACCTTTTATTTTACTGCAGACTTTTTGCTGGATTATTATAAAGGCAGTGATGAAAGAATATATGATAAGGAAATATCAATTGATCTATCAATAGGAGAAAATAAAAAAATTCTTATTATTGAAAATAATGAGATTAGCTTAAGAATAATATGTGATATGATAAAGGAAATAGGATGCGAATTTATATGTGCATATAGTGGAAAACAGGCTTTGAATGTATTAGAAAATCAAGATGTGGATCTTATACTAATGGATATTCAAATGCCGGAGCTAGATGGATTTGAGATTACAAAAATAATTCGGCATAAAGAAAAAAATAAAAAAAAGCACACTCCAATAGTTGCTATGACTGCTTATTTCCTTTTGGCAAACAAGGAAATGTGTGTAGAAGCAGGAATGGATGATTATATTACTAAGCCTTTTGAGATGGATACATTGATAAATATATTACAAAGATATTTATTTTAGTTGACTTATACTTAAAAAATATTTACAATTATACTAATTTGATTTATACAATTAATGTAAAAAATGGGGCAAAGAGGGATAAGAGTGGATAATCTGTTTTTAGAAAAACAATTATACAAAGAAAAAATCAAAGGATTACCTAATTTTTTTGATTTTATGAAAGAAGATATTAAGAAGATATTTGGCAGCAAAGGGAAATTTATTGTATGCAATATATTTAATCTAACAGATATAAATGAAAATTATGGTATTGATATCGGGGATTCATGTATAAGAATATTGATACAAGCAATAGCTAAGATTATGTCTGAAAATGATAAAATATGTTCCTTTAGATTTGGTGCTAATGATTTTTTAATTCCGTTACCGAGTTATTTAAATATAAGGGATGATTACATAAAGGAACAGCTGGAAGATCAATTTAAAAGAGGCATGATTAATTTAGGTTATAAATATTTTAAAATAAATAGCCTGACTATAGAATATGATAAGGAACTTGAATCTGTAGAAGATTTTTACTTTATATTAATTAACAGTTTATTGGCTAAGTCTAAAGAAAAAGAAGATATATATAATTCGGAGAGAGTTATAAAACATATGATATACAATTTTATGACTAATGTTAGAAAAAGTCTTTCTTGTTATAATGATATTCGAGATTTGGCATTAACAGATGATATTTCTGGACTGCCAAATCATAGATCAGCGAAGCTTTATATACAAAAACTGATTGAACAATATGAAAATACTAAGTTAAAATTTAGCTTGTTATTTGTAGATGGTGATGATCTTAGAAGATATAACAAAATAAGCTATGAATCTGGGAATGATATGATCAGGAAGCTTAGTGAAATCATAGGAAATTCTATAAGAACTGAGGACAGAGTTTTTCGCTGGCTTTGCGGAGATGAATTTTTAATTGTTTTATCAGGAATGGAGAAAAAGGAAGCATTGGAAAAAGCAAATATAATTAAGGAAGAGGTTCAAAAGCAGACTAAAGATTATATATATCCGACTACTATTTCTATAGGCATATCAAATTATCCTTTGGACGGCGACTCTATGGAAGATATTATATTGAAAGCTGAAAAAGCTAACAGTGCAGCTAAAAATAAGGGAAAGAATAAAATTATAGTTTGGAATAATGATATTAAAGTACTGTAAAGTGTTGAGAAAGAGATGAGATTTAAATCATCTCTTTTTATTATGTATAAAAAGCATGGATTAAAACATAACTAAAGTAAAGAGTTAAATACGGCAATTTGGGGTGAAGAGATTGAATAAATTAAAAAGAGCAGCAATGATACTTATTATGTTATTTATAATTTTTAAATTTCCATTTTATAATTTGCGGATAAGTTCTGCAGCATCTAAAAATAACAGTCTTTCAATATTGGTTGATTTAAATGATGAAAGACTATATCTAATTGATAAAAGCTCAAATCAAATATTAAAACGATATAGTATAGCTAGCGGAAAATCATCAACTCCATCACCGGTAGGAAGCTGGAAGGTAGTGAGCATGGGAAAATGGGGAGAGGGGTTTGGAACCAGATGGATAGG
Organism: Clostridium sp. 19966; assembly: GCF_032335695.1. NCBI lineage: Bacteria > Bacillati > Bacillota > Clostridia > Eubacteriales > Clostridiaceae > Clostridium > Clostridium sp. 19966. The sequence goes on from NZ_JACTOJ010000003.1 coordinate 304,745, forward strand.
AATTAACGTGCCCTGGGGAAAGTATGGTATTCATGGCACTAATAGGCCTAATAGCATAGGCAGCGAGGCTTCTCATGGATGCATAAGGATGTTTAATAAGGATATAGAGGAGCTGTATAAGTATGTAACCAATGGAATGCCTGTGGCTATATATGCAGGTACCAATGGTCCTTTTGAAAAAGGCATGAGGATTTTAACTCCGGGATATCGAGGAGCTGATGTATATGAAGTTCAAAGGAGAATGAAAGATCAAGGATATTATCCATATACCATAGATGGAATATATGGAGAAGGTATGAAACACTATGTGATAAAATTCAGAAATGATAATAATCTTCCACTATCTCATGACATAGACTTTGATTTTTATAAGAAATTAGGAATAAGCTTAGTGGATTAAGTAAAACGCAAACACAAACAACTAAATACAACAACAAAACATAAAAATACATGGAATAAATATGCAACTAATGCTATCATTATTATGTGTAACAACAAATAAAAACAAAGTAGGTGGATGAAATGGGAAATAAAGTTATAATGATACTGGTAGATGCATTAAATTATAAAATAGGAAGCTCTGCTATGGGAATTATGAAGCATCTTACAGATAGTAATTTAGCTATAGGCTATAGAATTAAGACAGAGCTTCCAACGCTATCTAGACCGCTTTATGAAACAATATTGACAGGCACACCCTGCTCTGTGAACGGAATATTCAATAATCAAATAGTTAGAAGATCCCATGAAAAAAGTGTTTTTGATTTGGCAAGAGAAAATAGCTTGACTACTGCTGCAGCTGCCTATCATTGGGTAAGCGAATTATACAATAAAGCTCCCTTCAATCCTTTAGAGGATAGAGATCAGGAGGATGAGAATGCAAATATTCAATATGGAAGATTCTATTTTGATGATGCTTACCCCGATAGTCATTTGTTTTTAGATGGAGAGCAGCTTAGGAAAAAGCATGATCCAGATTTCTTATTCATACATCCAATGGGCGTAGACTATGTTGGACATGCACATGGATGCGATTCCAGAGAATATAGAGGAAAAATTATAGAGATAGATAATATACTTGGAAGTTTGGTTCCTTTATGGATAGAACTTGGGTATTATGTTATAATTACCGCTGATCATGGCATGGATTTCTTGGGGCTTCACAATGGCATAGAAGAGGATGAAAGAACAGTTCCGCTTTGGATAGTAAAGAAAAATATTAATAAAGAGCTCTTTAAGAATGAATACAGTCAATTAGAAATAGCACCTCTTATATGCAAACTTCTAGAAATTAATAAATCAGAAAAAATGCTGAATATAGATTAGAACCTGTACAAGGAGGGATAAGAACATGTCTCTTGTGGGCGAGGAAAGAAAAAAATACATATTACATGTCCTAGATACCAAAGGAAAGGTTAAAGTAAATAGTTTAGCGGAAGAATTAAAAGTATCTACGGAGACGATACGAAGACATTTGGAAGAATTGGAGAAAGAAAATAAGCTTAAAAAGGTATATGGAGGAGCAGTTAAAATCTCTTTTGAAAAGGAAGAGCCTCCCTATTATGAAAGAAGTATTCGCTATCTGGAAGAGAAAAGAAAAATAGGGCAAAAAGCGGCAGAACTTATTTACGATAATGAAGTGATAGCTATAGATGTAGGCACAACTACGCTTCAGATAATAAAGCATTTAGCAGGAAAGAAAAATTTAACTATTTTAACTAATTCGATTGCAGTTCTAACAGAGCTTGTGGATTATATAAATAAAGGTATATTTACAGGAAAGATACTTTTCATTGGCGGAGAAATAAACACCAAGCAGCTATCTGTATCTGGCAGTATATCTGAAAAATTTATGGAAAACTTTTATATAGATAAAGCTTTTATAGCAATAGGAGGCATATCTATAGATTATGGTATAACTGGATATGAACCTAATGAGTGCATGCTGTCTAAAAAAATAATTGAAAATGTGAAGCAGGTAATAGTGCTGTCAGATCATTCGAAAATTGGAGTTAGAAATTATTTTCAGATAGCAAAATTAGATGATATAGATGTTATAGTGTGCGACGAAGCCTATCCAATAGAATGGGAAGAAAAATTAAATTATAAGGATGTAAAATGGATTACTGCAGATTAGATAGGGAGAATTTTAATTCTCCCTATATTATTATTTCATAAATTCCTAATATAATAATTACTAAGCCGGATATCAAGGAAGCATATTTGCCGAAAAGCCTTGAAAGATAGCTGTTACCTATCAGGCTTCCCAAGGAAATGGTTAAAATGCTGAAAACAAAGGCACTTATGCTAGCTGCAACAGCGTTCAAACCTGTTATGCTGGCACCTATTCCAAGACCAAGATTGTTTATAGCTAAGGAAAAAGCTAAAGTAAGAGACTCTTTTATATCTATATAACCTGAATTATCCATATCGGCCTTTTCTGGATCGCTTAAAAGAGTTATGAATTGATTATTATTTGAAGTATTCAAGCTTTTATTAGTAAAAAAGTCTTTAACAAACCACAAACCTATAAATATAAGAATCAAGGAACCCAATATATTAGACACATCATTAGAAATAAAATTATTTATTACTAATCCTAAAGACATTGAGATAAATGTACCTAAAGCTGTTATAAAAGCAATGAGCAAATTACTTATTGTACCTACCTTAATTTTTTTAATACCATAGGCAATACCAACTGTGAAATTATCAATATTAGAAGTTAATGCAAACAATATTATAGAAAGTATATGCATGTAAGCTCTCCTAAAATTAGTTCCATATTAATAATATTCAATATTTTTTGTAATGATACTTTTAGATTCCGCTTTAAAATACAACTTGCTATTGCAATACCCTTATGAAAACAAAGAAAAACAAATAGAAACAAACAAATTCAACAACATAACATAAAATTTACGTGGAATAAATATGAAATTTACACAAGAGAAGTAAACTGAAATTGTTGAAGGAAATAAAGCAAAGTTTTATTAAATTGGGGGATTGAAGCATGAAAAAAATGAAAATTGCAAAGGTATTGGTATTAGCTGCAGTAAGCATGAGCATTTTATTTACCATGGGCGGATGCAGCAGCAAAAACGTTAATGCTAGCAATGCTGGGAATAATGAAAAATCAATAGAAGAGATTACAGCAGCAGCTAAAAAAGAAGGAAAAGTAGTCAGTGTTGGAATGCCTGATTCTTGGGCTGATTGGAAGGATACTTGGGACGGAATAAAAAGCCAATATGGAATAAGTCATACAGATACAGATATGTCCAGTGCAGAAGAAATAAGCAAGTTCTTATCAGAAAAAAATAACCCTACTGCGGATATTGGTGATGTAGGAATAAATTTTGGGTCCATTGCAATATCAAAAGGTGTAACTCAGCCTTATAAGACTACATACTGGAATGATGTACCTAGCTGGGCAAAAGATAAAGATGGTAATTGGGTAGGAGAATATACTGGAACCATAGCTATCATAACTAATAAAAAATTAGTAAAAAATCCTCCTAAAAGCTGGGCTGATTTATTAAATGGAGACTACAAGATATCCATAGGAGATGTAACTAAGGAAGCTCAGGCTCAATCTACTGTTTTGGCAGCAGCTATGGCTAATGGAGGAAGTGAAACTAATATACAGCCTGGACTAGACTACTTTGCTAAGATTGCTAAGCAGGGAAGACTTTCCATGGTAAAAGCAGATATTGCTAATATGCAAAAAGGCGAAGTTGCAGTAGCAATAATGTGGGATTTTAATGCGTTGGGTTATAGAGATAAAATTAATAAAGATGATTTTGATGTATGTATACCATCGGATGGAAGCCTTATGAGCGCTTATGTCTCAATAATAAATAAATATGCTCCAGATCCAAACGCAGCAAAATTAGCCAGAGAATATATACTTAGTGATGCAGGACAAATAAATTTAGCTAAGGGTTATGCAAGACCTATAAGAAGCAATGTAAAACTGCCTGATGATGTTAAAACTAATATGCTGCCTGATTCTCAATATAGTAATGTTAAAAATATAAAAGATTACAGCGCTTGGGAAAAAACTAGCGCACAATTACCTCAGGATTGGCAGGAAAAAGTTCTTATAAACGTTAAATAAGGTATCTATCTTCTGCTGAGCTATAAATAGGAGGATGAGACAGAGTTTTAAACTCTGTCTACTCCTTTTTAAAATAGTTTGTTAGATATAATTTTTAATTTTACTATGATAGGTGTTTAAAGGGAGAAATAAAATGGAAATCAAAAAAAATAAACTTATGCTTCTTTTCTTATTACCTTTTGTTATTTTAGTAATAGGCTTTGAAATATTACCATTAATTTCGGTAGTCTTAGGGAGCTTTAAAAACAGTGAAGGAAATTTTACTTTTCTTCAGTATAGAACTATATTTACAAATAAATTTTATATTCAAGGCTTCACCAACAGCTTAAAGATATCATTCTATTCTAGTTTTGTTGGAATAATTGTGGCGGTGATAGGTTCTTATTCCATAAGCAGATTATCAAATAAAATAAAAGAAAGAGTTTTAATGCTTTCAAATATGACTTCAAATTTTGCTGGAATACCTCTTGCTTTTGCTTTTATGATATTGCTTGGAAACAATGGAATCATGACTCTTATCGGAAAAAGATTTGGAATCAGCTTTTTAGGAAATTTTAATTTATATTCTGTTACTGGTTTAATTATGTCATATATATATTTTCAAATTCCTTTAGGAATTCTGCTCCTGTATCCTTCTTATGATGCTTTAAAGGGTGAATGGAAGGAAGCTGCTACTGTTTTAGGAGCTTCAAAATTAAAGTTTTGGCGATACATAGGGATTCCACTGGTGCTTCCCAGTATACTTGGTACTTTCAGCATACTTTTTGCTAATGCTATGGGAGCTTACTCTACAGCCGTAGCACTTACCAGCGGAAATTATAATTTGCTGTCTATAAGGATTGCTGCGTTGATATCAGGCGATATGTATCTAAATCCAGAATTAGCATCTGCCTTAGGAATAATGCTTGGAGCTATAGTAGTATTCACTAATTTAGTAAATGAGTTTATTTCTAGCAAGAGGAGGATGAGCTAATGAAAAAAGGTAAAATAAAATATTATATAATTTCAGCAATAATACTTATATATCTGTTTATTCCTCTAGTAGCTACTTTTGTATTTTCTATAGCAAAAACCTGGCAGGCTACCATATTGCCGGAGGGATTGACCTTAAAGTGGTATACCACACTGTTTTCAGATACAAGATTTTTGCAATCCATAGAAAGATCCTTTGCCGTAAGCATATTAACTTTGCTTATAAGCATAGTGATTATGATACCTACGGTATTTATTGTTGCAGTGTATTTTAAAAAGTTTGAAAAAATCATAAGCGTATTATCAATAATTCCTTTTACTGTTCCTGCTGTGGTGTATGCAGTAGGACTAATAAAGATATATTCTTCAGGCCCAATAGTTATATCTGGTACCATATGGATACTTATAGGAGCTTTTTTTGTACTGATATTACCTTATATGTTCCAAGGTATAAGAAACAGCTTGAGAACAGTGGACGCAGTAAAGCTTATGGAAGCTGCTGAGATTTTGAATGCTAATAGATTCCAGGCTTTTATACATGTCATACTTCCAAATATGATTAAAGGGGTCACTGTCTCTGCACTTTTATCTTTTTCTATAATATTTGGAGAATTTGCTCTCACTAATATTTTAGCAGGAGGAGCCTATGAAACTGTACAGATATATCTATATAACATGCAAGGAAACAGCGGAAGCATAAGCAGTGCAGTGGTAATAATTTATTTCGTATGCGTTTTAATATTATCTTTTGTCAGCACAAAGATAAACAAGCTTGTAACTAAAACTAGGTAGGAGGATAATGATGAGTTTTGTAAAAGTAAATAAATTAGAAAAGAGCTACGGTAAATCCAAGGTATTTGAAAATATAAATTTTACAATAGAAAAAGGGGAGTTTATAACTTTGCTTGGTCCAAGCGGCTGCGGAAAGACTACTCTTTTAAGATGTATATCAGGCTTAGAGGATATAAATAGCGGAGAGATATACATAGAAGATAAGGACATCAGCAGATTAAGCCCTAAGGATAGAAATATCAGCATGGTTTTTCAATCCTATGCGCTATTTCCTAACATGACAGTTAGAGAAAATATAGGTTTTGGATTAAAAATGAAAAAGGTGCCCAAGGAAGAAGCCGAAAGTAAGATAGCTAAAATGCTAGAACTGGTGGAGCTTTCAGGTAAGGATAAGGCATATCCTCATGAGCTTTCAGGAGGACAGCAGCAGAGGGTAGCACTTGCGAGAGCTTTAGTTATGGAACCTAAGATATTATTGCTGGATGAACCTCTCAGCGCTTTAGATGCAAAGATAAGAAAAAGTTTAAGGATGCAGATCAGAGAGATACAAAAAAAGCTTAACATAACCACAATTTTTGTAACTCATGATCAAGAAGAAGCCTTAATTATATCAGATAGAATATTTATAATGGATAAAGGTCATATAGCTCAAATGGGAACTTCAAAGGAAATATATACAAGTCCCGAAAGCAAATTTGTGGCAGAGTTTATTGGAAATTATAACATATTCACCAAAGAAGAAATTATTAAATTGGCAAATAGGGGGCTTCAAGGAGAAATTTTTGCTGTTAGACCTGAAACAATTTCTATGTGCGATGAAGCTATAGATGAAGATGGAGAAAATATATTATATTTTTCAGGAAGCATAAAAGATAATGTGGTATTAGGGAATGTAATACGATATTACGTGCAGGTTATGGAAAAAAATGTAACTGTAGACCTATTAAATAGGAAAGAAAACTATTTTGACAATGGAAAAGAAGTCACATTGTTTGTAACAATAAAAGAATGTAAGAAAATAAAATAATTGGATATGTTTTAAGAGAATGTTGATATAGGCTTTGGTCGTCTAGGCATGGTTTCTTTCAGAACCCATGTAAGAAACTCTAAGGCTTGCTTTATTATAATTGGCTACCCATTTTAATGTGCCGTCCTAGCACTAAAATGGCTTTGCCCTTCCTGGGCAAAATTACGCCAATTATAAGTCGCAATTCCTAAGAGTTTCTAGAACTCCAAAGATAATATCAACATTTTAAAACATATCCTGACCCGCAAAAGGAATGTTTTAAATCAGTGTAAAAATCAACACTGATTTAAAACAGAGACAAATAACTTTATTCTGATAGTAGGGAGATAATTATCTTCCTTTTTATTTTTGCTGAATTAAAAATATATTCTGTTTAAAAATTATTAATTAATAGGTTTTGCAGTTTTATGGTAAAATAGTAATAATAATTTATAGGAAATCAATAGCTTAAAACATGAGTACAAATTTATTTATCGCAAAAATAATAAATTGGGGTGAATCAGGATGAAAAATGGTTTAATTGGAATTTTAGCAGGTATGGGGCCAAGGTCTACAGCTCCTTTTATAGACTTGGTAGTGGATGAATGCCAATATCAATATGGGGCTGTATACGATGAAGAATTTCCGCCTATGATGATATATTCTCTGCCTACACCATTTTATGTAGACAGGCCAATTGATGATGAGCTTATGAAAAAAACTATAATAAAAGGATTAAAAAAGCTGGAGGAAACTGGAGCAGCCTTCATAGCTATGCCTTGCAACTCTGCTCACATATACTTTAAAGAATTAGAGAACTCAATCAGCATACCGTTACTAAATATAGTTACAGAAACCTTAAATAGCTTGCCTAAGAAATCTAAAAGAGTAACTTTGTTTTCTACAGCTTCGACTTTTAAAGCACAAATTTATCAAAAGGAAATAATAACTTCTGGACATGATTTTATATTCAGCAATCAATGGCAAATTACAATAGATAGGCTTATTCAAAGTATAAAACTAAACAGAGACAATCCTGAAAATATTGAAATATGGAAAGAAATTTTAGATGAAGTAAAAGAAGAGGGTATAGAAAGTATTATAATAGCTTGTACAGATTTAAATGCGGTTACAGATAAGGTTAAAACAGAAGTTAGAATAGTTGATTCTGCAAGCTGCTTAGCAAAGACAGTGATAAGAAATTATTTGCAAATTATTGAATAAATACAAATTTAACATGGAATATTACGCTTTTTAAATGGCAATATTGAATTAATGAAAAAGTATGTTTGATATAAAAGGAGAAGAAGTATGATAAGAAAAGCTAGATTGGAAGAAGCAGATACGATAATGGATTTAATCAAAGCTGCAGTGAAGGATTTGAATGATAAAAATATAAATCAATGGGATGATATTTATCCTAATAAAGAAGTTATTGAGGAAGATATAAAAAAACAAAATCTTTATGTGGCAGCGGAAGAAGATATAAAAGGAATCATAGTGCTGAATGAATTTCAAGATAAAGAGTACTTTGATTTAAAATGGAGATATACAGAAGGAAAGCCGCTTGTTATTCATAGATTATGTGTTCATCCTAAGGCGCAGGGAAGGGGAGTTGCAAAAGCTCTTATTAGTTTTGCGGAAAGCTTTGCGATTGAAAATAATTATAATTTCATGAGATTGGATGCCTTTACTGAAAATTCAATATCCTGCAGTTTGTATGAGAAGGTTGGTTTTGAAAAAGCAGGACTAGTTAATTTTAGAAAAGGGAAATTTTATTGCTTTGAAAAGGCTATGTCTTAAAAGAATGTTGATATAGGCCCTTCACTGAAGGCAACTTTAAATCAGTGTAAAAAGCAACGATTATTAAAAAAGAATCGTAATTATAAATGAGGTGATTCTTATGAATAATTTTATGATAGGTATGGATGGAAAGTATAATTTTCAGAAATTCAAAAGAGACTTTAGAAAAGGCTTTTATGGTGTACAAGTTTGTCAGTTTGTAGATGAAGCACAAATAGATATACTTTGCAGAGAAGCAGAGCAGAATTCCTTTAAAATAGGCATACATTTTCCATTAAGGAGCGGAATAGCTAGATTTAGAGATCCTCAATTCTTTTCTTTAGATAAGGCTGTAAGAAAAAAAGCTTATGAATACATGGAGGAAGAATTTAGATATATTGAAAATAAACAAATTAATCCAGCCTATGTGCTTATTCATTATCCTAAGCCTGTTATCATAAAAGAAGCTTTTGATATGACCAATTGGAGATTTGCTGATAAGAGTGAATATGTCTATGAGAAGGACTATTCTTTTGATAGGTTCAAAAGTGACAGTGAAGCTTTATTTAAATGGCTTTCAGAAAAAAGTATACAATACAAATTTACTCCTGTTCTTGAATTTGACGCATTAAATAAATATGTTCAACAGGATAATTTTCTTGAAAATTTACTGGATAAATACCAAAGTATAAAAATATGTTTGGATACAGGAAGGCTTCATCTTCAGCATAAAATAGATAATGAGTTTGATGAAATTAATATAATTAAGCGTTTTGCAAAATACACTAAGGTTATTCATCTATGGAATGTAAAGGTTAATGGAAATTTAGAAAACAGTCATTTTCCGGCACTGCCTTCACTAAAGGTAGAAGAGGGTTGGGGTCCAATAGAGGAATATATGAAAATAATAAAACAGGAATGCAGCAATGCACTTATAATGTTTGAACATAAGTCAGAAATTATTACAGAAGAGGAGCTTAATCAGTGCTATTCTTGGATTAATGATTTATTAACAAATAGGTTTCAATATTGACAACAATATGACACAATTAAATATTAATATATAAACATAGCAAGGAAATGAACCCCCCGATAAACGAAATAAATACATAGAAAAACAGTTAGTTGTCCCCCCTTCTAGCTGTTTTTTTATTGTGATTTTTATCCGTGATGATATAATTAGCAGTAAGAAAATATTGAGGAGAAATGAAAGAATGAAAAATATTGCCAACCAAGATAATTGCTATTTCACATCTTCGCTGATAGTAGATTTAGTTGCCATTTTAACGTCAATTTTTGAAAAAGATAAATTTGAAGATAAATATAATATATACAATGAAAAATATATAGAGGATATAAAGAAAAATCATAGGTTTTTAAGTGATATGATAACATATACTAATTTTAATGATTATAGAATGCTGGAGTTCTTAGAGGAGTGCAAGGCTTTTAATGATCTATCCATTTTTAGTGAGTATGTATCTAATTTAGATAAAGATCATTTTTTATATAAATTTTATGGCGAAGTCATACCGAAAGACCGTCTTCGTGAATGCATGCAAGATGAAGAGAAGTTAGCAGAAGTATATGAAGAATACAGTTATGTTAGTGACAGCTATATAGCCTTCAGAAGCTTGTTTTATGATACTGAATTATTTAAAAAAGAATATCTCCACTGCTTGGATCTACTTTATACAGAAGCTTTTAAAGAAAAATATAAGGAAATGGAAAAGTCAAGCTATGAGGATTATTATATTATTGAACAGCATTTATCAAAGTTAAGTCCTATAGAAACTTCTCAGCTTATCATGGGAAAAAAATTTAAAAATAGAGGACCTTATGAGGAATATTATTTTGTTCCAAGCAAATTTATTAATAGAAAAGCTATGAGATTTTTTAGCAAAAATCAAGTGTTAATTTATTCGAATCTATTAATAAAAGAGGAAATGACAAAAGAGCAGATTACTAAAATATTAAAAGTGATTTCAGACGATACTAGATTTGAAATAGTGGAGCTGTTATCGAAGAATGGCGCCATGATGGGAAAAGAGCTAGCGGAAGCTTTGAAAGTTAGCACTCCTACTATTTCCCATCATATAGACCAATTTAAAGAAATAGGTTTTATAAATGAAGAAAGAGTTAAAAATTCGAAATACTACAGTATAAATTCTAATGCAGTGGATAAATTTATGAAGTTTTTTAGCACTATGTTTACTAGAAATGCTAAAATTCCTGAAGATCAAATAAAAATTTAGGAAGCCCTAAGGTTTCCATCACACTTAATACTACTTGATTAATGGATGCTTTTATATCTATTTTATTATTTTGATTAATTATAGGTTGATGGGCATCTATTAGCGATATTTTATCAGTACCTAAGCGCTTTTTCATATAATCTATGCTAGGTTGAACCTTTTCTATATAAAATTGATATCGTCTTTCAAGACAATCTAAAGTATCATCCATTCGGTTCCTGTTTAATGCTCTTATTTTCATTTCCTCTTTTGTTATAAATAGATGAAGGACTTTTATTACGGGTATATTTAAAGTATTTAGACTGTTTAAAAGTTCTTCTGCAGCGGTTACAGTTCTAGGATATCCATCAAGGATAAATATACCTTTATGAAACTCAGAAGAATTTTCAAGCATAGCATTTATGATTTTTATCGTCCATTCATCAGGAATTAAAAGCCCATTTTTAACACAATATTTCAGCCAGTGAAACTGTGATATAAAATTATCTTTTAAGCTAAGAGAACTTTTAATAGTAGCTTTATGTTTTTCCGCTTTTGTAATTATTTCATTTTTATTATTTTCCATATCAAAAATACTTATAGAATCACTGATATTATATTTTTCAGATAAAGCAGTTTTAAATTTTTCATCTTTTTCTGCATTAATTATGGTTTGGCGCAGAATGCTGCCCATGGATAAATGCCTTTCCTTAGGAAGAGATAAAAATTTACACAGAGCTGACCCTATTTCACCTTTGCCACAGCCTGAAGGACCAGTGAGGATTATCACTCCATTCCCTTCTATTCTTACCTTCTCTACTATAACTTTTATGTTATCATTCATATACTTAATCTCCTATATCATAAAACATGCATATTGAATTAATTATATCATAAAAAGTATTATGCTATTGAAGAAAGTACGCATAAATATAGGATGCTGGTTAGAATTAAGAAAATACTAAAAGTTGACAGCAAATAAAACTGGTTTTATAATATAATCAACTAATTAGATTAATGTCTAATTAGTTGATTATATTATAAGGGGGATACTCATGAGTGAGGTAATACAGGTAAACAATTTATTTAGAGATTATAAAGGAACCTTGAGCATGACTAAGAAAAAAGTAATACAAGCAGTGAATGATATATCCTTTAGTGTAAAAGAAGGTGAGATATTTGGACTTTTAGGTCCAAACGGTGCAGGGAAGACTACAACTATAAAAATATTGACTACTCTGTTAGCTCCCTCTAAGGGAGAAGCTAAAATATTCGGATATAACTGCTTTGGACAAGAAAAATTTATACGTCCAAATATAAACTTTATATTTGGAGGAGAAAGAGGACTTTATTGGAGACTTTCAGCTTATGAAAATTTAATGTACTTCGGAGATTTATATAAGGTTTCTGAAAAAATATTGAAGAATAGAATAGAAATGCTTTTAGATTTAGTTGGCTTAAAGGGAAGGGAAGAAGAAAAAGTTGAGGGCTTCTCTAAGGGAATGAAACAAAGATTGCAAATAGCCAGAGGACTTATAAATGATCCAAAAATATTATTTCTAGATGAACCTACCTTAGGCTTGGATCCAGTCGGAGCTAAAGACTTAAGAAATATAATATTAAATCTAAAAAAGCATGGAAAGACTATTCTTTTAACTACTCACTATATGCAGGAAGCAGAGGAGCTTTGCGATAGAATTGCACTTATTAATCATGGAAAGATAATAGATGTAGATACTTTGGACAGGCTTAAGATAAAGTATCTTAAGAGCGATGAAGGCACTTTGGAAGATGTGTATATAAAGCTTATAGGAGGTGATAGAAATGAGTGAGATAAGAGTGATTTATTCTACCTTTAAGTTGCATCTTTCTCAATCCTTTTCGAGAGCTACTTTTAAATTCTGCATAATTGTGCAGCCTATAATATTTACATTCATAATGTGTATGATGTATAAAGATTCAAAGCATGCAAATTATGCTAACTATGTTATACTAGGCAGCGGATTAAGTACTCTTTGGAGTGCAATATGCTTTTCTTCGGCAGGAGACATAGAAAGAGAAAGGTACATGGGAACTTTAGAAACACTTTTTTGCTGTCCCTCTAAGTTTACATCAATAATTATAGGAAAAGTTTTAGCTAATACTTTTCTTGGATTATCAGGGATAGTCATAAGCATAGCTTTTACTAAGGTGTTTTTTAATCAGAATTTATATATAAAGCATGTTTTTTTATTTGTTTTAAGTTTTATTTTGATGATACTTTCATTTATAAGCATATCAATGCTTATTTCGCCCGTATTTACTCTATCTAAAAATGCTAGAGCACTTATGAATTGTATGGAGTTTCCAATGTATATTTTATGCGGCTTTGTCTTTCCTATAGATATGCTGCCATCCTTCATAAGACCCATAAGCTATATATTATCACCATCCTGGTCCACTGAAATCTTGAAGGAAAGTTCTCTTGGCATAAGTGATTTGCATAATTTTTATATGAAGATAGCTGTATTATGCATTATATGCATGATATATGCTGTAATAAGCAGAGCTTTATTTAAATGCATAGATAGAAAAACTAGAATCGATGCATCCTTGGGGGTGAGTTAAATGGAGGAATTAAAAAGAGCATATAGAAACGGATTTTATTCCTTTAAAGGATTATTTGGATTTTTACGACCTCAAGTTTATATATTGCTTCAAGTGGTAAATCCTATTCTTCAGGTTATATGTTTTTCTCTTATGGCTAAGTATGCCTATGGGGACAGAGATATAACTGTATATGTTTTAGGAAATGCCATGGTATTATGTTATTATGATGCATTTTTTGGAGTAGGGAATAATTTAATTACGGAAAGAAGCTATGATACATTAAAGCTATTGTTAGCATCCCCTTCAAGCACTTATAAACTCGTATTTACAAAAGGATCCTTTTATATTGTTAATGCCTTTTTCATGGTTTTAGTGGGCATATGTACAGGAGTGCTTCTATTTAATTTAAGAATTTCAGCAACAGCAATACCCTATTTGCTGTTGTGCCTTATATGTGCTATATTTACTGCCTGCTCCATGGGAATGTTTATAGGTGCAATAGGACTTGTTACAAGAGATATTAATTTGCTTTTAAATCTTTGTTCAAATTTACTTATGTGCTTATGCGGCATAAATTTTCCTACGGAAAAATTACCGCTGATTCTCAGATATATAAGCAATGTGTTACCATTAACCAACGCATTAAAAGCTGCTAAATATATTATAGAAAATGCGGCTTTAGATTATAGTAAAGTAAATTACTATATATTTAGAGAATTTATTTTAGGAACATTATACTGTGTGATTGCATATATTACTATTAAATTTATGGAGAAGCTTTCTAAAGTAAAAGCTACTATTGATATATTTTGAAACATATTTTATATTAGAGCGGTAAAGATGTGTATTTTGCTATAAGGAAAATTCAATATAAGGCTGTAAATTCATAATAATATAAAAAAGTATAGAGTTTGCGGCTTTTTTCATATATTAAAGAAAACTACATAAAAAAATAGTAGAATAGTTAAATTTATTTGCACCTTAACGTGTATTTTGGTTATAATAAAAGATATAAAATTATAATCATTAGTATGTTAATGAAAGGAATTAGTATGATTGAAATAATTATACCTGTTAAGTCAGAAGAGGCAGATAATATAACTGAGAAGCTGGCAGCCATGGATTACTACAATGTGTGCTATAGTGCTCCTATTGAAGTAACTAAAGATAATAACGGATACGGTTATTATGAAAAGGTTAACGTAAACGCGAGTTTAAGCGTTTTTATAGAAACAGATAATGAAAATGCTGAATTTTATGCTGATAAAATTTCAAGAGAACTATCTATAAATGATGGGATAACTTATAAAATTATAGAACAAAAAAATTGGCAGCAGCCTTTTGAGACCATAGATCTTAAAAATGGATGGATTATAGCGAATCCTAAAGAAAGCTTACAATCAGAAAAGATAATAAAATTTGAGTCTCAAGGATCGTTTGGTACAGGCATTCACGAAACTACACAAGATTGCTTAAGGACAATTCTTGATATGGATTTTCATGAACAAAATATATTG
Source organism: Clostridium sp. 19966 (assembly GCF_032335695.1). Taxonomy (NCBI): domain Bacteria; kingdom Bacillati; phylum Bacillota; class Clostridia; order Eubacteriales; family Clostridiaceae; genus Clostridium; species Clostridium sp. 19966. The sequence continues at coordinate 319,754 of NZ_JACTOJ010000003.1, forward strand.
GATTTAGGAACTGGATCTGGAATACTAAGCATAGCTGCAGCTATCAAGGGAGCTGAAAGCATAAAGGCTATTGATATTCGTGATGTTAAGGAAGAAGTGACGTATAATGCTAATTTAAATAACATTAGTGACATAGAAGTTATGGAAGCGGATGTTATATATAATGAATTTAAAATGGATGAAAAGTTTGACAATGTTTTTATCAATATAGGTGGAGAAGAAACATTGCAGGCTATGAATTTCATCAATTCTGTTATGAAAAATCAGGGTCATCTATTAGTTTCTGGACTTGTGGAATGGAGCTATGATGAGGTGTTCAATAAGATAGCTGAATATGGTTATAAATGTGCCAAAAAGGCACAGAGCAATGAATGGATTACAACTTTGTTTAAGAGGATATAGTTAAGGAGGATAAATTTATGGATAAAGAAAATCTAAAAAAGTATGCAGAATTAGTTATAAAATCTGGTATTAATGTACAAGATAACCAAATTTTGATAATAAATTCTCCAATAGAGTGTGCAGAATTTACTAGAATGCTTTCAGAAATAGCTTATAAGGCTGGAGCTAGAGAAGTTCAAATAGTATGGAATGATGGAGTATCTTCTAGAATCAAATATCTATATGGTAAGGATGAAATATTTGATGAATTTCCGGAATGGTCAAAGCAAATGCTTGTATCTTACGCTAAAAAGGGCGCTGCATTTTTAAGTGTTTTTTCAGAGGATCCAGAGCTTATGAAGGGTATCAGCAGTGAAAGGATCGCTAGAGCTTCGAAAGCTAGAGGTAAAGCTTTAGTAGAGTATTATGAAAGAGTTATGAGTGATAAAAATAGCTGGTGCGTTGTATCCATACCTACAGAAGCTTGGGCTAAAAAAGTTTTTGCCGATTCAGATAGGGATGAAGCTGTAGAAAAGCTATGGGAAGCAATATTTAAAACAACAAGAGCAACGGAGAAAGACCCTGTAGCTGCTTGGGAAGAACATAAGAGAAATCTAAAGAAAAGAATAGAAATATTACATAGCTATAAACTAAAATATCTTATATATAAAAATTCTATAGGAACAGATCTTAAAATAGAGCTTCCCAAGGATCATATATGGATTGGAGCTTCTTCAACCAATGAAAACGGATTGGAGTTTATACCTAATATACCTACAGAAGAAATATTTACGCTGCCATTAAAGAATGGAGTTAATGGTAAAGTGGTAAGTACAAAACCTCTTAATTTAAATGGAAATTTAGTTGAGAACTTTTCTTTTACCTTCAAGGATGGAAGGATAATTGACTCTGCTGCAGAAAAGGGCTATGATGTGCTGAAAGAACTGATTGATACTGATGAAGGAAGTCATTATCTTGGTGAAGTAGCTTTAGTGCCCTATGATTCTCCTATATCGAATTCAAAGATATTATTTTATAATACACTATTCGATGAAAATGCAGCTTGTCATTTAGCTATTGGTAAAGCTTATCCAACTTGTCTTAAGAATGGAGACAACATGACTAATGAGGAATTAGAAAAAGCTGGAGTTAACAATTCTCTTCAGCATGAGGATTTTATGATAGGCAGTCAAGATTTGAATATAACTGGAATCACTGAAGATGGAAAAGAAATAAAGATATTTGAAAATGGAAATTTTGCTTTCTGATAAGGTTATGCTTTAAAAGAATATTGATAAAGACTTTGATGGATCTGAAACTGAACTTTTAATAAGGCTATGTTTTAAAAGGATGTTGATAAAGGCGTATTTCGTAAAAGAACTCAAACGATAATATCAACATTTTAAAACATAGCCCCCGAACTGAATGAAGTTTTAAATAAGTGTAAAAATCAACACTGATTTAAAACAAAACCTTTAATAAAAATAGGCACTGGAAAACCAGTACCCTATTTTTTGGATAGTAGAATTAATATTATTCAAAAGTTATATATTTAATCCAAGATTACTAGCCAATAAAGGAAACATCTAATTGATTTCTATCTACAATTTTTTTAAATTTATATTTTGGATATCCAACCATAATAGTGCCTGTAATACCCCTGTCTTCAGGTATGTTAAAGAGAGAAAGCAATGGTGAATAATTTGAGAAGGCACACATTTCAAATAATCCCGCCCAGCATGTACCTAATCCAATACTTGTTGCATATAACTCGGCGTAAGTAAGTTGAGAAATAGTATTTTCTCTCCCGTTTTTGAAGTTTTTTGGAGCTGTAGCTAAAATAAGATTTGGAGCATTTCGTAATATGGTGTCTATACCAGTAGCTTTATAGTTTTCAACATGCCTTGGAAAACTCCAGTGAGATGGATTTTCAATTTGGCTTTCCATCCATTCAAATACAATTCTGCTTGCAGTTTTTAGTATGCTTTCACTTTCAACAATAATATAAGAAATGCCTTGGCTATTGCTTGCCGTAGGTGCATAGTGAGCAATATTAACTAATTCTAATAGTTTTTCTCTAGGAACGGATATATTTTTGTAACATCGGATTGAATGCCGAGACCTAAGGAAATATTCTGCAGTTTTAGAATCTATTACTGAAAAATTTTCTATAGAAGTTTGATTAGCTGCAGGTGTTTTAACATTATCTAATGCTTCATGAGGACATACTGCAACACATTGTCCACAAGCAATACAGTTGCTTGTGGAAGTCACTTTAGGCCCGCTTTTATCCATATATAAAACGCTGCTGGGGCACACACTTACACAAATTCCACATTTGGCACATTTAGATTCGTTAACGTCAATTAAATTCATTAATTTCACTCCTCGTATAATAAGTTTGCAGTCAGTTAAATAACCGCTAATTATATTTTTTTATTATATAAATTTGCAAGTATTATGATAAAATATAATTTATACCATAAACTTATTATTAACAAGTACGTACTTTTTAGTAACGTAGTTACTAGTTATATACTTGATAGTTAGAAAATTTAGGAGAAGAGGTTGCAAATGTTAGAATTAAATGGTGTTGAATATAATTGTTCAATGGAATTAACTTTAGATATTTTGGAAGGAAAATGGAAGTCTGTAATAATATGGCATTTGGGGAGCAAAACTATGAGATTTAATGAACTGAAAAAAATTATGCCTAATATATCTCATAAAATGTTAACTCAACAACTTAGATTTTTAGAAGAAAGTAAATTAGTTAACAGGTATGTTTATACACAGATACCACCTAAAGTAGAATATTCTCTTACTGACTATGGAAAAAGTTTACTGCCAATTTTGAACGACTTATGCAAGTGGGCAGTTAACTATTCAAATTTAATTACCTTTGAAAAACAAAGGAAATAACTTAAATATATTTTTAAAATATACGCCTGCTTTCATGGAGTTTATTGTAGTAAACATGATTTTTTAAGGACATGATAACAAATACCGAAGTTTGATAAATACATAATTAGGTGTATAATTATTACTATGCAATTTTACAAAAGAAAAAGCATATTTTTATTTGGAGTTGAGGAATATTTTATGAAATGGATTAGGGAAGATGTTTTTAAACTTACTTTACCAATATTTGCTGAGCAATTATTTGTAATATCTTTAGGTACAATTAATACTATGATGGCTGGCCATATTGGAAAAGAAGCAGTTTCCGCCACGGGAATGGTGGATTCAGTTAATAATATATTTATAGCCTTTTTTTCTGCTTTAGCAGTAGGAGGCACGGTGGTAGTTGCTCAATATATAGGACAAAAGAATGTAAAAAAAGCTAATGACGCCATGAAACAGGCGCTTTTTTCAGGGCTTCTTATATCATTTGTAATAACGATAGCTATGTGGATATTTAAATCTCAATTGATATCTGTACTTTTTGGGCAAGCAGATAAAAAGATAATAAGTGATACCCACATATATCTTGGCATAACGCTTTTAACTTACCCTCTAATAACGATAGATTTAGTGTCTAATGGAATACTTAGAGGAGCTGGTGATACTAAAACTCCTATGAAAATAACTATTTTTATGAATTTTATAAATGTTATATTTACATTTTTATTTATAAACGTGTTTAACATGGGCATAACTGGGGCAGCTTTGGGAATAGCCATAGCTAGAATTACTGGAGGAATCATAATTTTAATAATTTTAATAAGAGGCTCTAAGATAATAAAGCTTAATAAAATAAGAGAATTTAGATTTGATAGGGAACTTTTAAGACCAATATTTAGTGTTGGAATTCCAGCTAGTGTAGAATCACTTTTATTTAATGGCGGAAAACTAATAACTCAGATATTTATTGTAGATATGGGAACAACGGCTATTGCTGCTAATTCCATAGCAAGCTCCATAGCGAATCTAGTGAATGTACCTGGCAATTCTTTATGCACAGCGGCCACTGCTCTGGTAGGTCAAAAAATGGGAAGGGGAAGCAAGAAAGAAGCCAGCGAAGTATTGAATTATATAGTGAAGCTAGCTACGGTTCTATTAGTTATTGTCGGATTTATTATGATTCCATTATCGGGAACAGTATCAGCTTTATATACTAACAATCATGACATAATAAAATTATCAAGTATTGTTGTTATTGCAAATTCATTATGCATACCTATATGGTCCATAGCTTTCGTAATGCCAGCTGGCTTAAAGGGCGCTGGAGACGCTAAATATACCATGGTAACTACAATGATTGGTATGTGGGCTTTCAGAATAACTATGGGATATCTTTTAGGAGTTCCTTTAAAGCTTGGCCTACTAGGAGTATGGATGGGTATGTTTATAGATTGGCTTGTCAGAGGAATATTGTATCTCATGAGGTTCAAAAGCGGAAAATGGCTTAGACATTCGGTTATAAAACCGGCTAAAGAAGCTATATAATAAATGTTAGGGGGCTATAAATTGCAAGACTTAAAAATATCTGAAATGCAAAAGATGTCAATGGAGCTGTGGGAAAAACACAAGGAAAAGTGGTCTCCCATGGAGCCAGAGTATGCACATTATTCTATCCTTTATATGATTGAGGAATTAGGTGAAGCAATTGCTATAATTAAAAAAAAGGGCGAAGAGGATATAATGAATGTTCCAGAGATAAGGGAACATTTCATTGAAGAAATGGGAGATGTTATGATGTATTATATAGATGCACTTAATAGATTTCATGTAACACCAGAGGAATTTGCCAGCATTTATGCTAAAAAATTTGAATACAACATGAAGAGAAATTATGCTAAACAGTACAAGGATATAAAATAAATTAAAAGAAATCGGCTAATAAAGAGCCGATTTCCTCAATAATTATTACTTGTTAATTTTTACTTCTTAATTGAAATTTATCTCTTACCAGCCTTATCTTAATATCTTAAAATAAATAATCTTTTTGTCACTGCCCTTTTTAGGGTATCAAATCAGCATATTCCTGAAGAGATCCATCTCTTAAACATACTTCTATTATTTTTCTTCCTAAAGGATCTAAATCTGGAACTAAGAATTTCTCAAGCTCTCTCTTGAAGAAATCTTTTAATATATCTGCGCCGGCATCGTAACCCTCAACACCATTTTCTTCCTGCAAATCCACTTGCAGTAACGACTTAGGAACTGACTGACCGTCGATTTTTAAAGATTCAAGAGCGTAGCCTAGAAGTGGACATCTAGAAGAAACTAAAGGTTCTTTCTTAAAATGGAAGTTACCTCTTCTAGAAAGATACTCTCTAGCTATCCATTGTCCCATGAATCCAACTTTATAAGCTCCTATATTTTGGTTAGGTATAAGAATATATTTGGTGGCAGGCGTATTGATTATTTGCTTCAATAGAAGATTAGCCTGATCTACCATTCTTCCTGTAGCAAAGGGCCAATAAGAACCTACACCTTCACTTGCCATACCATCGGAACTTGTTACGCTTGGATTTGCATGTCCTCTAGGTGCCACCATTCTCCAAAGCCAAGCCAAAGCAGGAGGAAGTATATGAAATACACCCATTATACCGTAGTTAGGATTTTCTCTAGTGCTAGGAGGAGTCCTTACACCAAAGCTTCTTATATCAATTTCTACCGGCTCATTTACTATATTATCTATAAAGTTTCTAGGAAGTATTACTCTAGGATTTGGGCAAGGTTTGCCAGGTGCATCTAGAGTATGCTCCCATATCAAACAGGTAGCTTCAGGTTTACCGTCAATATTAAGGAATATTAAAGGCTTCTTTGGATAAATAGTCATTTTCTCAATATCAGGAGCTGTTCCATATTCATTTATATGATCTATTCTTAAAAACCATCCATTTTCAGCATCTTTAACAACAAGTTTGTTTCCGTTTTGAAGTGAAGGAAGAGCTAGAGCCATATCATCTGTAACTGGTTGAAGTTCACAAGCTTCTTTTATATCCATATAAAATTTTTCATCAGTAATTATATTTTTTGCAATAAGCAATCTGCCATCAGGTTCCCTGTGGAATTGTTCTGTCATTTCGCTTTTTCCGCCGCCGCTGGCACCTTCATGCATTATAGTAAATTGGTTTTCATAAGGAGTAGTGATCTTAACCGCAGAAGCATGGAGAGTAGTCCATTCTTCCTCTTCTCCTATGTTTAAAAGAACACCATAAATTCCTTTTTTAGCACTTGGTCCTGGGTAAAGGTTATAGCAGAAGAGTTCATGCATTTTGTCCAATCTATTATGCACAACTACCTGCCTACCATTAAATTCAGTGTGTCTAAAAGGCGGTGCCAAGTATAGTATAGCTCTAGGTTTAAAGTCATAAGGAATCTTGCTTCTTGGAATAAATCCTTGCAAATCTCCTAAAGCTGCAGCAAAGAAACCAGCATTTGCTGGAGCAACTAAAAGAGATGGATAGCCATCATCGTCTCCTCCAGACATAAAAGGTATAAGCAGCAATTCATCTTGACCATTAAGCCAGTCAAAAGTAGCATTTCTTAAATCACAAAAATCTTTTCCAAATCTATTTTTAAAAGTAGGTTTGTCTGTAGGCTTGTCATCGGATATAACCATGCAATCAGGATCTCTTCTTCTCATGTATGGATCAATGTAATTTACAGATAATCCATTTTTACATCTTACTACTGTAGCTTCTACAACATAACCCTTTCCAGGTGTATCATAGCCAACTTCGTGAATATTAGCTTTATTTCTCCCCATAGCAATATCAAGAAGATCTTCTCGGCTTTCAGCTAAGATAACTTCTTTTGAAGCTAAAATTTCTTCTAATTCTTTTGGCAAAATTAATTTTTTAAATAATGATTTTTCCATGTTATAACCCCTTACAATTTTTTTTATGCCCCTATATAAATAATAGTGCTAAATTGCAAAAAATGCAAGATTTAAAAATGAAAAATTCACTAGTATAAGAAGTTGATTTGTATTATCTTATTTTTTGCAATATATATTGCAAAAAAGCATACAATCATGCTGAAAAATGCAAGATATATTTTATAAATATTTCATAAAAATTTTGAAATTCATAAAGGAAATTATAAAAATATGATGAAATGTTGAATTCTTCACAATAAATTTATATTTATTTTATATAATTATAAATGGTGAATTGAAAAGATTATTAAGCTAATAATTTTTATAAATAGCTGCATGGAGGATGTAATGAAAAATATTCTTATCATAGAAGATGAAAAAAATGTGCTTGATATCATGGAAGCTTATCTTGTTAAAGAAGGATACAATGTAATGAAAGCTACTAGAGGAGAAGAAGGTCTTGAGATATTCAAAAGGTTGGATTTTCAGCTTATAATATTGGATCTTATGCTGCCAGGGATATCTGGAGAAGAAGTGTGCAGAGAAATACGCAAAATCTCAAATGCCCATATATTTATTTTGACTGCTAAAAGCTCTCTGGAGGATCGAGTAGAAGGGTTTAATATCGGTGCGGATGAATATTTAATAAAACCCTTTAGCCCAAGAGAAATAGTAGCCAGAGTAAATGCTGTATTTCGAAGAATTAACAAGGCATATGAAAATCAACTTATTTTCGATAGTGGAAATTTAATAATAGATAATGATAGAAAAGTGGTAGAGGTAAGAGGCAATAGAGTGGATTTAACCCCTAATGAGTTTAATATATTGTATGAATTGGCTATAAACAAAGGCGTAGTCCTATCAAGAGAAAAGCTTATTGAAAAAGTTTTTGGAATGGATTTTGATGGATTTGACAGAACAATAGATGTTCATATAAAAAATTTAAGAAAAAAGATAGAAGAAAATAGCAAGGAGCCTAAATATGTAATTACGGTATATAAAACAGGCTATAAATTTGGGGGTGCTTAATGTGCATACTATAAGAAAAAGGCTAAGCGTAATGATGCTTTCCTGCGTTACTTTGGCTTTAATACTGGTTTTTATACTTGTAAATGTGGCTGTAAAAGAGCGCTTTAATACATATATAAAGGAAAATCAGGCTAAAAGAGACGAAAGGATAGTAAATTATTTAAGAGATATATATGTTAAGAATGGTAAATGGGATGAAAATACAGGGCTAGAAGTAGAGCATGAAGCTTACATGGGAAATTTTTGTGTTACATTATTAGATGCCAGCAGAAGTACTATTTGGGGGATGAATCCAAAGGATATACTTAAGGATATAAATTCTATGAAAAAAGCTCATGGAGCTGAAGAAGGAATTTATGAATCTAAAGAATATCCTATAAAATATAATAATGTAATTGTTGGATACGTGCAGATAGGACAGTATTCTTCTATAATTTTGACAGCTGAAGATAAAAGCTTTGAGACAGCCATAAATAGAAGCATAATTATAAGTACCTTTGTATCTCTTGTCATAACTTTTATAATAGCTATGTATCTAGTAAAGCAATTTTCTACTCCTATAAAGGAAATGGCAAATAAATCTGTGAAATTAGCTAGAGGAGAATTTGTTGAAGATAAAAGTGAGCGCATTTCCATAATAGAAATTAATAATTTGAAAAATAGCATGGATACATTATCAAGAAAATTGAATCATATATCCTTAATCCGAAAAAGATTAGTTTCAGAGATATCTCATGAATTAAGAACTCCGCTGAATGTGCTGCAAAACAACCTAGAAGCTATGATAGATGATATTATACCTATATCCAAAAATAAATTAATTGATTTAAATAATGAAGTTATACGGTTTGGAAACCTTGTGAATGACTTGAATATGCTAAAAGAATTCGAAATTGAAAGTATTAAATTAGATATGACTGAGTTTTCTATAGGAAAATTAACTCAAGAAGTAATGGATGAGTTTAGAGGGATTATGCAAAAAAATAATTTAAAACTTTTATATGAAAATCAATGTGAAGAAGATTATATTGTAGGTGACAGAAAGAAAATAAAGCAGGTACTTATAAATGTTATGAGCAATGCTGTAAAATTTAATAGAAGCGAAGGAAGTATAGAGGTTAAGGTAATAGGTGATAATAAAACAGTAGCTGTAGAATTTAAGGATACAGGCATAGGAATAAGCAAGGAAGAAATTCCGCATATATTTGATTATTTATATAGAGGAGATAAAAGCAAAGGAAAAATTCAGGGAAAGGGTATAGGTCTATCACTGGTAAAAGATATTTTAGAGCTTCATTCAGCAAAGATAGAAGTTGAAAGTGAGGAGAATGCAGGAAGTAAATTTATAATAACTTTCTTCATAAAAACTACATAAGTAGGAGTTAGTATATAGCTAAAGAAAAAATATCAAAACCTATTGAAAATTATTATCAATAGGTATATAATAAAACTGCGATACCCCCACGGGGTGTATGGGAGGTGAAAAAATGAATGAGGAAAAACAAAAAGCTGTGCAAGCACTTAAGACTTCTAAAGGTCAAATAGAGGGAATAATAAAAATGATCGAGGATGGAAGATATTGTGTGGATGTGTCCAATCAGATAATAGCCGCTCAGGCTTTGTTAAAAAAAGCTAACTTACTTATTCTAAAACAGCATATAGGGCATTGCGTAAAAGATGCATTTTCTACCGGTAATGGAGAGGAAAAAGTTGATGAAATAATAGAGCTTCTAGGAAAGATAATGGATAAATAATATTTGTTTAATATAGAATGGGGGGATAAGTTTTGTCCAGTAAAGTTTTTAAAATAGAAGGTATGACCTGTGCTGCTTGTGTTAGAGCGGTGGAGAGGGCTACTAAAAGAATTGATGGAGTTTCAGAGGCTGCGGTGAATTTAGCCACTGAAAAGCTTAATATAACCTATGATGACTCAAAGGTTGATGAAGAAAAAATAAAAATAGCGGTAGAAAAAGCAGGATATAAAGCTATTAGTGAAGCAAAAGAAAAAATCATGAAAATAGAAGGTATGACCTGTGCCGCTTGTGTTAGAGCAGTAGAAAGAGCTGCTAAAAAGCTTGATGGAGTCGTTGAAGCTAATGTGAATTTAGCTACAGAAAAAATGAACATAAAATATGAACCCTCAAAGGTCAGAATAGCTGACATTAAAAAAGCTATAGATAAAGCCGGATATAAGGCTATTGAAGAGGAAATGGTAGAGGATTCAGATAAAGATAGGAAAGAAGCGGCTATAAAAAAGAAATGGAGGCAATTTATCATTGCACTTATATTTGCTGTTCCGCTTCTGGCTGTATCCATGGCGCATATGCTTGGAGAAAAATTAGGCTTTAGCCTTCCTATGATAATAGATCCAATGGAAAATCCTATTAATTTTGCAGTTTTGCAATTTGTGTTGGTTATACCGATACTTATTGCAGGGAGAAAATTCTTTACAGTAGGTTTTAGAGCTTTGGCAAAGCTTAGTCCTAATATGGATTCCTTGATAGCAATAGGTACAGCAGCAGCATTTATATATAGCAGTTTTGGGGTTTATGAAATAATTATTGGACACCAGGAATACGCATATAATCTATATTTTGAATCTGCTGGAGTGATAATAACTCTAATATCTCTTGGCAAATATCTTGAGTCTGTTACAAAAGGAAAAACTTCTGATGCTATAAAAAAGCTTATGGGACTTTCTCCTAAGACTGCTAGGATAATGAGGGATGAAAAGGAAATAGAAATTTCCATAGATGAAGTTGAAGTTGGAGATATGGTGGTAGTTAAACCTGGAGAAAAGCTTCCTGTAGATGGAGAGGTTTTAGCAGGAAACACATCAATAGATGAATCCATGTTAACTGGTGAAAGCATACCAGTGGAAAAGGTTCCTGGAGATAAAGTTATTGGAGCAAGTATAAATAAGAATGGAAGCATTGTTTATAAGGCCACAAAAGTAGGAAAAGACACTGCGCTTTCTCAGATAATAAGACTTGTTGAAGAAGCCCAGGGTTCTAAGGCTCCTATCGCAAAGATGGCTGACATAATATCTGGATATTTTGTGCCTGCAGTAATAACCCTAGCTATACTTTCATCTTTAGCTTGGTATCTCTATGGGGAGAATACTACCTTTGTTCTTAAAATATTTATATCTGTGCTTGTAATAGCGTGTCCTTGTGCTCTTGGATTAGCCACACCTACAGCTATAATGGTAGGCACAGGAAAAGGCGCAGAATATGGAGTACTTTTTAAGAGTGGAGGAGCTTTGGAGACGAGCCACAAGCTTCAGACTATCGTGTTTGATAAAACAGGTACGCTTACCGAAGGAAAACCAAAAGTTACAGATATAGTGGCAAATGGAGATATAGGGGAAGAATATCTTCTTAAGCTTGCTGCTTCTGCTGAAAAGGGTTCTGAACATCCATTGGGTGAAGCTATAGTTAGAGGGGCAGAGGAAAGAGATATTGAACTTCTAAAGATGGATTCCTTTAAGGCAATACCTGGACATGGTATAGAAACCATTTTGGAAAATTCTTCTGTGCTGCTAGGAAATAGAAAATTAATGCTTGAAAAACAAATAGATATTTCTAGCTTAGATGAAATATCAGAAAAGCTAGCAGGCGAAGGAAAGACACCTATGTACGTGGCGCTGGCAGGTAAACTTGCTGGAATAATAGCTGTAGCTGATACTTTAAAAGAGAGCAGCAAGGAAGCCGTTAAAAAGCTTCATGATATGGGGATAGAAGTAGCAATGATAACTGGAGATAATAGAAAGACAGCAGAAGCCATTGCAAAACAGGTGGGAATAGACAGAGTTCTATCTGAAGTGCTTCCTAAGGATAAGGCAGAAGAAGTGAAGAAGCTTCAGCAGGAAGGAAAAGTGGTAGCTATGGTGGGGGATGGAATTAATGACGCACCTGCTCTAGCTCAAGCTGATATAGGAATAGCAATTGGCTCAGGCACAGATGTAGCTATGGAATCTGCAGACATAGTTCTTATGCGAAGCAACATAATGGATGTTATAACTGCAGTAAAGCTCAGCAGACAGACTATAAAAAATATTAAAGAAAATCTTTTCTGGGCCTTCGGGTATAATACTTTGGGTATACCTGTTGCTATGGGGATATTATATTTATTTGGAGGTCCCCTTCTAAGTCCTATGATTGGAGCAGCAGCCATGAGCTTCAGCTCCGTATCAGTACTTTTAAATGCATTGAGATTAAGAGGGTTTAAACCCTATTAATATATATAATAATTAATTTGGAGGGATTTATATGAAAAAGAAAATATCAATTGAAGGCATGAGCTGTGGACATTGCGTAAAGCATGTTACAGAAGCTTTAAAGGAAGTTAAAGGAGTTTCTAATGTGGAAGTCAGCCTTGAAAATAAGAATGCTTTAATAGAAGCTTCAGAAGAAGTTAAAGATGGAGATATAAAATTTGCAGTAGAAGATGCTGGCTATGATGTAACTGAAATAGCTTCAGTATAAAAAGGCTCTGTTTTAAAACAAAGTAGTTATAAGATAAAAAGCTATGCTATAGGCAGAAATGTTTATAGCATAGCTTTTTATTTTACGTAGATAAAGATATAAGTAGCACGCTTAAGGAAGTTTTTGATAATAACTAGATATCTAGTTGCAGAAATATAACTATTCTCTGAAGGATAAGTGTGGCGTAAGCTACTTTTGTTTAGGTATGAGACTTGTTGCACAATGAAGATAAAGTTACTTTAAAGAGAAATAGATAAGAATAAGCTAATGATTAAAAATTAAAAATTAAAAAGCTAGGGTAAAAATTCAGCCTTGCTGAATTTTTTATAAACTTATAATTAAAAGAAATCGGCTCACAAAGAGATGATTTCCTCAATTATTTTATATATTAAAAGTGGAGATACTGAATATGGTGTGCCATTCAGGGTGAGGCCTTGTTTTTTTATATTAGGCTCTGTTTTAAATCAGTGTTGATTTTTACACTGATTTAAAACTTCCTTCAGTTCGGGAGGCTATGTTTTAAAATGTTGATATTATCGTTTAAGTTCTAGAAACTCT